>JAHFBI010000006.1 GCA_023250095.1 Candidatus Melainabacteria bacterium
AAACGGCTGTGGTCGCCTCGACTTATTGCAATACATGGGCTTTCGACAAACTTGACCCCTCCAATATCGACGAGTCGATGGCCCGCGTTTATACGGAACTTTTCATCAACCGCACTGACGATGTGAAGATGAGCATTTTGCAAAAACTCGTCAAAGATTTCGCAATCGACGGTGTCGTTTTTCATGACTGCAAGACTTGTCCTAACAATTCCAATTGCCGTTACGGTATGCCCGAGCGTCTCTGGGAAGAGTTTGGCATCCCAACTGTGGTCATAGGCGGGGATGTGGCGGATATTCGCCTTTACAGCCCCGATCAGGTTAGAACAACGCTTGAGGGTTTTGTTGAGCAGCTGAGCGAATTTTAGAATTATGGAAGGGATGCGCTGTGTCGTCGGGCTAGATATCGGCTCTACCACTACCAAAGCGGTAGTGATGGATTTAGAGCGTCAGGTGCTTGGACAGGCAGTGCTCACAAGCGGAGGCTATTTCGAAGAGAGAGCCGAGAAAGCCATCAGGGAAGCTCTGGAAAAAGCCGCCCGCTCCCTTGCCGATGTTGCCTGGATAACAGCTACAGGCTATGGCCGGCTGAGAGCGCCGCGAGCCGATCAGACAGTTACCGAGCTTTCCTGCCATGCTCGCGGAGCTTTTTATCATGTGCCTCGCAAAATAACGGTCGTCGATATCGGCGGGCAGGACAACAAGATAATCTCCATCGACGAACACGGGCGGCGCGGACGCACAAAGATGAACCGCAAGTGCGCCGCCGGCACAGGCGCCTTTATCGAGAACGCCGCCAGACAGCTGGATCTCGACAGCCAGCAAATGCAAAGCATGGCGTCCTGCGCCGCAGGCGTCGTCGAGATAGGCAGCTTCTGCACAGTCTTTGCCGCCACTGAGATCATCGAGCACCTCCGACGCGGCAGCGCCAAAGACAGTATTGCCCGCGGGGTCTTGCGCGCCGTGGCCCTTCGGGCTTTCGAGATGGAACGTTTTTGCGGCGAGGTCGTGCTCACAGGCGGCGTAGCCGAGCACTTCCCGTTGGTGGCCGAAGAGCTCGCTCAGTTGAGCGGGTGTCCGGTGACTATCCCGCCTCATCCACAGACAGCAGGAGCACTGGGCGCCGCGCTTTACGCCCTCGACGCCCTCGAGAAAAAAGAGCGTGGGGAAGAAGTGAAAAACGATGAAGACGAGCATCCTGGACTGCCAGCTCTCCCGGGAAGTCTCCGGGGAAAAGAGATCTGTGGCGGATAACGAGCGATTTTCACTGGAGCCTGTGGCGTCTGAAAAAAGAGGAAGACAGCAAGTGAGACAAAGAAAGGGAAAGGAGCAATTGAGGATCCAAGACAAAGATAGATAGATAGAAAAATTGATTGAAAAAAGATAAATGGACAAGTAGCCGAAAGAGACCGACCAACAGACCAACAGATGGAAAGATGGAAAGGAAGAGACAGCTTTTGTGGGAGATGACGAACATGGGGGCGACAGGTGAGGCAGTCATGGTAAACAGTGGGGCGCTACGTGAAGTTTGTGCAGATAGTCCGCTCGAAGACTTCGAGCGCTCGCTCGGCGTGATGCTGCTGGAGCGCGCCCGCCAGTTAGGATCCCAGCCCTTGTTGCGCGACAAGGATCCTCAGGGCAATTTCCGCGAGCATTCCTGGGATTCCATCTTCAATGAGATCTGCCATGTGGGCGCGCATCTTCTGGAAGATGGCGTGAAACCAGGCGACCGTCTGGCAATGCTCTCCGAGAACCGGCACGAAATGCTTGTCGGCGAGCTGGCGGCAATGTGCATCGGGGCTCTCTCCGTGCCCATTTTTGCCGGCTATTTCCCAAACAATATCGAATACATCCTCAAGGACTCAGGAGCCACTCGTCTGACCGTGAGCACGCCGCTCCAGCTCATGAAGCTGGCTCACTGCAAGGATCTCCAGCAACTCGAATCAGTGGTTTTGATCGAACACAACTCCTCGGAGTTAGGCATCGAGTCGGTAGGCGGCATCCCGGTCAAGCCTTACAGCGAGCTTACCGGTCCCGTCAATCCCGATTCCATGACGCGCTTCATGGAGACCCTGCAATCTATAGAGAAAGGCGCCTCCTGCCTGATCATGTACACGTCAGGCACCACGGGCAACCCGAAAGGTGTCGAACTTACCCATGGCAATCTCCTATCGCAGCAGCGCGCTGTCAGACAGTTGTGGGGAGTCGGTCCTGGCGACCGTTTTCTCTCCTACCTGCCCTGGCATCATTCTTTCGGCGGCTTGTTCGAACGCTTCATGGTGCTATATTCCGGGGCCTCGATGACACTTGACGAAAGCGGCGGGAAGGACATCCACACGCTCATCGCCAACTGGGCACTTGTGAAACCCAGCATTTTCTTCAGCGTCCCAGGCGTTTATCAGAAGCTCGCCGATGAAATACGGGAGAGCGCGCAGGTCCGCTCGACGATCTTTCACGAGGGGCTGCGTTTCGTTTTCACGGCGGCAGCCCCTCTTCCCCGCGACGTGTCCGAGCTGTTCTGCGGGCAGGGAATTCCCGTACTGGAAGGTTGGGGGCTTACCGAGACTTCTCCTTGCGTAACTCTCACCGACCCCAAGAAAAAGCGTGTCCCGGGAGTTGTGGGCTGGCCAATCCCTGGCGTCAAAGTGCGGCTTGCTGACGATGGAGAAATTCAAGTTCTCGGTCCCAATACTATGAGAGGCTACTGGAACCTGCCGGCACAGAATCGCCACGCATTTACCGAAGACGGCTGGTTCCGCACCGGCGATCTCGGCGAGATTCACGAAAATGGTCTGCGCATTCATGGGCGCCGCGACGGCGTTTTCAAACTTCTTAATGCAGAGAAGGTATTTGCCGCACAGATCGAACTGGCCTTTGTGGAAGGCAGCGTTTTTATCGATCAGGCTGTCGTCGTGGGCAGCGGGGAGCATTTCGTCACCGCGCTGATTTATGCCAACAGACGGGCTCTGGAGGAATGGGGCAAAAAGCACGGGGTGCGTATTCCCGAAGGCGACGACATAGCATCCGTCTCCGACATCCGTCGCCTCTTTGCCCATGAAGTTCAGCGCATCAATAATGAGATAGCCGGGCGCTATCAACGCGTACGCAAGTTTGTTGTCCTCGGGCAGCCGCTGTCTCTGGAAGCCGGCGAGCTGACACCGACCTCGAAGGTGGTGCGCAACAAAGTAGTTGACAATCGGCGCGAGATCGTCGAAGCCCTCTACAAACCAGGCTGTCCTCCACCCACCAATACGATTGTCTGTCTGGGTGATTGCTACTGAAGTCACACAAGTGAAACGAGGGAAACAGCTTATGCATTACGGAGTGATCGGAATCGGGCCTGTCGGTGCGACCTTTGCCGCACTCCTCAGTGCAAAAGGCAACCGGGTGTCGGTACTCGACGCCAACCAGGAACTCGTAGAGTCCTTCAAGAGAAGGCCTCTAAAAATTGTGGGATTTTACAAGGCAGAAACTCATTTAAAGGAAGTCTACACATCATTTGATGATTTTGCCGCTCAAGACCCGGATGTCGTCATACTTTCAGTCAAGACCAATGCGCTCCCCGGGCTGCTCTCGCGCATCAAAAATTCCAGGCTCTCCCTCAAACCCGTGGTAAGCTGCCAGAATGGAATAGACACTGAAAAAGAAATCGCGCAGGCGCTGGGGTTGGAACAATCCTTTCGTATGGTATTGAATTTCGGCGTCAGCTATTGCCCTGACGATCACGAAGTGACGGTAAATTTCCTCAACGAGCCACATTTTATCTCCTGCGAAAGTCCAGCTCGCGCAGACTTCGCGCGGCAAATCGCCTCGGACCTCACCGAAGCGGGAGTACGCATCGAATTCGTGAGTGACATAGCCCCATGGGTTTTTAAGAAAGCTATTCTCAATACGACGCTGAGCTGCGTGTGCACTCTGACCAGGATGACTATGTCGCAAGCCATGGCAGAGAAGGATCTGGAGAATATGGTCCGAGCAATCGTCGTCGAAGGCATGCAGATATGCCGGTCCAATAATATCGACATCGAAGAAGATTTTCTGGAAGAAGCGATTTCATACCTGAGCAAGGGAGGCAATCATAAGCCCTCGATGCTCGTCGACATAGAAAATGGCCGCCCAACGGAAATTCGGCATCTGGCAGGCAAACTCGTCGAATATGCGCAGAAGCAAAATATTGAGGCACCAGTAATTCAATCAATGTTTTATCTCATAAAGGGGCTCGAAAAGACAGTAGCACAGCGGGAGCGCGTGCCGAGCCAGACGGGCTGAAGGAGGGTTCATGCATCTGCATTATGAAATCAACAAACGCCTGTCACGCGAGCATGAAAATATCATCGCGCTGCTCAAGCGCGTGCGAAACTTCTTGCACTCTTACAGCCTAGACCAGCAGCCGGACTGGACCGCGCCTGAGTCAGCCAAGCTTTTGAGTGATCTCAAGTGCGGGCTTGAGACAGAGACCACCAATCATTTCGCCATCGAAGAAAGAGAGCTTTTCCCTCTCATGGAAAGCGAAGGCTACGGCGATCTTGTAGAGATTCTCCTGGAAGATCACAAAGTGATAGTGGATCTCGTCGCGCAGATCAAACCCGTTATCGTCAGAGCCCTGTCCGGCACCGGTCCACTCACACAAGCTGAGTGGAGAACTTTCCTGACGCAAGGCAATGCTCTTGTAACCGAACTCACCAATCATGCCGAGAAGGAAGAAGCCGGCTTCGTGCCTACCCTTGAGGAAATACTCGACGAAATGCAGGACAAAAAGATTTCGCAGCTTTATCAGCTGCTGTGATTGAAAATACCAGCTTCTTGCTTACACACCTGTTTGTCTTCCGGTTTGTGACCTGCTTGCCTGCTTATCTTCTTTTGCGTACTTGCCTTCCGGTTGGTTGCATACTTGCGAACTGTCCTGCCGGACGCCTAGCCTTCCTGCCTTCTTGAGAGACCTGGCAGCAGCCCGTGCACAGGTAATCCCCTCCCGGATGACGTTCTGCCAATGGACAACTAGTTTTTGACCGGCGTGTTGTTTTCGGGTACAACTTAAGAGAGCATGGCAAAAATTCACAGAGGCATCCAGAAAGTCATGAGCGGTTTTTTCGATAAGCTGAAGGATGAGGTTTCAAACAAGCTCGACTGGAAGAAGGTCAAGGTCATAGCCGGCGATCTGCAAGCCGGCGACTGGGATTTTAACGGCGGCATGATGACGCCCGACCCTAAGACCGGGCTGGTAGACTGCGTCTCCCTAATGAGTGAGATTAAAGAACTGAAAATCCAGACTGAAGAGAGTGTCAAAGATCTCACCAGGACGCTGGGCTTGACGATTGCAGGCGGGGTCTTGCTCGGTCCCCTCGGGGCGATCGCCGGCTATTTTGCCGGCGGCAATCGCAAGCAGGTGTGTGTGCTTGTCGAACTGAACGATGGACGCAAATTCCTGGCTATGGTCGACCAGCGAATCTATCAGCAGATGGTCGGCCTTTCTATGATGTAACCGGCGCTCGTTCAGTATTTCTTGACATGCTGGCTGATCCATCGATTGGTTCGCCTGTTGATCCATCGGGCAATGTATTTCTTGAGCATCTGCCTGTCAATAGCGTCTTCTTCTGCTCTCTCTCTGGTCTGATTGGTCCAGCTACAGTACAATTCCTGCTCTGGCATAAACGACGGGGGTGTGATGCAAGTTAAGATGGTAAAGCTGTCGCAGGTGGCGCTGGCTGTCCTTGTTCTGGCTGTATCTGCCATAGCCCAGCCCACGCCGCAAGCGGCAGTGCAGGCCTCGCCCAAGAGTGAGCCTGCTTCGAGAGCAGCAAAACATGCCGAAGATGAAAAGTCCCTGAGGACCCAGGCCGAAGAATATGCCAGCGCCTTCGAAAGAGGTGACGCTGCCTCGATAAGCAACATGTGGACAAAAGAAGGATCCCTGACCGACACCAAGGGGCGGTTGTTCAAAGGGCGTGACGCCATTGCCAGGCTGTATCAGGCTTATTTCACGCAATTTGGCGGACAACCCATGGAAATCGCCATCGCGTCGCTCAAGTTTCCCTCAGATAATATAGCAATTGAAGAGGGCACTGCTCGCTTGCGCCAAACAGCAACACCTGGAAGCAGCAGTCGATATCTGGTCGTCCATGTAAAAGACTCGGGCCAATGGTTGATGTCAGCTGTGGTTGAGACGGCATGCGCTCTGCCATCAAGTCATGAATGCCTGAAAGACTTGAGCTGGTTGATTGGCGACTGGACTGCCAAGGGTGTGCCCGGAAAAGCTCTGCACCTGAAAGCCAACTGGGCGGGCTCCGGCAATTTTATTCACTGCCTCTATCAGGAGGACGGCAGCGCAAGGGCAAGCGCGACACAAATTATCGGCTGGAATCCGGTTTCTCAGAAGTTCGTTTCATGGTATTTCGATCAAGACGGTGGATTCGGGCAAGGCACCTGGGTGAAAGATACGCCGGGCTGGAGAGTGGATGCCCGTGCCATCGAACCGGATGGCACTACCTGCAGTGCTACCTATGTTTTCAAGCCGCTTCCCGGCGATAGCTTTTCCTGGCGTTCGATCAAGCGCAAGCTTGGCGGCTCACAGCTGCCAAACACGCCGGAGATAATAATAGAGCGTGACCAGCCACACAAATAATCCTCCAGAGGGCTTATGCCTAAATCAATCAAACACACTGCTCTTCTTTCCCTCTTCTCATCATCTCTGCTTCTGGCGAGCGTAGATAATTCTCCGGCAAGCGCGCGCGGATTCGGCGGCGGCTTTCACGGCGGATATTCCGGCGGATATTCCGGCGGATATTCCGGCGGATATTCAGGTGGACGAAGCGGTGATTTCGATCGCGCCATGCCCGATGCAGGCGAATTTAGAAGCGACGAGGGCAGCGACCGGCCTGATTCCTTCGGGCGATCCGATGATTTTGGCTCACGCTCAGACGGCAGAGGCACCGATGGTTTTGACAACCGTTCGGACGGTTTCTTTGGCGACTGGGGCAATGAGCACTCCGGAGGATGGACACGCCCCTCAGAAGCCGACCTCAGCGCAGCCGCCGACAGAACCTGGAACAGCGGCATCAGTGATGTACAGCGCGCAATGCCCACTGATGGCGGGTTTGGCAAAGCTCTCAGCGGTCCGGAAGCTCAACGCTTGATGCCTGCCGGCAACAGGACAAGCCCTGTGTCGAACGCTAGCCTGAATTCGCGGGGCAGCACTATCAGGAAAAATTTCCAGCGGCCGGACCTCTTTGACAAATCCTGGTGGGCAAATCATCCCGATGCCTGGCGCTGGCCCGGCTGGCGAAATGACTGGGGTTGGGGCTGGGGTTGGGCGACCTGGCCGGAGTTGGCTGGGTTCTGGGGCGTGCCGGATGTGGATGCGCCGATTGATTATGATTATGGTGACAACATCACTTATCAAAACGACACCGTCTATTACGGATCACAGCCTGTGGCCACCGCTTCTGACTATTACGATCAAGCACAGGGCCTGGCGCAATCACTTCCGCTACCTTCTTCTTCGGGGGACAGTCAGGCAATTGCTCCAACGACAACCACAACGGGAGACTGGAAGTCACTTGGCGTATTCTCGCTAACGCAGGGCGGGCAGTCCGACTCGACAGCGGTGTTTCAACTATCCGTGAACAAAGCCGGTGCCATCGCCGGCAATTACTGCAACCTGCTCACCAACGAGGTGAAGCCAGTACAAGGAGCCGTCGATAAGAAGCGCATGCGTGCAGCCTGGATCGTCCAGGGCAGTCAGGATGTGGTCTATGAAGCAGGTGTTGCCAATCTTTTGCACGCCCAATGTTCTGTTCTCGTCCATTTCGGCAAGAGCAGCACACAGCAATGGATGCTCGTCAGACTGCAACAACCCGCATCCAGCAAGAAGTAATCATATTTCCTCAACGTTCTTCCAGCTCCTTGGGACATACCGGGACTTCATCCCTTAAAAATGTCCCTCAGGAAAAGTGGTTCGCAGCCGAGAAATTTTAGGGGCTATCTTAGAGCGAACACCAGCCAGGCGGCGCGTACAAGATGGCATTGAGCACCCTTGCGTTATTTCTCCGCCTGAAGGATATTGCGTCCTTGCAGTTTCTCCTTGATCGCCGGCAAGGCGTCTCGCGCCGCCTGCTCTCCGGCAGATAGAGCGCGCATGGCGGCTTTTTTGCTGGTGCTTACGAGAATAATGCCTTCCGTGTCAGGATGAATAACTACATCGGCCAGTTCCTCCTGAGTCTTATCGATAGTGTAAAGATCCCACTTGATCATGCGGCGCGCAACGCTTCCCGGCTTTCTGAACGTGTCGGTCGTCGCCAGGCGAAAGGGCTCGTCGACATTAACAGCAATAACAAAGTCAGCACCCATCTGCCGACATTGCTTGACTGGAAGATTGCAGGATACTCCACCATCAACAAAAAGCTTGTCCCCCATTTCAACCGGCTTCCGGAGACTGGGCACGGCCGAACTTGCCTGCATGGCATAGCACAGATCGCCGCTGCGGATCATGTACGGCTTTCCGTCCAGCAGGTTGAGCGACACGGCAGCAAAAGGAACCTTGAGATTCTCTATCCGTTTGTCGCTTGAATGCAATGTCTTCTCGAGATATTTCCTGAACTTATTGCCTTTGTAGAGACCGTCATATGCACGAGAGCCCAGTAATCGGGGTACGTACAGCACCGGCGCCAAAAGTACCCGCACAGGAAGAGACACTGTCATAAAATGATGCATCAACTGCCCGCTCACTACCCCTTTGCGGATAGTCTCAAGTGGCACACCTGCAGCATAGAGTCCGCCGATGATAGAACCGATGCTTGTCCCGGCAATATAGTCGACCTTGATTCCTTCTTTCTCCAGAACCTCCAGCACACCCACATGTGCCGCTCCTCTGGTGCCACCACCTCCCAGGGCCAGACCAATCTTGGGGGCTGCAACCATCGGCGCCGACTTGAATTTCAAGACATCAATGGCGTTGGCTGGAGCTGTCTCAGCCAGAATATCGCCTGCAAATGAGGAGGGAATGAATGAACAAAACAGCTGCAACACTGAGAGACCAATAACAAACAGCTTCACAGCCCCAGGCAATCTGCATGCGCTTCTATGTTCGCTAAGCAGTTCGATCAAAGATTCCAGATGTTTGTGTGAAGCCACTTTCTATAACCCTCTTCCATTCCCATACCAAGTCCCCGCACCGGACGCGCCGGAGGGAGGCAAAAAAGATTTTCAAGACAGCTATTCTTTCACAGTCGCGGCTTAAGGCAAAGGGTTTCCCGGGAGAATCTTCACTGACAGTCACGCACCGAGTGCCTGATTCAGCTGCTAAGACATCTGACAGTCCTCAACTATGAATGCCTGGGCTGGGTGCGCCCTTAAGGCTATGAAAGGGAGGGCAGCAAACTGGCATGCTTGAAAAGAAAAGCCGCCCCGACCAGGAGACTGAAAAGCGCCGTCAATATACCGAGCCCGATGCCAATAGCCTGCCGCCCAGCAGCGCTCCTGTAACCCGTCAATGACAGAACCGCCACCGCCATATTCGAAATAAATATGCCCGACACGAAAGCCAGAAGCATGCCCACACCAAGCCCCTGCCCGCGGAAAGCGCCCACAGCGCCGAGCGTGAGAATCTGAGTCGGTGTTTCGGCGCCTATGCCATGCGCGACTCCAATTGAAAGACAGCTCAGATAGCTGAAGCCGTCATCACGCAGGTGCCGGTGCTCCTTTCCAGGCGGAAAGACAGAGGCGCAACCGGAGAATTTGAGCCTGAGATACTGGATAGCAGCTAAGAAGAGTCCGAAGCGGCTTCTCAGGCGAAAGCGCTCTCCCTGAACAAAGATGGACAAAATGAGCCAGGCAGAAAGGGCGATCAACGTAATTCCTACTACCGGCTCCATGATCTCATCAATCCAGGAGGGAAGCGTAAAGCCGACCATCACAGCCAGAAAACCAAGCAGCAGAACAACTACAGCGTGCCCGAGAGCATAGCAAGAGGCCATGAGCAGCCCCTGCCTAAGGCTGACTCTGGCCGCGGTCATATCCGCAATGGCCGCCAGGTGATCGAAATCCAACCCGTGCCTTAGTCCCAGCAGAAGGGTTGAGCAAACAAGGAGCAATCCGGCGGGCAGCTGGCAATGTTGCCAGAAACTGAGAATCTCCATAGTCCTCTTGACGATCCCTTCCTACCGTCTGCAAAAAAGGCGTCGGCAGCAAGGATAGCAGGGCCCGGCAAGAGTATGATTTATGTTTGATTAGCAGGAGACATTTGTCACTTGAACGTTGCCAACTGGATTAAAAAACAGAACTTCCTCAACGTCTTACTGATTTTCGTGCCATTGACGGGAGTCGCTCATTATTTCCACTGGCAGGATTGCGTATTCTTCTTTGCCTGCCTGGGCATTGTTCCTCTGGCCGGGTTGATGGGACAGGCAACCGAATCCCTGTCCGAGAAAGTGGGGGAAGCGCGCCGGACTCTATGACATTGTCAAGGCATCGATAACCGGCTCGATCATCGGAAACATTCTTCTGGTTCTGGGCGGCAGCATGCTGGCCGGGGGCTTGCGTTACGACACTCAAACATTCAATCGCACTGCCGCCACCACCTCAGCCACACTTCTGGCTCTGGGCGCTATCAGTCTGACCGTCCCGGCCATATTTCACTACGCCAGCAAAGCCACATACAACGAGGACGACCTGGCCCTGGGTATCGCCATAGTCCTGTTCACAACTTATCTCTTGAGCCTTCTCTTCAGCTTGAAAACTCACAAGCACCTCTATACCAGAGAAACTGACGCCGAAGCAGAAGAAGCAATCGGCATCACCGGATGGAGCCCGAAGCGATGCATAATCACGCTGGCTGTGTCCACCGCACTGGTAGCCGTTCTCAGTGAACTGCTCGTACTAAGTGTAGAGCACACGGCCGAGTCTCTTAAGCTCAACCAGATATTCATCGGCGTCATCCTCGTCGCCATCATCGGCAACGCAGCCGAGCACAGCACGGCAATAATGATGGCGCGCAAGAACAAGATGGATCTTTCCATCAATATCGCCCTTGGCTCCGGCGCCCAGATCGCCCTCTTTGTCGCGCCTCTCCTCGTTTTTGCCAGTTTCTTCCTGGGCCCGAAACCCATGGACCTCAACTTCAGTACTTTCGAGGTGCTATCAGTAGTGGTATCAGTAATCATCCTCAACTATGTGGCAATGGACGGCGAGTGCAACTGGCTGGAAGGAGTGCAGCTCCTGGCGGTGTATGCCATCCTCGGCACAGCTTTTTTCTTTGCTTGAGTCCCCTGTCCTCAGGATGAGGTTTCACGAGCACAGACTTCTCACACGATTCTATGGGAGCCGGACTACCCGAGCCTTACACCCAACTTGCACTTACGCCTGGCGGGCAACGACATGATCGGTAAGAAGAGATTTGACAGTGCCACTGACCCTGTCTGCAAAATGCAGGTAGAGATTGCCGGCGCCAACTACACATTATCTTTTCAGGGCACCACACATTACTTCTGCTGCCAGCGTTGCCTGAACAGATTCGCCCAGGCGCCACAACAATTCGAGGACAGGCTCGAATCGGATGATGTCGCCGGTTCGAGCCACCCTCGGCAAGAGGCTAGGAACGTTGAAACCAGTCCAGGCTCACAGTCAACTGACTCCGAATATACCTGCCCCATGCACCCCTTGCATGTGCAAATCGGACCAGGTCCCTGCCCGCTGTGCGGCATGGATCTGGAGCCCAAAGAAATCAACGCTTCAGAGGAAGAATCCTCCCCTGAGCTGACGGAGATGACACAACGCTTCTTTATAGCGCTCCTGCTATCCTTGCCCACGGTTGTCCTCTCCATGTCGGACATGATTCCCTGCCAGCCCCTGAGGTCCTGCCTGCCACCACTATGGTCTCAGGTAGTCCAGTTATCGCTGGCATCACCAGTGGTGCTATGGTGCGGCTATCCGATTTTCCAGAGGGCCTGGAGATCGCTACTTACCGGACAGCTCAATATGTTCACTCTCATTGCCGCGGGCACGAGCGTGTCCTTTGCCTTCAGCTTGGTCGCAGTGCTTGCGCCCGCAGTTCTTCCAGAATCCTTCTGCCTGCATGGACAGAGTCCCGTATACTTCGAAACAGCAGCCACCATCATCACTCTGGTCTTGCTTGGACAAACGCTCGAATTGCGCGCACGCAGGCAAGCTGGCAGTGCCATCAGAGACTTGCTTGCTTTGAAACCGCAAACGGGTAGACTGGTGCTGGACAACTCTGACGAGCAAGACGTGCCTCTTGCAGAGATCAAAGCTGGCAATCGACTGCGCGTCCGTCCCGGCGAAAAGGTGCCGGCCGACGGCGTGGTGCTGGACGGACACAGCACTGTTGATGAATCGATGATGACCGGGGAATCTATTCCCATAGAAAAATATTGCGGCTCCCCCGTGACCGCCGGCACAATAAACGGCACAGGCACTTTCTTGATGAAGGTGGAGAAAACCGGCAATGACACCCTGCTTGGTCAGATTATCCAGCTGGTAAATCAGGCTCAGCGCAGCCGCGCCCCAGTCCAGAGCCTCGCCGACAAAGTTGCATCGATATTTGTGCCCTCCGTGATAACGATAGCCGCATTCACATTTTTTTTCTGGGCTATCTGGGGACCACAGCCCTGGCTCAGCTTTGCCCTTACCAATGCCGTATCGGTGCTGATAATTGCCTGTCCCTGCGCGCTCGGGCTGTCCACTCCCATGTCGATCATGGTGGCTGTCGGGCGAGGTGCCCGCGAAGGAATATTGATCAAGGACGCCTCTGCCCTGGAGATTTTGGAAAAAGTAGACACCATCGCCATCGACAAGACAGGCACCCTGACAGAAGGTAAACCTAAATTAGCCCAAGTGGTTGCAGTGCCAGGCGTGAGCGAAGAGGATGTCCTTAGCCTGGCCGCAGGCCTTGAGCACGCCAGCGAGCACCCGCTGGCCCAGGCGATTCTCCAAGAAGCACGGCAACGGCAGCTTTCCTTGCCTCAGTGCCAAAACTTCCAGTCCATTACCGGCAGAGGCATCACCGGAGAAATAAACGGGCGCCGTGTCGCTGCCGGCAGCCGAGCGCTGCTTGCTGACCTAGGCGCAACCAGCTCCAGTTCCGCCGAATACCTTTTCGACCTGGCAGAGCACCAGGAAACCGCCGGACTTACGATCCTTTTTCTTGCCGACGGCAGCAAGTTACTTGGCTTGCTGGCAATCGCCGACCCACTCAAGCCATCCACAGCTGATAGTCTCATGGCAATAAGACAAGATCGCATCAATGTCCTTATGCTAACAGGCGACAGCCAGCCCACCGCGCAAAGTCTGGGACGCCAGCTGAGTTTCGCCCCAGATCAAATTCACGCGCAACTACTGCCGATCCAGAAGGCGGAGGTTATATCACTGCTGCGCTCAGGAGGCGCCATAGTCGCCATGGCCGGTGACGGCATCAACGATGCAGTCGCTCTCTCGACAGCGGACGTTGGCATAGCCATGGGCAACGGCTCTGGCGTCGCTATTGAAAGTGCCGGCATCACGCTGATCAGAGGTGACTTACGCGGTATCGTCCGGGCTCGCCGTCTGAGCCGTGTAACAATGACCAACATCCGCCAGAATCTCTTCTTTGCCTTTGCCTACAACGCTATCGGCATCATTCTGGCAACAGGCATTTTCTATCCAGCGTTCGGCATTCTGCTCAATCCTATGATTGCTGCCGCCGCTATGAGCATGAGTTCTCTCTCAGTCGTAGCCAATTCCTTGCGCCTGCGCGAAGCCAGACTCTGACCGGACCAAAGCTGAAAAAACACTGGCGCGCACCCCTTCCTCGTGGCTTTTCGCCTTTGTCAGAAAAACCACCATATTTCTTACAAACGAGAAAAGCTCCACAGGGACTACCACGCGAACCTTTCTTAATCCTGGCAGTCTATTGTGATCTACCTGGCAGTCCCGAAATGCCAAGAGCGCTCAGACAGGGCTCCCTCCTGCCATAAAAACAGTGCCCGGTCCAGTGAGCCCAGCAGTCAGACGGTCAGAAGCAGGTCCGCTGACTTCTTACTTTGAGCGCCTACTTCCACTGAATGCTATACAACGCCTTCAAAACATCAGCGATGTGCCGGCAATATTCTACCGGCGGCGCGGTGAAATAGATCTCTTGCACGGTGCGCCCCGTCCCACAGGCATCTATATATAGCGCATAAGCCGACTGATCGTATAGCAACCAGTGTCCGGATGTAAGAAGTATGGTTCTCCCATTCAGGGAGGCGGTCCAGACAGCCTGCACGCAGAAGCTTCTTGGATCAGCTTGCTGGCGCAACACCTGTCCAACGCGACGTATTTCTCCGGCACTCAGAAGATGAGGAGGCTCATTGAGGATCTCCTGAAATCGCCGCCCTGACTCTTTATCCAGCTCAACGCCCCGATAATAGAAAGTCAGACGCGCAAGGGGGTTTCCACCAGGGGGGTTGAATTCGCGCAGACTATAACGCTCTTCCTCCTGCCGCCCGCAACACCACCCGGCGGGCAACTCCATATTCCTCACCTGCCCGAGATCTGTCAGAGGCATGGGATCGCCGCTGCTGTCGACAATAGCTTTCAATTGCATATATTTCCTCCTCTTCAGACTTTCGGACTGTAAGTTGCGCGCGACAAATCCTTAAGACTCAACCCGTCACGCTGGCGGGTCCAACCCCAGGGATTAAAGACAAAAACGTGATCACGCCCAGATTCGAAATGGGTAATTGCGATGGCATGCCAGGCCCCTTTCCTACCGGCAGCAGCAGCTTGCGCTGTCTGGAAAGGAGGATTGCCAGAGTGAACACTCATCACCAGCGGCAGCACTCCCGCTCGCTGGCGCTCAAGCAAGATTGCCCGCAAGGACTGCTCGGTTTGCTCGCGCCCAAGCGCGAAATACTCCAGGCGCCCGGTGATATGCGCATTTATTTCTTCCAGGTTCTGTACTGACAGGCAGGGCGAAGTGTCGATCTTATGCGGACGGCTGCCTGAATAATCGACAAGACGTTCATAGCAAAGGTCCGGACCGGCCGCCCAGTGCTCGTAACGGATGGCCCCACGCGGCACCCATTTATAATCTTCGGTCCTGTTCATGCGCTGCCAGAAAACATTAGCTGCCGTCAGTTGAAAAATTTGGCTGGCATAACTGCGGTATTCACCCTTGTACGGATCTTCCGACAAGGGCAGGGGAAGCAGGCTTTGACGATCAATCACAATAGGCGAGCCGTCGCCATCGGCACATCTGTAATTGCCCGTGCGAGCGACCTCGGCTACAAGATGCATAGCCTGCCCGGGATTGCGCAGATAAGTACGAAACTCCAGCGCAGCTACCTGACAGGTTTTGTAATCGCCTTGATTAATCAAGTAAGGATATGCTGCCTGTTTCAATATTTGTTGACAGAGAACAGCATTCAGCTTCAGCTGCTCAGGGGACTGTCGCGTATCCAGCAAAGTAGCAATTTCACGATAGCCGCACGCCAGAGACCGCGCCGCAACACCTTGCTCGGCTGCCCGCTTCTCCAGAGCTGTCATCCACTCGGCAGTGCCGCCGATAGTTTTCAAATCCGACACTTGCCCGAACGCCTGCATAAGTTGACCGCGAGCACGTTGAAGTCGCCTTTCCGCAGGGGCAACATCTTTCGGAAGAAAAACCTCCGGAGCCCCAAAATCAAATTTCTCCTTTGCTGATTCTATAGATGAGGGAGAAGCCTCAGAACCTCTTGCCCTCGAAGCATGGACAGAGCCAGCAAGGGATGTTTCTGAAAGACCGAAGGCTCGCCCAAGACGAGCGGACAGTCCGTCTTGCAGCCCCTGCACAGCAGCATGCTGGCAGATTCTCATCACGTCGAGCTGCCCGCTCGAGGACTGTTCGTTCGTGATTTCTGCGGCAGCACCGCAAGACATGCCAAAACTGACGCCGGTCATCACCCCGGAAAGAGAAGATACCTTGGCGATCAAGCCAGGAGCCAGACGGCAGGCGCCTCCTGCTATCGCCTGTCCGGTGATGCCAGCAAACAGATCGGAGGCTATTTTTTCCCTGTCAACGCTTGTGCGCCAGACACTGGCCAGCCCTCCGAGAAAATCAGATTTGCCTGTCCGGACATCGGTATAACTGCAAGGGCTTAAAGCACCATCTATGAAGCGGGAGGATATGCCAAGCCCGATACCTTGCCAGGACGCTGAGAGGCTCGTCTTTCCAAGCGAAAGAGAGCTAGCTTTCAGGAGACTGCCTTTGACGGCGCCGAGAAACATCTGCGCGGCAGCTGCATCCAGCGACTGCCCACCTCTTAGCTCATCGACGCCCCAGGCGGCCCCGGACAAAAGGAAGCCGGATTTTCCCGGTATGAACAAAGCAGTAGATTTGATGAAGCCGGCGGCGGACTCGGCCGCCTCATCGCTCATAGTCAGTGACTGCCGATCGGCTTCAATCAGGAAGCTGGAGGCATCAGCAATTGCCGCCCTCAGCCGGCCCGAGTTCCTGTGAGCCTGTTTCTTGGCTAGATCCATGTACCTCTGGGCGCTTTCCACCGTCAGTTGCTCTGGTCGGCCCCAGAGCGCCCGCAGGAGCTGTCCGAGCACGCTCTCCTGCCGATCGTGCTCTTTGTGCTCTGCTATCTGCACTTCCAGATTGAGAAGAGCGCTGTCATCCTTATGTTTGCTTGTCTGCTGTAAAACGTCGCGTTCGGGCATACCTGAAACCCCAATTTGCCAGAATAGATGTGTTCAGTTGAGCAGCCGCACCGCCCTTGCAGGCAGCTACTTGATAAGTCGAGTTGGGCAGGATATTAACGACTAAATCTGGCAAATTGTTGGCAAAAAAATGTTTTCCCAACACTGGCTGGCTATACTGATTGTTGATCCTCCTCCAGGAACCCAGTCTGTGCCTGAGCTTCCAGAAGTAGAAACAATCGTCAAAGATCTGACAAGCAATCTTCCAGGCAGGAAAATCTCCTCGGTAAAGGTGCTGAGAACTGATTCAGTGGCTTTTCCCTCAGCCTCAAATTTTGCTCGAGCAGTGACCGGGCTGAGCTTTATCAGGATTTTTCGCCGAGGCAAATACTTGCTTTTTGACCTTAGCGGCTCAGCTGGACTGGTTGTCCATTTGCGCATGTCAGGACGTTTTCTGCTTGTAGCGCAAGGAGCCCCAACCAGCAAACACTCAAGGCTGAGCTTTTTGCTCGATGATGGACAGCAACTAATCTTTGAAGATATGCGCGTTTTCGGGCGCATCTGGTATAAACCGCCAGAGAACTCCTTCGAAGAGATCGTGCCATCTCTTGCTGAACTTGGCAAAGAGCCGCTCACCGATCTTGACGCCGCTTACATGCACAGCGCTTTCAAGAAGCGCTCCCAGGCTATAAAAACGGTGCTTCTCGACCAGAGAGTCATAGCCGGCATCGGCAACATATACGCCGACGAAGTACTATATCTCAGCGGCATCCATCCGCTGCGCCGTGCCATGGACCTGGGGGAAAGCGAGCTGGACACTCTCGTGCGGAGCATCCGCCAGGTTCTCAGCCAGGCAATTGCTCTGGGAGGGTCAAGCCTGCGCAATTACACGAACGTGCGCGGTATCCACGGGCAGTATCAGGGGCAGTCCCTCGTCTACGGACGCACCGGTGCACCGTGCCTTACCTGTCAGAACCCTCTTGTCAAAATCCGTATAGCCGGTCGCTCAACACATTATTGTCAGCTCTGCCAGAGGCAGGCGGCAGATTCAGGCAAAAATTCTCGCTAACGGGAACCAGTCAGGCACAACTGGCGAAGTTTCACAAAGGCAAAAGACGAAGTGCAACTGTGAGAATAAGTATAGCCACCACTCAGATTCCTGACGGTATCCAGGGCAAGTTACAGAAGAAGGGACGGCAAAGAAAAACTCGCCAGCCCGGACAGAAACTAACAAGTCCCTGCTGCCGAGAACCGTTCCCCGATTGCCGTTCTTTCGTTTTCCTTGAGGGCAGATCTCATTTTCCAGGAAGAGAGAAGAAGGAGGTTCCTTTCTACCTTCCCCAATGTTGCCTGAACCTGCCGGACAGCTTTCCGCTCCCCTTCAGGCTCCTGCCGCAGTCGCCTGATTTCGCGCAACTTTCGAAGAGTCATGAGAACGTGCGCGCTGAGAAAACCAAGCGACTTCTCATAGGCACAGAGAGCCAGCGTATAGGCGGATTCAGCTTCGGCATATCTATCCTCATGCGAGAGAACATAGCCGAGAAAACTCAAACTCTCCCCGACGGTCGGATGCATCAGACCGTACATATCTCTGGCGGTTCTTATTGCATCTCTGTAATACTGCTCCGCATCCTGAAAACGACCCTGCGAATAAGCTCGATGCCCGCGCTGCAGTAGGCTGCGCCACTGCGCTGTATTGATCGGCAGAACGTTCATCAATCGATCTCCTGGCAAGCGTACATTCTTGAATCTACCAAGTACACCAGAGATGAGCCTCATACTTGATACTGAGTTCAGGAGCAATCCGACGAATGAGCCAGCAATCATCCGCCAGGGTCCGCTCATCCTCTAGATTGATCGCCGGAGGGGCCCGCGTCACTATATACCGAAGGCGCCTTTGATTGCCGCCCAGATGGAAGCAGACAACTTTCTTTGCCCTCGCGAGCCGCTTGAGCCGGACAGAAACTGCTGCAGTTCCTCAGGTGGGGCCGCTGTCGGGAATCTTCCCTCGTTTGTCATCAGCACTTCCGTAAGTCTTTCCATCATTGACTCAGTCTGCCAGGTGGCAAGACCGAGTTCGGCAGCAAGCTCTTCGCGCCCTTGCTGGCAGGCCCCGAAGCGGCAAAGAAAGTCCCGGGCTTTTTCCTGCAGGGCAGAGGGCACCTCTTTGCCGGACAGCTCCTCGAGTATTCGCAGCATGACATTGCCGAAAAAAGGATGCAAGAGAAACCGGCAATGCCGGTCGGCAGTGAAGGCGCTGCCGGGGCTGATGTTGATACTGGAAATACGTCCGTCGGACGTTATGAGAAAGTTACGCCCGCTGGGATCGCGTTCGCAAAGAAGGACAAGCCGGAAGAAAATGGCTTCGGCGATACGTTCGCACAAGGCTCTGTCTTTCTTGATCAGAAGCGCCACAGTAAGGCTGCGTGAGTTTCCAAGCTCTTTCTGAGCGCGCATCCTCAGCCCTCGCTGCAGCTCTTCGCCGGAAACAGCCTCCACCCACCCGTTCATGACCGTGACTTGCCCGGTGAAAGGATCGACAAAGCACACCCCCTGACGAGCCGCTGCAGGAGGTGCACCATCGGCAATACCGAAAAGATCGCTCAGGCGTTGAGCTGCAATCTGATAAGAAAGCCGTTGCTCAATTTCCTGACTGTCTCCTTCGTGAAAGATCACCTTCAGAAGGCGCCCGCTGTGGTCCAGTACAGGTTGCCCGCCATTACCCCTGATAAAGCCCTGAAACATCCTGGCACCATCGGCTCCGCCCATAAGATGGAAGGAAAGCTCGAGCGGCCACTCGGCAATCGCCGCAAGAACCTCCTTACGGCTCCCGAGCGCGATGACACCACTGTCTGAGACATTCTGCTGGCTGCCCTGCGCCGCTGATGAGGAAGAATAATTCTGCTAGAGACCTGTTTCTGACATCGCTATAGGATTGTACTCACTCTCCGAAACAGACATTTTATGGCGCTGGCGTGACAAAAGCGTGGCGGGTTCGTGACATAAGCGTGACCACACCGTGAAACATCCGTGCCACAAACCACAAAGCTTTGTGGCAGAACAACAGGCAGCGGCATGGCATCCGGGATAACAAAGAAGTCAACTCAAGATGAGAAAGTCGAATAATAACGGTTCATGCCACCAAAGCCACCAAACCCAGGAGCACAATCCAGACTCTGAATTGCTTTCAGAGAGAACGCTGCGCCACTCGGTCTGACAACAAAAAGTCCGCCATCGGACTGGGCAAAATGCCTGTTGCCACAACTATCGACAGACTGGAGCTGCGGAGTCATCTCCCGCTCCACTTCTTTGCCCTCTCGCGAACGTCCGCTCCAGCCGATCAGCTCCCCCTGCACATTACGTCTGGCAGTCCAGACGATGCAGGGATTCACCGAGACATCGGTGTAACGATACAGCCGGCCACCCTCATACTCGAATTGATAGAGCTTGCCATTGGCATCCTGAATCCATATGACATACTCTGCCCCATCAGCATGCTTTTCCACCACGACAAAAGCCCGGTTGGGTCTGGTGGAATACTCGGTGAATTTGATCTCGACAGCCTGTCCGTCCTTGATCTGCGCCGTCTCCAGAACAGTGGTACCATCCGGACGATATGTCATCTGGCGTTGATATTCCAGAACCGCTACTTCGCCGTTTGTCTGATTGACTTCTATACCACAAAGGGCTTCGGCGGCTACTGATTGGCCCTTCCTGTTACGCCCCCGCCAGCGACCATCGATTTTCATCCATGTGCGCGCCAGCGGATCGGTAAATTCAACGATGCGTCCCTTGCGGTAGCGGAAACTCCAGGCGCGTCCTTCCGCATCACGGAATTCCAGTATCAAACCCTGCCGGTTGTATGTCGACTGCGACCCGTTGATACTCTTCATCGTATAGAGATCGACCTGGCAGTCGTCGGCCCCTTCCCATTTGGGAGCAAATTTGTCCACGGCGTGCCGTAGCACTGTCTTCAGCCCGTCAGCTATCAGATGCATACAGGCGGACAGCCCCTGCTCATCTTTTCCGGCAGCAACTTTCAGCTGACCTGCTGTCATGAGAAACTCCCTGAAGAGCCAATGCTCTCTCGTAAACCCGCCTTAAGCCCACACCGCCAATCTATAAGGAAGATGTGGCAAATATGTGAAACTGAAACGCCCAGCCCATGCGGTAATTACGTAGCAAAGCGCATTGGCGACTAATCAATCAAGTCATCGATAGGATCGTGAAAATGCTCAAGTTCTGCTGCTTGCGCACTGCGATTCAAAGAACGCAACATGCTGGCATATTCGGAAGCTACGCGCCGTCTCTCCTTGACGGAGCCTTCCACACCTTTCAAAATTGCTAGCGCTCGTGCATAGGCGGATTCCGCCTGAAGATATCTTCCGTCCTGCCGGTAAATGTTTGCCAAGGAAGAAAGTACTCTGGAGAGATTTTCACCACACAAGCCATTTTCATAGTCGAAGTGCCCTGGTTGAAAAAGATGCTCGTAAAGAGGCAGCGACTGGCTGTATAGCCGCTCCGCCTGGCCAAAACGCTTCTCAGCGACCAAGACGTCCGCCAGCTCACTCAAGCTGGTGGCCCGGCGCAAATCGCTATCAACAAATTTCTTCGACTGCACAAGCGCATCGCCATAAAGTTTTTCCGCTTGCGAGTAATTCTTCGCAGTGAGGGCTATATAACCTTCTCGGCGCAGTTTTTCCCACGCTTCAGTCTCATCGACATAATTGAGCGGTGTCACCTGTCCACAGCCGGACAAAGAAGGAATCATCAGGCAGACAGCAAGAACAATCAGCCAGGCGGCACGGCCGAAAGGGGCATGTGATTTTGTGGCGTTCGACCGCGTGAACAACCGGTTCATGGAATCATCAGATAAGCCTTAGAAGTGTCGATACTGCTCAGATTCTATCAGGCGCTGCAGCACTATCACGAGTCATCATCGTCCCCTAGCCGGGAGCCAGCCGGGAAGAAGAACGCCCCTGCCCTATCAGGACTCGAGCTTATAGCCGACACCGTGCACAGTGCTTATAATGGAGGGCTGCCCGTTTGTGTCTATCTTCTGCCTGAGCCGCTTTACGTAGGTGCGTATCGTTTCGGGCGAGGCCTCGGAGTCCGAAGCCCAGACTCGGTCAAGCAGAGCCTCAGCGCTGAAAACCTGATTGGGATGCCTCATCAAGAATTCAAGCAGCGCAAACTCCTTGGGCAGAAGCTGCACTTCTTCATCATTGCGCGTGACGCGAAAGGTGCTGGTTTCCAGCACGATATTGCGCACTTTCAAGAGATTTGAGGAAACCGCTGCAGGACGCCGCAGAAGCGCCCGCACACGCGCTGAAACTTCATAGACGTCGAAGGGCTTGGTCAAATAATCATCGGCACCGGCATCCAGAGCCAGCACCTTTTCCTGCGTCTGCCGGCGAGCAGTCAGCATGAGGATCGGCGTAGAGCCTCCTGAGGCGCGATACTGCTTACAAACTTCCACCCCCTGCAATCCTGGAAGCATCCAGTCCAGGATAATCACGTCGAATTTGTAAAAACGGAGTCTCTCCAGGGCCTCCAGACCATTGTCTACCACCTCGACCAGGTGGTGTTCGTGCGTGAGAAATGCCCGAATTGGATCGGAGAGATCCGGCTCGTCCTCCACAATCAAAACTTTTGCCATACCACTTTGTTTTCCTGTCTACTTCACAAGAGGTCAATCACGGAATTTCCCATCCTGAGCGATTTCCCAGCCACAAGCGTAAAGGCAGCCAGCCCCAAATATAACTTGACATCCGCCATTAGTTTTCCGTAATCTTAGGGCAATCTCCGTGAGCTCACATCAGGGTTCAAAACTTAGCTTACTAAATTTGTCCCGAGGTCAACAAGGATGCCAAAGGCTTTGCTTTTGTCTGAAAACTTCACCCTGCAACACTTCACCACCAGATTCCTGACTTTATCTCTAGCTCTGCTTACCGGCTTTGTCACATTCGGCACCTCGCCTGGTTTATGTGACCCTGGCAACCAGTTGCACGTCCCTGAGACCCTGCCGACTCCCCGGCGTACTGCGCCTGTGTCCGCAGAACCCGACACACTCCTTGTCATGGCCTCTGGAGATACCAACAAAGGCGATGTCGACACTGCCATCAAAGAATGTCATGGCACTATAACAGGAACAATCGGTCAAGGCCCGCTCACGGTTTATATCGTCAAGACCGAGAAGGGACAGTTCGCTGAAGCCGAGAAAAAACTCAGCAAAGACAAACACTTCTGTGCCGTCCAGCGCAATTATATGTACAAGGTCGAGCAATCGGCGGGCACTGCAAACGACCCATATTTCTCCTCCGAATGGCATCTGGGAGCCGTCAATGCCGTTAACGCCTGGTCGCTGGGACAGGGAAGAAACGCCGTGCTAGCTGTTCTCGATACAGGCTGCAATTATTCCATGCCGGAGCTGTCTGGAAAGACTTATTCCGGCTATGACGCCATCAACAAACGCAACGGACAGACTGACGTCTACGGGCACGGGAGTATGGTAGCTACAACTGCCGCCGCTGTCACCAACAACCGGCGGAACACAGCTGCAATCGCGCCGATGGCTTATGTATACCCGGTGCGTGTAGGTGATTCCAACGGAGGCGTTTCCGAATCAGCCATTCTGGAAGGCATCTACAAGTGCGGGCAGCAAGGGATCAAGATCATCAATATCAGCGCTAATGCCGATCCACCGTATTCCTTCGCCAATGCCAGAATTCATCCGACATTGCATCAATATCTCCGCTGGTATCACGATCAGAAAAACGGGCTGGTCTTTAACTCCGCCGGCAACAACGGACAGTACGACTCCTCACCGAAAGTTCCCTATCTGATAGTGGTCTCAGCCATCGGGAAAAACTACAGCCTGGCCAATTTCTCCACATACGGCAGCCCGACCTGGTTTACCGGTCCGGGAGTGGGAGTCTACTGCACAGATCGCAGCGGGCGCGTCGCCGCAGTATCAGGCACATCCTTCTCGTGCCCAATAGTAGCTGCAGTAGCGGCTCTTGTCTGGGGAGCCAATCCCTCCCTTCGCAACACCAGCGTCGAAGCGATTCTGATCAACACCTGCTACAAAGCCGGCAGCCAGTCCTGGACACCTTATTATGGTTATGGACTTCCCAACGCACAAGCTGCTGTATCAAGAGCCCGTTGAGTCACTCTCCTGAGTCCACACTACACCGAGATTCACGAGAAGACAAGGGGCAGTGCTACCTGATACCGGAAAGACGCAGTGCTGCCTGGTATCGGCTAGACCTAATGCTCAGTGGTCCCGGCATAATGCATAACTTGCTCCTGCCCGGGAGGCTCGGAAAAAAGATGCAAAATGATCGACGCGTAGACAGGCTGATCGGGAGTATCCGGGCCCGCTGGGAAAAAATTCTGGTGGTGCAATTCCTGGGCAACAGAAGAAAATGTATCAGCCGGTATCAAGACGGCTGATACCATATTGTGGTTCAAGTAAGAATCGAGCAACAGTCGGACAACAGCGTTGGCAACCGCACATGTTTCCGCAGCTGACGGCTGAGAGGACTTATGCCTGACGCGAATGGCGATCTGCTCGCCCTTACGCAGACCCAGTGTGTGATAACGCCTGCAGCCTACCACGTCACAACGCCGATACCAGAGATCCTCATAACGCACGGATTGCGTCCCTTTGTCCGCGCCCTCGTAATATGAAACCCGCGCTCTCACCATTGGTTTCATATTCGAGCCCGGATAATCAAGAAAATTCTTGACCTCTTCAGTCTCAATCTCCACAGTCCAGTCGTATGTGCGCTCGAATGTCTGGGCGCTGCCACGCAGCAACCAGCACGAAGCCACGGTGAGCAGAAACAGAGAACCGATAAGCAGCGCCTGCTTACTCATTAACAAAATATTCCCCCGTCGTGGGGTCTCGTCCCAGATTCTCCCAGTGCGACACCTCAACAAAGGTGGAAGGCACAGGTCCTGTAAGTCCGGGAACTTTCTGCCCGGGCAATGGTGCTATCACAAGCGGAAAAACGTCTGCATCTGCCTGAAGTTTGAGCATGTAATTGCAAGGGCAATTGGCTCCATCCGGCAACCAGTCCACTGGAATCGTGCCCGGCTTCTCGATTAGCTTCTTGGTGGAATCAGATTTTGAACTTTCGATCGACAGAACCAGCCTCAGCGACCTCAGCTCGACACCCCCAAGACTCCTCAAAGCATCAGAGAGTTCCCTGTTTTCTTCAACACCCCGAAAAGCTTGTGATGCCTTCTCGGACAGAGCCAGTTTTCTCACACTATTGCTCACCAGCGACTGAGCCAATCCAAGCCGCACAGGAATAATGCCCAGATCTACCAGCGGCACGGCAACAAACACCAAAAGAATTACCAGGGCTCCAGCAAACTCAGACGCCTGTTGTCCAGCCTGGTTGCGCATTGATGTCAGAACTATCTCTTGTGACTGTCGCATCCGCAAGGAACTATCACAGAACCATGCCACCCACGAATCTCTTTGAGAGACAGAATATCACGCGGAAACTCTTGCCGAATCACTTACAATGTAAAAGAAGCCCTCAAGGTCAAGGACCCGCCGGTGATATCCTCTGCCATATGCTCTTGCCGGAAGCGAAGCTCGGGCAACATGCTTGTTTTTTCCATCATGGTTCTGGCGCTCATCTTGATCGCCGCCGGACTGATCTTCACGGTACACTTCATCTTCTTCTGCCAGAAACGGCTGCAAAATCAGACCGAACAGCTCGCCCTGCGGGCAGTTCGCATCATGAATGAAGGCGATCGAGCCGGACAGATGAACAATCTGGTTGCTGACTCACGGCAGCTGGTGTTCAACTCGCGGAAAGCTTATGAAGACGCATCACAAAATTACCAGCATCTGGAGCCGCTAGCGAGACAGTTGCTGTTTGAAGCCAAAGACGGGGCCCGCCTTGTCCGGTATGAAAGAGACCGCCTCGCGCAAATTACCCTTGCCGATTTGCGGCGCTTGATTAAGGAAGTCGGCGAGAAAGAAGGCAGCAGCGGTTCAATCACTCTGCCCTGGGTCCAGACATCCGAGGGGCATATTGCCACTTTTGAGATTGGCTATATCAAGAATGTCGAGTCCAACGTTGAAGCTCCGGTCGGCAACCCGGAGTTACTCGACTGGGACCGAGAACAAGGATATACGGACAATACATCCAATCTTTACTTAGGAAACAAGGCTCTCGTGCTACCAGCGCCAGACACGGACATCACTTTCATGATTTCTTCATTGCCGGCTCCAGTAAAGAGGACTGTTGCTCCTGCTCGTCTGACATCCGGCGAAGTATTCAAGTGCATTGTGCCCCTCGTGAAAGGCGGATCGACAACTAACAGCCGCACGGATCTCCTTCCTTCAGCCATACGGCTCAGCCAGACAATGAAGGTCAAATCGTTCGTCGGCAAGGAAACCAGTGATTCGGTTTCGGTCAATTCAGTTGCCGCCGCCGGGGGTGCCAGCCCCCCACTGCCCTGAGCGTTGTCGCCGATCCCATCCAACTGGCTGACTAGCTTCCATACAGGTTACAGCTGCGCCTGTCTGATGCACCACGCCCTGGCAGAGGAACGAGGGGCAGTATTCAAGGGTGGCAATTTCCGCGCAGCAAAGCAATAGCTTCCCCTTACCACTTAAAAAATTTCTGCAGGCAGCCCTATTTTGCGACTTGCCTGCTCTGTCAGCTATTTCCGCACAATTCTGACAAAGAGCCAGAATTGCCTTCTACAGCCGCAGGCACCACTTTCCTAAAGTCGCAGGCGATAGTGCTAAAACCTATGAGATTTCAGTCGGGACAAGCTGAACTTTTTTGTTCTTCGCTCCGTTGTCAGTGTTTAGCAGACAATTCTGACAAGAAGCCAGACTGGCGAGGAGGACGTATGTGCACCATTTTTATCCGCAGACATATTTCTGGACTCGGACAGGGACAAATTTTCACAACCAGGGATTGCCTGTTGTATGGTTCCCGAGCGGCTGTCGATCAGGCTCTCAGCAGACTAGTTCGCTCAGGATCAATCTTGCGCTTGGCTCGCGGGGTATTCATGCGGGCTGATGCAAATGCGCCCCGCCCTTCCGTCTTGTCCATCGCCACCGCAAAGGCACAGGCTTTCGGAAAGCTCATCACCAGCCACGGCGCTCACCTGGCTGAGGAATTCGGACTCCCGGTCTATGCCAATCCAGACACAACCTTCATCATCAGCGGAAGCTCAAGCTCGTTTCGAGCCGATGATACGGTAATTAGATTGAAAGGAAGCTGTCTGAGAAGAATCCGCTGCGGCGAGACACTGGCAGGTAGGATAACCAGAGCTCTCTGGTATCTTGGGAAAACCGACTGTACCCCGAGTGCCGTCGCTGCCACACTCAAATTGTGCGGGCGCACAGACAGGCAAGAGCTACGCCGAGCAACGAAATGGCTGCCAGCCTGGCTGAGCCATTATTTCGTGAGGCGTCAGTACCTGCCGTCTGCAGCTTGAGCACATCCGGGACTGCACCGCCAGTGGTGCCGACGACATCCGAGACCTATGCTCTCCGGAGAAGCGATTTTACACAGGATGGGGTTCCAGAGCTTTGAACGGGGTCAGGCACCGGTCTTGCGGTTGGCACGAGCAGACTGGATCGCCAGGCAAAGGGCTGCAGGAACGCAGGTCACTATCACGAAACAGAAAGCGTGAAGGACGGTTGCAAAAGCCAGAGACTGCACGTTGTCTAGATGCGCCACCATTTGCAAACCCTGGCTGACAAGAAAGTGGTAGCTGCCGACACTGCCCGGTGTCGGCACAAGCACCCCCACAGAGCCGATCGTGAACACGATGAGCGATTTGGCCACATCGATCTTATTCTGCAAATCGAAGGCCCAGACCATGAGATAAAGATTCAGCCAGTAGAAAAGCCAGATGGCGAAGCTCAATATGGCAATGGACGGGAATCCCAGGGGATCTGTCAAAGACTTCGTGCCGAGATCGAACTGCGCGGCGAGCTCGGATGCGGTATTCATCCACTTTTTGGTAATCAAGTTCTCAATGGCGGGAAGCCGAGTGAGCCACTTGATTATTCTGCCGGCAAAGGGCAGGACAATCAGTCCAACCACTGTAGCCAGGCAAAGACCGATGCCGCCGGGAACGAGCCAGGGCATGCTAGCCGTTGCCGAAGGCGGCATCTGAGTCAGGGTCAATCCCAGAAGAGCAACCAGTAGGGCTATGTCAAGAAGCCTGTCGATAAACATCGTCGGCAGGACGCCGGCCCATGGCAGATTTTCCGACCGGGAAATAGAGACGAGCCTGGCTACTTCGCCGCCTCGCGGAATAGCGACGTTTACGGCGTAGCCGATCATGACAGCGGCAAAAGAGTTGAACAGCCCGACTCTGCGGCTTGACAGCGGTCGCAAGAGAATAATCCAGCGTGCTGCCCGCAATAAGTGACTGGCCAGCCCGGAAAAGACAACGAGAAGCAAGAACCAGAGATTCAGGTGCTCGACGTATTTCCACAGTTCCCGCAAATTCACGTTGCGAAAAGATAGCCAGAGAAAGACCGCCGCCAGAGCAATACCTGCCACCTGCTTGGCTACTTGCGTGGCAACCGGATTGCCGGCAGTCCTGCCCGGGGGCGCAGCTACTTGATCCTCTTGCGACATCAATGAGATTCCCTTGGCAACGAGTAAGGAAGTGTCAGCCCCGAGGCCGTTATAAACGGAGCCCAGACGACCTTACCTTACCACCTTCTTGCCCCGCCCCTCTGCTGCAAACCATCCGACACAGTCCAGGCAGCCTCCGCACAGTGCCTTCATCCTGCAACCCGACTTCAGGATAGCTTACCAGTCGGAAGCTGTCCGCTCTCCCCCGACCGTTCAAGCCTTTTGCTTTTCCGGCGAAGCCATAACAAAATGCTTCGGTCCAGATGACTTGGCCTCGAGCAGCCGTCCGTCAGCCGCTTTCAACAAGTCATGAATTGTGTTGCCATCCTCGGGAAACTGCGATAGACCGCCGCTGAAGCTGGCATAAAAACTTTGTCCGAACTCACCGCGAAATTCGACGGCGATAAATTCAGCGAGAACCCGCTCCATCATCTCCTTAATGTCTGGCATGGTTTCTGCTCTAAAAGCCAGGACAAACTGCTCCCCCCCCCAGCGCCCCCTCAAATCTTCAGCGCGGAAGCGACGGCGAAGCAAATCTCCGAGCGCATTGAGAACACCATCGGAAGCCAAATGCCCGTATGTCTCAGCGAGCCCCTTGAAGTCGTCAATGTCGATCAGGCAGACAGTCACTGCCCATTTCTGCCTCTGCGACTCAGACAGCATAGCTGCCAGTTGTTCCATAAAAGATCGCCTGAGCAAAAGCCCGGTTATGGGATCTTTATCGATTCTCTCCTGGAGCAGGCGCGCTCGCTCCAGACGCACTTTAATGCGTGTCAGCAACTCCTCGTTCACTACAGGCTTGGCCAGGTAATCGTCGCCGCCCGACTGGAACGCAGCCACCCGACTCTCCACGTCGGTGTGCGAAGTGAGAAATAGGATGGGCAGATCCTGCCAGCGGGGAATCGCGCGCAACATACGGCAGATGTCAAAACCACTCACACCGGGCATCATCACATCCAGCAGGAGCAAATCTGGCGAGAATTCCTGCATGACCTCCAGGATAGTTTCAGTGTCGTCCAGGGTGATCGCCACCATCCCTTCGTAACTGAGAACAAAAGCAATCCGCCGGGAAAAATCGTTGTCGTCATCAACAACCAGGACACGCGGTCTGGCTACCTGGCGAATGGCGATCAGCTGTTGCAGGGCCGCTTCGAGCGCACCCCGCTCCAGCGACCGGTCAAGACAAACCGCGCCGACGCGATTAACGTCTACGTTGTTTTCCATATGCCCGCCGCCGGAAATAAAGGCCAGTGGGAGGCTGTCATAGCCCGGCAATGCGCGCACATCGACAGCCAGTTTGAAGGCCGCTTCTTCGGATTCCAGCTCGACGTCTATGAGAGCTGCATCCAGAACACTCATGCAAGCCTTCTCCAGTGCCTCCGGTGCCGTCGTCGCCCGGATGACCTGAACAAGGTGCGCCCGCCCGAGCTCTTCAATCAAATCAAGGAATGCTTCATCATCGTCGACAACGAGAATACGCGCGATTGCCGGCGAGTATGGAACAGGGATGCCTGGTACCCGCTCGGAGACCTGCCGGGCGACCTGCCCGGCAACAGCTTCTGACTCTCCGACAAGGAAGTCCATGGCCACATCGATCTCTGCCCAGAAGCCGTCATTTACCACCTGACTGTTATTTTGAATTGCCGCCAGTCTATTTTCCACGTGGCCAACTTTTTCGCCGATCTGCGGGAAGCCATAAGAGGCCGCTGTTCCACGCAGCCGGTGCGACAGAGTGCGCGCTTCACCGACAAGGAAAAAATTGTCCGGCTGAGTCCTGATCTGTCTCAAGGAATGGGCGAGCTCCCGCAATTTGAGCGGCAACTCGCGTGCATACTCTGAACGCAACACCAAAAGAGTGTCTTCAATATCTTCGACCGGCGCTGGCTCCACCGAAGGCGACTTATGCCCGAAAAGAATATCGACCTCAGCGGCAAAAACAGACGGTATGATAGGCTTGTGCAGCACCAGTGAAACACCCAACTCCTTGGTAAGTTTGTGATAGGACTGCGCATCACGCCAGTAGGCTGAAACAAATATCAACCCCACCCGGTCGTCCTTAGCACGCGAGCGAGCGATCCATTCGATGCCATTGCAATCAGGCAATTGCCCGTCGACAATTATGAGATCAAGCTTTTCCCGCTCGACGATGCTGCTTGCTTCCTGTCCGCTATGAGCCTGCAAGACGCGGTGTCCCCTGCTTTTCAACACAGGAACGATCAACCTGTGGAACTGCGGGTCATCATCGAGCAAAAGAATGGATTTGAAGCTCATATGCCTTCATGCCGCCTTGCTTGAAACTTCCAGATCCTCATCGAGCAAACTTCCGCCGTAAAGAATCCCCAATTTTATATGCCTGCCTTGCGGCAATTTTTGCCACCTGCTCCAGGTTCCTTAACGGCGGATAGGACAGACCACCTCTCAGGGCTGCGAAGCTCTGAACCCAAAGGTGACGCCAAAAGACAGTATAACCATTTGTAACCGACAGTGCCCGCCCCCACATTGTCGCAAGATAAATTGCAGGCTACATCCCCCGTCAAGGGGAGCACAAAGGGGAGCCCGGCGCGTGTCCCGACAGGACGCCGAAAGATCAGCGGCACAAGGCAGCCCAAGTCAATAGAAATCTTCTCTCAAGCCCGATGGCGCCTGCTCTTGCCAGCAGCCATCGCTATCGGAAGTGTTCGCGAAAAGCTTAAGACCGGCTCATAATTGCAGCAAGTAGAGCAGACCGGCTCAAAAAAGGTCGGGGTTAACAAGGGTTCTCGACCCTTCTTGCCCCATGCTCAAGCTGCTTGCAGCCTCGCCAGGAGCCATAACCAATAACTGTCTAAGCTCAGGATTTGTGGGAAAACCCTAGAAAAAAGCTCTCTCAGACCTCTCCGGCGAGGATCTGCTTGATATATTTTTCCACGCAAGCGAAAGACTGGTCCAGAGCCGCTCTCGTCTTGCGTGCCTCGTCCCATTCATAGCGGCTGGCTTCCTTTTCTAGAGTAGCGCAAAGCTGTGCCATGCCGTGAATAGTCATGGTGGCCGCGAGCCCCTTCAGCTGGTGGGCCGCCGCCATCACAGCTTTACTTTCGCCAGCAACAATCCCCTCATCAACATCTTTCAGAAGCCCGCGCGCCTCATCGAGAGACATCGACAGAAGCTCCTTGACAGTCTCGTATCCATAGAGCTTGTTCAAGCTATTAAGATCCAGCGGCTCACCGGTGCCGTGCTCGAAGGATTCGCCGGCTGCCTCTTGCGATTTGCTGGAATTGTTCATGGTGTGTTTAAGTCGCCCTTGCCTTCCGGATTGCAAACAGTCGAACTGGATCCTTAACTTCCCCGGTTGAACAAAATATCACATTCCAGGGCTCCAAGCACCATATCTGATGCTGAAATACGAGACTCCAGCACATACCAGGAGAAGAATCCATTGTCAAGCGTCGAATTTCAGGCACAACTATGGGATAAAAGCTAAGCTAACAATTGTTAGAGTGCGCTACTCCTTTCCATGGAGCGTCAAAAAATATGACCGAAGCTGTTGTGACATGCCGCATATGTGAAAACTTTCTGGAGTTTTTGAAGGATCTGCCCTGGTGCAAGCAAGGCGACGAGGTTCTGGTAGCTGTTCACAAATGCACCCCGGAGTTTGTCGTGGCTTTCACCGATCACGAAGTCAAAGTTTTCCCCGGCGCAACTAACGTCAAGCTCAATAAATCCTGGTTGGCATTTCTGCAAGAGAAGAACGAGGAAGGCACACCTTTACCCATCCTGCTCGTCTGGAAAGCAGCTGGCGTCGAGCTGTGGTACCGCCGCCACAAGAGCTGGGAATTTCCCTATGATATGTGGCAAAGCGCCATCGCCGAGGCTTACGAACGCGAAAGGGTTTTTCTGCCCGCCGAGCACGGCGGATCTAAATTTGCCCAATACCGCAAATCCATGCTGGAAAAGGCCAATGTCTGCCCTCCGGTCATTCCGCCGCAATAGCCCCTGAACAACCGCTAGAGTCCGCCTGGCAAAAAGTGAGCGCACAAACAGTAATTCTCACGGGAGTAGGACAGGACAGGGTCGGCATCGTCGCCGAGTTGGCACAGATCTTTTATGAACGCGGTTGCAATCTGCTCGATTCGAGCATGACCTTGTTGCGCGGAGAATTTGCCTTGATCCTCATGATCAGCCTGCCGGACGGAGAATCGACAGCCAGTTTGCAAGAAGATCTCTCCGCTCTCGAAGCGCGACTCGGGTTGACAATGCATATGCGCGAACTCACCGACGACGAACTTGCCGAAGCGGAATCGCCGGTTAATTCTTACATCGTCTCTGTCTATGGAGCCGACAAGCCGGGCATCGTCGCCGGTATCACTTCCAAGCTGGCCAAAGCGCAAATCAACATCACAGACGTGCAAACCAAGTCAACGACAGGCGCTTCTTCTGTCGGTTCTTTGCCGCCAGCCCCCCTCTTCCAGATGATTCTCGAGGTGAACGCTCCGATAACATTTACGCAAGAGACTCTGCTTGATCTCCTTGTCCAGAGCAGCAAGGATCTCGACGTAGATATCTCGGTACAGGCACTTGAGTCCGCTGAATTATAGACGCAATGTCAGTCTTACCGATCCTGACCTACCCCAACCCTCTGTTGAAGTCCATCTGCGAACCGGTGGATGATTGGAGCGATGATACTGAGCAGCTTATCGGCGATCTAATCGACACGATGTACGCGCAGCCAGGCTGTGTGGGTATTGCCGCGCCGCAAGCTGGCTTTCTCAAGCGCATAGTTATCGTCGATGCCTCGAGGCACAGACAGCCAGTCTCCAATCACGGCAGACTGGTGCTGATCAATCCGGTGATCGAATGGCAGGACGGCGAAAACATAGCCCGCGAAGGATGCCTGAGTCTGCCGCACCTGACAGCCAATGTGCGCCGCGCCAGAGATGTCCGCATCAGGGCCCTGAGCCCAGACAAAGCCGAGATCCTCCTTGCCACCAGTGATTTTGAAGCCCGCGTCATAGCCCATGAAATCGATCATCTCGAAGGACTCCTTTTCCTCGACCGCGTCGCCTGCCTGAAAACAGACGTGTTCCGTCGCAAACGCTATGAAGTCCCCGACAAGAAGATTCCTTCATGAGGCGCCTTACACGACTGAGGCGGCAGTCAGGCAAGTCATGATCATCGAAAGCCATGGCAACATTGCCTCCCCAGGACAAGATGTTCAGAACAAACCAGAGTAGGATACAAAAAGAATCAAGAGGCGCAGAATCATGAAGAAACCATTCCTGAGCATCCTGCTCATCCTTTTGTTCGCCGCCAAGACCTGCGCCCAGCCATCATGCGTGATGCCCAGCGCCTCACCTCGGTCGCATGGGCTGTGTGCAAGCCCTGCCTGGGGCTTCGTTCCTTCGCCACATTTCGGATACTGCCCTTCTCCCTGGTGGGGGTCGAGCTGGGGTTATAGCGCCGGACCTGTCTGGGGTTATTCCGGCTTGCCGGCGCCGGTCATCGACTACTGCCAGCCCGTAATCAGCGGGCAGGTTCTGCCGCCCGAGAACAAGGCAGCCGACCGGCTGATTGAGCTGTCCCCTTATTTGAGTCAGCCGCCCTCGGCAAGGCCCTCCGACCTGAGCCATCCTTCAACGCCCGGAAGCCTGGATAAAGTACTTTCAGGAGTATGGCCGGGAAGCGAGGAGCCACAAACATCTCTGGTTCAACCAGGGACTGAGAAAGGGCCAAGAACTGAAAACAAATATCTGAGCCTTATCGACGACTACACGCGTGCCCTAGCAAGCAATCCAAACTGTGCCGGCTATCATTTGAACCGCGGGTTGGCTTATGCCTGGCTCAAGAAATACCCGAAGGCTCTCCTTGATCTTGAGCAAGCTATTTCTCTGGCGCCGGACAATGCCAGCTCTTACTACAATCGCGCATGCATCTACCAGGCGCTGGGGAACTGGGACCTGTCACAATCCGACTGCACACGAGCTCTTACACTTTCACCTGACAGCATCCGTTACCTTTACAAACGTGCTCTCATCAGACTGAAGCTGGGACAAACAGTCGCCGCGCTTGCCGACTTGACTAGTGCGCTCAAACTAGATCCCCGCTCAGCCCAGCTTTATCTGACACGCGGGCTGGCTTACTTTGATAGCAATCAGGCAGAGCGGGCACTCAACGACTACAACCAGTCCCTCAGGCTCTTACCAGGCAACAGACAGGCGCTCTTTGCCAGAGCCATGCTCTACTTCTCCATCAGGCAATACAGGCTGGCAACACAGAGTTTCGATCAGCTGATAGCCCTGGCGCCGGACAGCCCTGACGCCTTTGAAAACCGGGGACTAGCTTATTTTCAGCTAGGCGAATATGAAAAAGCCATCGACGACTATGGGGCAGCCATTGCACTTGCTCCTGCCTCCTGGCACTGCTACTTGAACCGCGCCGTAGCCCACCTGTTCTTGCTGAAGGGAGCCGACTGCGCTGCCGACGCGAGCCAGGCATTGTCCCTTGCTGGCTGGGAACAAGAAGCCGCGCCACAGCTTGCAGCACTCGTATGCCTGGGATACATCCAGGCGCACAACAGCGCCGCCGAAGCCGCATTTCTGACAGAGTCCACCGCTCATCTCAATCCAGACAAATGGCCTTACCCTATTTTCCTCTTCTGGCAGAAGAAAAAAAGCGCCGAGCAACTTCTCTCCCTGGCTGCCTCAGGCGATGCCCAAACTCAGGCCCGCGCCTGGATTGGCATGACAGAACTCTGGTCCGGGCAGCCGGCGGCAGCCGTCCCTTATCTAAAATGGGTAAAGGAAAACGGCGCCTCCGATCTCCTGGAATACAGTCTTGCTCAAACTTGCTTGCGCGGAACGCCCACCAAGCTCAAAGCGGTTGCCAGCCACCCGGTACAAAACAAATGGGCTGTTGTTGTTGGCGTGAGCAAGTTCAAAGACACAGGCATCAACCTCAAATATGCTGACAAGGACGCTCGTGATTTTTATCAATATCTGACAACTGCAGGTGGGTTCGCTGCCGATCACGTGAAGCTTCTTCTCAACGAACAGGCCTCTCGCGAGAAGATCCTCTCAGAGATTGGCGACAGTTTTTTGCCACGTGTCTCAAGCCCGCAAGATCTGGTAGTGGTTTATTTTTCCACACACGGCAGCCCTTCTATGCTCGATGAAAACGGGCTCAATTACCTTGTGGCCTATGACACCGATAAATTCAAGCTCTTTGCCACAGGACTGCCCGTGCAAGATCTAACTCGACTCATCAAAGAAAGAATACCTGCTGAAAAAGTGCTAGTCATTCTCGACGCCTGCCACAGCGGGGCTGCAGAAGTTGACGCCAAAGGGCTGACACGCAATACCAATTTCAATTGTGAGCAGCTAGCGCGCGAAGGAGCAGAGCTTGTACTCTGCTCGAGCGAGCCAAGCCAGCTTTCCTGGGAGTCCAAACGCTATCCCAATAGCGTTTTCACTCATCAGCTGATCGCTGGCTTGAAGCTGAAAGGACATGCCACCAGACTTGGCGAAGCCTATAGCTATGCAAAAAACACCGTCCAGCAAGAAGTCAGGCTCGATCGTGGGCAAGAACAGACCCCCGTATTGAAAAGCACCTGGCCTGGCAACGACTTGGCCCTGGCAGTGCCACCAGCGGAATCGGGATCAGAGGCGACATCGGCAGGGACGACGAAAGCGACGTCAAAAGCCATACCACCAGAGCCAGGCGTGTCAGGGGCGTCATCACCGTCGCCTTCTGCCCGGGCGGGAAAGTCCCACTGACAGGCTCAGCCGCGCAGCATCCTGCCTCAAGAGAAACACGGAAACTGCCTCCCTGCCGCAGCGCATTGCCATCCGCCGGAACCAACCTTGTTCGAATCTGATTCATCCAGAAGAACCTGTGGCAAGTCACCGGTCCTGAATACACCCCAAATACTTGCCAGTCACATCTCGATTGACTGCAAGCAAACAGTGCCGCCGGAGAGGCTAGCTGACAGTAGCCGCCGTAAAAACCGCCCCTGGATACTCATCAAGGCAACTTTCCTGGGGCTCGCACTGCAGATGTCCACATTCGCACGGACCGATCTCCAGATCGGCGTCAGCATCAACACGTGAGCACTCACTGCAACAGTAATTGCCCTCCCGGCAGACATGACAGGAACAGCACGGATTAGCACAAAGTCTAGGTTTCAAGCTACTCATCTCCGGCACCTCCTTCTCAAAAGACAGATGAGTTTATGCCTGTCCTGACCGGACAAGAGCAGACACGTCGCCTGAGCGCTCATCCAGCTCCAAGTCAAAAAGCTGTCTTCTCAATTCCGCTAGAACCAGATCAAAGCGCGCTATGCATCCACTATGAACGGCCTTGCCGACGAACAAACTGTCATGAAGCTCTCGCTGATCTTCAAGCAGCCGGATGATCGCTTCCAGATAGCTCCTCTCCATGATATTTGCACCACACTTCATAAAAGCTGTCTTTCCAAAGCCGGGCAGCTCGGGTCTCCAGCTCCAGCCCGATAGGAGCTGACAGCTTCCTTTTTCGCCATGACACTACCGGCTGCCGCTCCTGCTCTTCAGCTTTGCGCCCTCCGCCGGCAGAAAATGCCTCATCACGCTCTTGCCGGCTGGGCTCAGGCAATCCCCGCCCGACCGGTGACTTACTCACTGTCTGAACCATAGAACTAGCCCTCAAAACAATCCTGCAACACTTTCGGAAGACCGTCCGGCAGAAACACGTGGGCTCCAACTATATTATCGCTAGAGACTGCAGCAGTCCGGCTCAAGATAGCGTGTATCTTGCTAAAGGAAACTATGTATCTTCTGTGATACTGCCGCAACAGAAACAAAAAAGCTCCAGGCGAAAGGCCTCCAATTCCCGAGTGTTTATGCGACTTTCACAAATCGTTGGTAGACTGGTTTTAAGTAAATATTCTCCCCGAGCGCAGCTGAATAAAGGAAGGAAAGCGTATGACTACATGCAACGAAATCATGACGAAAGATGTCGTCTGCTGCGTTCCATCCACACCAGTCGATATGGTGGCACGCTTGATGAGAGTGCGCGATATTGGCTCAGTAGCTATTGTGGAGGACCTCTCCACGAACAAACTTGTGGGACTGATTACTGACCGCGACATAGTCTTGCGTATTGTCGCTGAAGGCAAAAATCCCAAGACGCTGCCAGTGGAGGACTTCATGACGCGCAGGCTGATAACCTGCGAGAAGGATGCAGGCGTTGATAATGCTCTGACTCTCATGGAAAAACACCAGATTCGCCGGCTGCCTATTATCGATTCCTCAGGCAGGGTCACCGGCATTATTGCTACATCCGATATAGTTTCCCGGCTCAGGCAGTCCGACAAAACAACCGGGCTGTTCCAGGCCATATTGCGCATGCGTGCCCCAATCCGTCCGCAAGTGGCAGCACCGATTTAAGTCCGGCAGGACTTAGAGACGATTCTCTCAACGCAGAGCCTGCCCTTCCAGAAAAACTTTCCAGAGCGGCTTTCCATCTTGATCATAATCAATGTTCAAGATCTTCAAGTGCATGCGGCGTGGAGCTTCAAGCTTCAAAAGGCATGACACTTCGGTAAAGCCCGAGTGAACAGCCGTCCCGAGCCGATCGACCACTGTGACCGCGTCTATCCGCGTTTGCTCGATTGTCCTGGGCGTTAGTTGGCTGAGATCATTGGAAACAGTCAAGGGCATGTTGAAGCCGCCCGACACCAGCGCCGGTCCACGGCTTGTCGTCAGCTGAATCTTCAGACCACGGGCAAAAGAGACATCTGACGTATCCAGAACAAGAGCCCCATCTGCGCCCCGAAGAAAGGAAAGAACAATTTGCCCCCTCTTGCCGTATTTGAAATATCGCTGCGTCTCAACTATAAATTGCAAACAATAAGGCTCGCCACCATGTTGCTCAGGATAGGACTGTAGGCACTTTATTGAAACAGAGCCCCACCATTTCCCGCAGAAAGCATCGCTCACGGGACCCTTAGCAAAGGCTCCCTCAGTCGTCCTTGCCCGAAGCAAGTCGGCAGGCAAAACCGGCTCAGCGCCGAATTCAATCGCCTCCACCCTGCCGAGCATAGGGCGATTAACTCCGCTTTCTTGCACAGGAGTATTTGCCTCAGACGATAAGAAAAGCCCGCAGACAGCCGCGGGAATTGCCAAAAAACAGATGGCAGCACAAGCATATCGCCCCTTCATCAGCCGCATACCGCCTTCCCGGAAAAGAAGATTTTAGCAGGGAGCCTCAGGTACCATAGATGCATTGTTAGCTAAAATAGTCCATCCGACACAAATTCTCATGAGGACATAACAAACACCACCCACAATACCCTTCGAAACCAAATTCCTTACTGGTACCGGCGGCAACTCTTAGCGCCATGTCCATGGCTTTGCGCCTCTGGTTCTTGAACCTGAGAGGCAAGGAGCTGTCTTACGAAATCTGTTCTGACACTCCTCTTGTAATAGTTCAGAACGGATTCGAGAGCCGCGTGCAAATCCAGTTCGACGGACAGCTGGTTGCTGACGTCCATCTCTTGCTGGCAAGAATATGTAATTCTGGCAACGCATCCATAAAAGACCAGAGTAAGATTCAGTCCGGCACTCTTGAACAAGAAAGACTTTCTTCTGGCAAAAGTCCTTGTAAGCCACCCACCATTTTCTGCGGTGAGAGTCACACGTCACATCGAAGGCATCCACGAAATCACGCAAATGAAAGAGCATGTCATGCTCCCGATCATAATGGGCAATGCCAAGGCAGCGGCCAGGCTGCTGGCCCTTCTGCTGACTGATCCGGAGAACTCTTCCGGCTGTCTTTCGGACAGGTCTTTCCTGCCTGTTGCTTTCCGGCTTCGGCTACCTGCCGATGTCGGTAGGACTCTAGTCCCCAGAAAAGAACCGCAAGACTCTGTGCAGACTGCTGGATCTGCCCAAAGAAGTCGCTATGTAACTATGCACTCATCACTGAGCGCTCTGCCGTATATCGTCAGGCTGTGAAAGCATCAAGCCGATGCTGCGCCGCGTTTCTGGAAGAAGTGATAAGCCTCGTAAAGAGCACAGACTCCCACGAGTCCGTACACCACTCTCGTCCACATACTGGCATCACCCAGAAGAGTGGTAACAAGATTGTAGTTAAAAGCCCCTACCAGACCCCAGTTCAGTCCACCTACTAGCAACAGAACCATGGCTATAAAATCGAAGTTTTTCATTTGCGTATACCTGTTCCACATATATCAAACTCAGCCGAGGAGCGGTTCTCCTCCGGCCGTTTTCTTATGCTTAATTTAAGTTTAATACCGCTTCCGGTATCATGTCAAGAGACGCTTGCGCAGGATCCCTTACAGGGAGCGAATTTCGGCGGTCGTTTCCGGAAAAGCAATCCCAAAGAAACGACGCCCTGACAATTCCGCCTGGCACAGCACTACCCTGGACCCGTGTGCCCGGCACGTTTCGCTTCTGCAGCTCGAGCAATTCCTGGCAAAAACAGTCGAAGAAATATCTGCAAGCAACTCTGCTACCAGGTGCCGCAGAGCTCGTCCCTTGAGCGCAAAGACTCTTCCTCAAGCCACTGAGTCGAGAAATTAGAGAAATAAGCAAGGCACAGATATCACGCTCTGCCAGGCGCCCTTACCGGAGTTCAGGCAATCTCGCACCATCAAAGAGATTGGCAGAACAAGCCGGTAGAATGTCCCAAATCGAGGCGACAGGCAACTTCCCTCAACACTGCAGACTCTCGAGGTTTAGCAAAACCAGTCCTTCGGACTCTTGTGTCAATGGTTTTTAGTGCCCCTGACTCATCCAGATGATGGCAGCCGCAGCCGAAGCAAGAGCGACAAGCACACCGACAAGCTGGCGAGGCAGTGCCGCTTTTGGTCCAGATGGCGCCAGCGAATAAGAGCCACACTTCCGGCAAGCTACCCTGTGTTCGAAGTGCAAGGCATCGCAGTGGCTGCAAATTAGAGGATTGACCTGTGTGGGTTTTGTCTTTGTAGACTGCATGATTGTTTCAGACCTTTGTTTTTCAGGATGGCGCATCAGGTGAATCTTACAGCCTTGCTTGACATCCGTCAAAGGGGATTTTCCCCATCCTTTCCCTGCCACAAGGAAAAACTCGCATCAAGGTTGCAGCAAACCCGGCAAAGTCCGGACAGAAAGTTCACTGGGAAGGCAACCGGTCACCAGGCTCACCGAGGCGGAGAACTCACTTGGTGATTGTGCTGGATCTTTTATTGGCAAGAGTGCGCTTGAAAAACTTGAGGACAGCCTCGAATTGACTGGGCCCGCCAAATGCATGCCCGCCCCCTTGAACTATCGCCAGAGAAACGTCTGCACCTGCTTTCTTCAAAAGTCCGTAAAGTTCTTCGCTTTGAGCTTTGGGAACGATATCGTCGCGATCTCCGTGCATGATCAAAAAGGGCGGTGTGCTGGCGCTGACATATGTGACCGGGCTGGCAATGGACAGACTGTGTTTGTCCATTGCGCCTCCCATGAAAGGATAAACAGGCGAAGATTTGCCCGAAAAGCTCATCCGATTGTCAGGCGGGCACTGCTTCGGCGCGCTCACCAGGTCGGTGGGTCCGCACCAGTCGCAGACCGCCTGCACGCGGCTGGAAGCTTTTAAATTGCCGCTGTCACCTTCCATCTCAAGGCGATCTCCGGTCGTCCCGAGCAGAGCTGCCAGATGACCGCCAGCCGATGAACCCCAGACACCAATCCGCTCGGGATCGATATGAAAGCGCCCGGCACTGGTGCGAAGGAAGCGGACAGCAGCTTTGCAATCGTGGATCTGAGCTGGAAAGGCGGCCTCCTGGCTCAGCCTGTAATTGACGCTGGCGGCAGCAAAACCTTCAGGCAGGAAAAGAGCCGGCGGACACTCCCCCTTGTTTCCCGCCAGCCAGGCCCCGCCATGTATCCAAATAATGAGCGGGCAAGGTCGGCTACCAGGCGGCGGCAAATAAAGATCGAGAGTCTGAGCCCGGTTATGGCTGCCCGACACATAAGGCAGATCCTTGTATGTCCTTCTGTCCGGGTCAAAGCCGCTCCCGGGCGCTGAAGGAGCTGACTCATACCTGCTCTGAGCCAGGGGCACTGCTTCCCGGCAGCCAGTAAGGACCGGCACCAGAACAAACAGGCTGATAAGGGCTCTTTTCTTTGCTTTCATCTTCCGTCTCACTGACGATTTTAGCCTCTGGCTTAGCCGGCCATAACAAGCCGGGTGGCAGGCTTAAGTTTGCCATATGGAGCGGATGCGGCACCTGGAATATATTATGAGAACCGACGCTTTAGAAGGAGGTATCAGTGATGTCTCAGTTGGAATGGATATATCACCGCCGGGGCTGAACAAGTTGCATGAAAGCGCAAGAGTTTCTAGCGCAAAAAAAAGTTTTAGCTACAACCTCGGTCGACGCCCGCAAAACGGTACTGGGCCGCAGAGAAGCACTAGAATTAGTAGCCACAGTCGATGAACTCTTTGCTTTGCGCGGCAAAAAAGTCGTGCATATCTATCTCAAGAAAGAAAGACCGGATGACAACACTTTGTGCCAACTCTTGCTTGGTCCCACCGGCAATCTGCGCGCGCCAACGGTCAAACAAGGACGCAAATTGATCGTCGGCTTCGACGAGACAACCTATCTCAAAATCCTTAGTTGACCGTACCTTTTGTCTTCCTAGTCCAGGCTTGCCATATGAGGCTGGGAACACCG
>JAHFBI010000185.1 GCA_023250095.1 Candidatus Melainabacteria bacterium
GGCGACGCATGGCGTGTTGCGACTGTTGTTGACGCTCGACGGCGAAATCGTCCGGAGTGCCGAGCCCGTAGTCGGGCATCTTCACCGGGCGCAGGAGTGGCAGGGGCAGAATCGCACCTGGTTTCAGTATCAAGCTCTCATCGATCGCGTCGATTATCTTTCGGGCATGTTCACCTCATGGGCTCTGGCTCGATCCGCGGAAGTCATCGACGGTTGCGTGGTGCCTCTGAGAGCGGAGTATCTGCGCGTCATGCTGGCGGAGATGAACCGCATAACCTCGCACCTGCTCTGGCTCGGTACATACCTTATCGATCTCGGTGCTATGTTCGGTTTTCCCTTCTATCCTTTCCGGGAGAGGGAAAAGCTGCTCGACCTTTTTGAAGCCGTCTCCGGGCAACGAATGATGTTCAATTACATTCGCATCGGCGGTGTGCAAAAGGATCCTCCGCTTGGCTGGTTCGATAAGCTCAAGCGTTTCACTGAAGAATTTCCGGACAGAGTGGATGAATATGAGGCCATTGTCACGGAAAACCCCATCTTCTTGAAGCGCACAAAGGGCGTAGGCGTAATGCCCAGACAGCTGGGCATGGATTACGGTGTGACCGGGCCGTGCATCAGGGCCTCAGGTGTCAATTTCGACCTGCGCCGCTTCAAGCCCTATTCGGTTTACGATCGTCTGAAGTTTCAAGTGCCGGTGCTGGAAGGAGATGGGGATACCTGGGCGCGATACATTTGCCGTGTGCGCGAAATGCGTCAGAGCAATGAGATCATCAAGCAGTGTATCGAGCAAATTCCTGGAGGCACGACCGAGAATTTGCGAAAGATGCGCGAATCCTGCAATAGCTGCGGTAAAGCTGATTGTCAGGCTTGCGGTGGCGATCTGCAGATAATGGCCAAGAAGCAAAATGCCGGACTGAGGGTGAAAGCTGGTGAGGGCTTTGCGGCAGTCGAATCGCCGCGGGGCATCCTTGGGTGCTACATAATCTCCAATGGCGGCGACAGGGCGGCGCGCATGAGGTGGCGTAATCCTTCCTTCTGCAACCTGTCGATCATTCCGGAGTTGCTTGCCGGCGGCCCGCTTGCCGACATCATGGCGATTTTCGGGTCACTGGACATCATCCTTCCGGATGTCGACCGCTAATCAACGGATTTGAGTTCCACGGCACAGTCACACTGTCTCTTGAGTTAAGGTGAAAAGGTAAATGGCAACAACGTCCCTGGCAGCAGTCCCTTCCGGAACCGTTCCATCAACTGGCTCATATAACTGGGTGGAAGTCTTTAAGTTCGCCCGGCTGACCGTTATCTGGCTTGTCGCAATATTCGGCGCGGTGTGGATTACTTGCTGGGCTGCCGGTGAGCTTTTGCCGCACCTGATTGAAATGAAGTGTGGAGGACAGGGTCCGTCCAGGTATGTGATTGAGGGGCTCCAGGCGTGCACACCTTTGCTTGCTATCCTCGTATTTATCCCAGTCAATGCCATGTTCATGGTGCTCTGCGAGCGGCGCGCCCTTGCTCTCTTTACTGTGCGTAAAGGTCCGAATCGTGTCGGTGCTGACGGCTTGCTGCAGACCGCAGCTGATGCCGTCAAGCTTCTCTTCAAAGAGGACATCACCCCGAGAGGCGCTGATGTCGTGATGTTTACTCTGGCTCCCATCATCTTTTTTGCTCCTTCGGTTTTTGCTGCAGTGCCGCTTCTTGCGGCAGTTACCAGCAACCACGAACTTTTTTCCATCACCAACCTGCCTACCGGTATTTTCTATGTGCTGGCGATGTCCTCGATCCCTGTCGTCGGTATCGTGATGGGGGGCTGGGCGAGCAACAACAAATACTCGCTGGTGGGGGGCTTGCGCTCGGCTGCTCAAGCAATCGCCTATGAAATACCGCTGGTTCTTTCCATAATCACCATCTGCTTTCTTTCCGGAACACTGGATGTGGTGGCAATTGCCAAAGGGCAGTCCGACGGTTTCTGGCACTGGAATCTGCTTGGCGGCGGCGTTTTGCTTTCTGTACACTCGGCGCCAGCCATTGCCGCCGCAATCGGGCTCGCCTTGTGCTGTCTTTTGCTTTTCGGTATTTACCTGACAGGTGCGTGCGCGGAAATCAATCGCATTCCTTTCGACCTGCCCGAAGCGGAAAGTGAGCTGGTCAGCGGCTACAATACGGAATATAGCGGTATCAAGTTCGCTATCTTCTTTCTGGCGGAATTCACGAATCTCTTTATTGTCTCCACCATCGCTGCCGTCATGTTCCTTGGCGGCGGTGCCTCGCCAATTCCCGGTCTTTTGGATGCGACATTCTTTGGCGGTGCTGCCGGTCAAATCACAGCAGGTGCCGCGGTAATCCTTGTTGGAATCCTGTGTCTCAGTTGCAAGCCGGTACCAAATACCGGATTGCTGTCATCCGGATGGTTCGGCTGGCTGTGCTTTGGTCTGCAGCTTGTCATAGTGGCGGTAATTGCCCTCTTGCTCGGCGGAGGAGCCAGTCTTGTCTCTAACGGATTGACCGGATGGCCATTCAACCAGTTGTCCGCCGGACATGCTCAGCTGAAGTGGCTTTTTCAATCGCTAGTAAACCCGGTCACATTTGCTGGAATGTTCTGGGCGCTGCTCAAGGTTTACACGCTGGTCATATTCGCCATTCTCGTCCGGGGCACGTTGCCTCGCTTTAGAATTGATCAGCTAATGGATTTCGGGTGGAAGAGGCTGATTCCACTTTCTTTGATCCTTCTTCTTGCTGTAACTTTTCTGAGGGAGCTAGTCTAGAGCCATGTCTAATCTGGTCAGCCGGGCCGTCGGAGGCCTTTATCAAGTATTGCGAGGCTTAATCACGGTCGGCCGCCATAGCTTTCGCCAACCGATTACCAAGGAATTTCCGGATATTACTCCGGACCTGCCCGGCGCTTTTCGCGGGCGGCTGGCACTGGGGGTTAACCCACTTACCGGCGAGCATCTCTGCATCTCCTGCAGGCAGTGCGAGCGTGTTTGCCCGGACAAGTGCATCCAGATCACGTCACACAAGAGCCCAGAAACAAACAAACCAGAATTGATCGATTTCAAAATCGACCACGGGCTCTGCATGTTCTGTGGGCTGTGTACGGAAGTCTGCCCGACCAACTGCATCATCAATACCAACGACTTCGAGATGTCCGAGTACACAAGGGAGGCTCTTGTATACGACCTCCGCAAGCTTACTCTCAGCCAGGAAGAGTCCGCATATTACTTCGCCAAGAAAGAAGTACCGCTGCCGAAACCCAAACCAGCCAAACCGGAAGCCAAGCCAGCTGCAGCTGCCGCTAAGCCGGCTGCTGAAGCTAAACCGGTTGCCGAAGCTAAGCCGGCTGCTGCAACTGAACCTGCCGGGCAAGCCAAAGCGGCTGATGAAGAGAAAACTGCCGCCGAAGCTAAATCGGCCGATGAAGCTAAAGCTGTGGGGCAAGAGAAGGAAAAGCTGGTTGACAAGTCCGAATCTGCTGCAGTGTCGGCTGAGGCGTTGGAAGGCAAAGACAAGAAACAAGAGGATAAGTAAAGGTGGGAGAGAACTTAACTGCTTTAACTGCCTGGGCACAGAACCATTCGGAGACTACTGCCTTTTATATCCTGGCGTTCCTGGCAATTCCTTTTGCTTATGGAGTGTTGCTTGATCGGCGAATCATCCGCAGCGGCTTTTTGCTTATCGGGGTATTTGGCGCCATCTCAGGCGTGTTCCTGCTGCTGCAAGCCCAGTTTTTGGCCATGGCGCAGATCATGATCTATGCAGTGGGCATTACATTGGTTGTTGTCATAGCCTTGATGCTGACAAACCCTCGGCTGGAGCACGATGTCAACCCGGCAATTCCGGTGGCGAAAACCTCCGGGATTGTTGTTTCGATCTTGTTGTTTGTGACGATTTACCTGTCTTTGCGTTCGGAAATCTGGCCGCTGAGCCCGAGTCCCGTGAAGGCGGATAATGTCCTGCAGATAGGCACGGGGCTTCTGACTTATTATTCTTTGCCCTTTGAGTTTGCCTCAGTCTTGCTTCTGGTGGCCTTGATCGGGGCGATCATGCTGGCCAGAGCCGAACACCGTCCGCCAAGCCAAATGGAAGAAAGGCTGGACGCACAGGAAGATTTGTCGAGCGAGAGGAATGACAATGTGGTCCAGGTCTAATACTATCTCCATGATTTTCGTGGCGCTGGCCACAACCCTTGTTTGTCTTTATGCACGCGGCTGGGGCTATACGATTGTGCAACATATCGGGATTTCGACCGACTTCACCGATATCACGATAAGCGCGGCCATTATCCTGTCCGGGGGGCTCGCCATGTTATGCGGCGCGGATCTGCCGGTGGTCCTGATAATCGGCACTCTTGGCGTATTTGTCTCACTGACGCTGGCGCAAGATGCCCTCGTCAGGTATCTGTCTCTGGCTGCGGTCCTATTCTCCATCGGCGTGTATGGCATGGTGGTGTCAAGGAACGCTGTTCGTGTCCTCATGTCTATCGAGCTCATGCTGAATGCTGTGAATATCAATCTTGTGGCATTTGCTCGCTATGTCGATCCCAATCTCATCCGCGGGCAGCTTTTTGCCATATTCATACTGACGGTGGCCGCCGCCGAGGCCGCAGTCGGACTGGCTATCGTCCTGGCTGTCTATCGCAATATGTCTACGGTGGATATGGAAAGATTCAACTTGCTCAAGTGGTGAGCTGCTCAACAATCAAGAGGAATGGCAATGAGACTTGGCAAATTATGGGCTCTGTCGTCTGTGACGGCTCTTGCACTGCTGTTATGCGGCATTGCCTTAGCTGCAGGCAGCGAACATCTGAATTTCAAATTTGACGATCGCAAATGGACACTAGGTTTCGAGCATGAGGATGAGGGGAGCTGGTTAAAAGAGTATGTTTTGGACGGGCAAAGCGTGGATAACTGGACGGAGCTGGTGACGGAGCAGTTTTTCCCCGATTCTCAGCCGAAAGCCACGGCCCGGCAGTTCATGGAATCTTTCGTGGAAAAGATCCACAAAGCCAGCCCGAAAGTCGTTTTCCAGGTGCTGTCCGAAGCGGACACCGACGTTCTTTTTCAATGGCAGATCAAAGGCGATCCCAACAACCAGGATCAATTCGAACTCGACCGCATAGTCTCGGGCCGGACCGGTCTGCATTTCCTTCACTATGTAATTAAACCGACTATGTCGGATGCACAGCGTACAAAGTGGATGGATCTGCTCAAGGCAGCTAAGGTGGTCGGAGCCTAGATATGGATATCTGACCGGCGCTTTGGCGCTCGGGACTTCGGGCTTGCTATTCCGGAAGCTCAGAGTACGTTGAGCAATTTGTGCGGATTGGTGACGATCGCCTGGCGCAGGAAGCCGCAAGCCCAGTCGTGCAGGCGGTTCCAGCCGACGACATGTCGCATGGAAACCATGCGCCGGCGCTTCTCCTCGATTGGCATCGATAGTGCGCGCGACAGGGCTGTAGCTATTTCTCTGCGCAATTGCGGATCTACCATGAGAGCTCCGCTCATGAGCTCGGCAGCAACCCCTGCCTGACTGCTCAAGACCAGAGTCCCCTGTTCGTCCAGACGGCAGGCCACATATTCTTTGGCAATCAGATTCAAACCGTCCCGCACGGGTGTCACCGCCAGAACATCAGCTACCTGGTACCAGGAAGCTAGCTCCGGATGCTCGAACTGTCTTTCAATCAAAACGATGGGCTCCCAGCCGCCTGTGCGATATTTCTCGTTGATGGAGGCGATTCGCTGGAGAACCTGCTGCCGGTATTCTTCGAAAGCTTGCGTCTTCACTTCTACCGGCTGAGCAAGCTGTACGTAGTGAAAGCGGCGGAACCATTCGGGATAAGTCTCCAGGAAAGTCTCTAGCCCGGCGAGTTTCTCAAGAATTCCTTTGGCATAATCCAGGCGATCGACCCCGAGTATTACTTGCTGGGCAAGCCGGTAGCGCACCGACAGCGACTCGGCTGCAATGCGGCTGGCTTTGGAAAGGCGTTGCCAGTACGGGAAATCTATTCCCAGAGGCATGGCTGTCACCTGGGTAACGCGCCCGCGGTACGTGACGGTCAAGGCGTGGAAATCGACAACGGCGTCCGGGAGAACCAGTTGCACTGTGGCAAGAAAATTCCTGGCATAGTCGAGGGTATGGAAGCCGAGCAGCTTGTTGTAAAGGAGGGCGTCGACCATTTCGCTGGCTACAGGCGATTCGACCATAATGTCGGGGTTGGGCCAGGGAGCGTGCCAGAAATGGCAGAGGATGACACCAGCGTCCATGCCCAGAAGCGGGGCTACCAGCGACATTTCAAAGTCATGGAGCCAGACTAACGTCGGGAAACTGCGCGAAGAAACCTGCAACGCTTGATTGGCGATAACGCTGCTCATCTGTCGGAAGTTCTTCCAGGACTCGGAATCGAAAACGGCGCGCTGAGGTAGACCATGCAAAAGCGGCCAGAGATACTCGTGGATGGCTCGCCCGTGTGCTTCGAGGAGCTGGGCAGGGAGTTCTGGTCTGTGAAAAGTAAAGCCGGTCACATGGCTGTTTTCTTCAGAGGGAACCCCGGAAAGAGCGACCCAGTGAACCTGCGTGCCTAATTGTTTGGTGAGAGGCGAGAGACTGGAAACAACACCGCCCGAGTGGCCCGGGCCTCTGAAGGAAACAATTTTCAGTGCCGGTAAGTGGACTTGTAGCTTGCCCAGATCTTCCTGAGTCAGCGGAGCCAGTAGCGGTGGCTGCTGGGTGCCTGCGTACATATATTAAATCCCTCTTTATAGATGATCCGCCCGCCCGGGACTACCGATTGATACGCCAAAACCTGCCCGCAAGGGACCCGCCCGCGGTCAGATTTATATTCAATCACTTACGATTGAAAGTATATCTAAGTACGTTACATTAATGGATAGCCCGACAGTAATCAAGTTGTCAGGGCGAGGATTAGCAAGATCTAAAGCGCTGGCTTGGATGTCCAAAACGCACAGCCAGTGTGCCTTTGGATGCCTCCGCCCGAGCGAAAAGATTTAATGGAAATAAGTTCTCAAGAGGCGCCATTCGATAGAGCACCGAATGTGGTACCACTTTGCAGGACGGTTATTTGCGAGTCATTTTCTGAAGCTTGGTGCTTTGCTGCGACATGGATCTCAGGAGATTGACCATCTCGATGGCTGCCAGGGCGGCATCAGCTCCTTTGTTGCCTGCCTTTGCGCCCGCTCTTTCCACTGCCTGTTCGATGGTTTCCGTCGTCACCACCCCGTAAATCGTCGGTATCCCCGTCTCCAGGGCGACCTGAGCAATGCCTTTGGCGCTTTCGCCGGCGACATAATCAAAATGAGGCGTTGCCCCGCGGATCACGGCTCCCAGGCAGATAACCGCATCATAGCGACCGCTTTGCGCCGCTTTGTGCGCCACGAATGGAATTTCGTAAGCGCCTGGACAGCGCATTATCTCTATTTCGTCCTCGTCGGCGCCATGACGGCGCAGGGTGTCCAGACAGGCTCCCAGGAGTTTGGAAGTGATGAATTCATTGAAACGGCTCACAACGATTCCGAAGTGCAGCCCCGTGGCAAGCATCGTCCCTTCTATCACCTTTGGCATCGCGAAAACTCCTCTCCTGTTACTTTAATTGCCAAGCGGCCAGCCTTCATTCAATGGGACAGCGGCAGAATTGCTTGCCGGAGTCACTCCACATTCAGGCAATCCAGATTACTTGTCAGTCCATCGAGCCAGTGCCCCATCTTCTCCTTCTTTGTGAGCAAATAGTGCAGGTTGTGGCTGTTGCAGGCAGGGGGAAGGCTCACTCTGTCCGTGACAGCCAGCCCATATCCTTCCAGTCCGATTATTTTGCGTGGGTTATTGGTGATGATTCTGACTGAAGTGAGCCCGAGATCGCAGAGGATTTGAGCTCCCACTCCATAATCACGCAGGTCCGGCTTAAAGCCCAGTGATTCATTGGCCTCGACAGTGTCCTGTCCGCCGTCCTGCAAGGCATAGGCCTTGATCTTATTTAAGAGTCCGATTCCGCGGCCTTCCTGTCGGAGATAGACCAGCACCCCCTGTCCTTGCTTGGCGATCATGGCCATGGCCGCTTCCAGTTGCGGTCCGCAATCGCAGCGCAGGCTGGCGAAGACATCACCGGTAAGGCACTCGCTGTGCACTCGAATGAGCACATCCTTGCCGCCTGCCACGTCGCCTTTGACCAGCGCCACGTGATCCATGTTATCGAGCTTGTTGCGGTAGCCATAGACCGTGAATTCCCCGTAAGCTGAGGGAAAACGTGCCGTGCCCTCTCTTACCACGAAGCGCTCTTGTTTCAGCCGGTAAGCAATCAGCTGAGCGATGTTGATTATCTTGAGTCCGTGTTTGCGGGCAAACTCGAAAAGTTGCGGGGCTCGTGACATCGTACCGTCGGGATTGATAATCTCGCAGATGACGCCGGCGTGTCTGAAACCGGCCAGGCGCGCGAGATCGACGGCGGCCTCCGTATGTCCTGCTCGCTGCAGGACGCCTCCGGATCTGGCGACCAGGGGCGAGATGTGCCCGGGGCGGCGCAAATCCTCAGGCTTGCATGTGGCATCGACGGCAACTTTTATTGTCGCAGCCCGGTCATAGGCGCTGATGCCGGTAGTGACACCAAATCTGGTATCGGCGTCGATGGTGACGGTAAAAGCCGTGCCTTGCGACTCCGTGTTGGCATCAACCATCAGCGGCAGATTCAGTCTCTGCGCTATCGGTCCTGACAGGGCCAGGCATACCCAGCCGCGTGCCTCCGTGATCAGGAAATTGATCATCGAGGGCGTGATCAGCTCCGCCGCGCAGATCAGGTCACCCTCATTTTCCCGCCCTTCATCATCGGCTACTATGACGAACTTGCCAGCACGGATCTCGTCGATGGCATCTTCGATCCGGTCGAATTTGTACTGTGATGAGCTGTCCGACATTTTCTTTGACATGAAGTAAGCCGCTGGATTGCTGAGGTCGATCATGACAATGTCTCCGGATTACCAAGGACGGAAGTGGAGCTTGAGGCGTCTGCGTTCAGGCTAAGTGTAGCCATGCTCGGCAAGGAAGGGCAGCGATAAACTGGCTTTGTTAATGTTCTGTTCATAGGCAGGCGCGAGCAGCCGTGCGACATACTTGCCGATAATGTCAGCCTCTATGTTGACGCCGTCGCCGGCCTTGAGCCAGCCCAGCGTGGTCTTTTCAAGTGTGTGCGGTATCAGGGCGACATCAAAAACTACAACTCCGTCAAGGGTGCCGGAGGAAGCATTTCCTGAATCCCCCTTAAGGTGGGCGACTGTCAGGCTGACTCCATCAATGGTCACCGAGCCCTTCTCCACGAAAAAAGCGGATAGTTCACCCGGCGCGCAAAACTCGATGATCTTGGAAAACCCTTCTTGTTTGATGGACTTTACCTGCCCGAGCCCGTCGACGTGTCCGGAGACGATATGTCCGCCCAGCCGATCAGACACTTTGAGCGCACGTTCGAGATTAACTCTGTCTCCTTTCTTCAGCTTGCCCAGTTTGGTGCGCCGCAACGTTTCGTAAGTAGCCTCGACGGCAAACCAGTTCTTGCCAAGCTGGCAGGCGGTCAGGCAGGCGCCGCTCACTGCCACAGAATCACCCAGTTTCAAATCGGCGGTGACGACGGCAGCGGTTATCTTCAACTGTCTGCCGCCGTCAGCATCAGACACGGCGGCAATTGTGCCGATTTCTTCAACGATGCCTGAAAACATGCCTCTCCCTC
>JAHFBI010000460.1 GCA_023250095.1 Candidatus Melainabacteria bacterium
TAAAAGTTTCACCGGCTCTCAGCGATGGTCGTCAAGCAACGAACATCTGAAACATTCCTTCTTGCGATACAACATCTTAAATTACACTGATTTCAAGATGGTCTCGAGTCGTCTGGCTAAATTACCGACTTGCGCCCGCCCCAGACATAGCGCTTTAGCAGAGGGGCAGGGCGAAAACGCTCGCCGTGTTTGGCGAACATCTTCTCCATCATGTTGAGACAATCAGCCAGTCCGATTTCGGAGGCCAGCGCAAGAGGTCCCTTGCGCATGCCCAATCCCGCCATCAGTGCGGGATCGAGATCGCCGGCAGCGCAGACTTTTTCGGAAAGGGACAGGAATGACTCATTGATCATGGGCAGAAACAAACGCTCCACGGCAAATGGCTCGCCCCTCCGTTGTGAACCTGCGAAAAACCCGGAAAGAAGCGATTCAATATCAGGATTCACGCCACAACGCCTGTGCGTTTGCGGATCATAGAGATAGAAGCCGTGCCCGCTCTTTTGCCCCAATAAGCCTTTTTTCACCATCTCCTCAAGCACCGGCGCCGGGCGAAAGCGTTCCCCATACTCCTGATAGTTGAAGCAAGCCACAGCGAGCCCCACATCAGCCCCGTTCATATCGCGGAGGGCAAGCGGACCTATCGGCATCACATAGCGACAAGCCGCGCTGTCGATTTCTTCTACCGAAGCGATGCCCTCTTGCAAGCACCAGAGAGATTCGTTCATGTATCTGCCCAGCAGTCGGTTAACCAGAAAAGAAGCGCACTCTTCCACACGAACTGCCAGCTTTCCGAGGGCATGCCCAAATGATAGTGCCGCAGAAACGGTTTCCTCTGACGTGTCTAGCCCAGGGATCACTTCCACTAGCTTCATCAGGTGAGCAGGATTGAAAAAATGGAGACCAATGACGCGTTCAGGCGTGCTGGTAAATCCGCCAATTCTTGTGATCGAAAGGCCGGAAGTATTGCTGGATAGAATTGCCTGCTGGCTGCAGTGTTTTTCGAGATCGGCAAAAATGGCCCTCTTGGTTTCTATATTTTCCGAAGCGGCTTCAATGGCCAGGTCAACTTCGCCAAACCGGGAAAAGTCAGTTGTTGGTAACAGTGCGGCTTTCTGTTTCTGGGCATCGGTGGGGGGTAGTCCTTTCTTGACACGTGATTCCAGAAGTCTGTCGATGCGCGCCATCCCAGCCTCCAGTGTGCTCTGGTTCACGTCTTTGAGCAGTACAGGAAAACCATGACCGATCAGTGCTACGGCAATGGATGCTCCCATTGTTCCTGCCCCGACCACAGCAACCTTCTTGATGTGCATTTAGATCTCCTAGCTTGCTTTCCCGGCAGCATCTCTTTTAGAAAGATATGACTTTGAAGATACCATCCAGGAATCACCGAACATATCCTGTTCCATCGGCTAGAACGCTAGTGCAGTCGCGCACTTGCATATAGACCCGCGATTGTCAAGCAGGCTGACGTCAAGTGTTAAGCAGCCCAGCAGGTAATTAGTGCGAGGCTCATGTCCCAAACTAGGTCAGAAACAAGCTTTCGGACCTTCAGAATTAATCACTTGAAAACTGGCTAATTATTAAAACACAGTAGCTTTTTTTTTACATTTCGTTAAAATGACATCAAAGTTTAATTGAACATTAAGAAATGGCGCTTGGAATCCCCCGAGGCTTGCTTAGGCAGGGAGGCGAGCTATGTTTATTTATTTGCTGATTGCCGCAGAACTAGCTGTCTTATACACCGTCTTCTGGTATCTCTATATCCGCGAACCGCAATGTCATCACCGCATCGAAGGCAACCTGTGGGGCAGGTACGAAAGCGCCCTTCCCCAGAGTAGCGCTGATCCAATGCTGCCCTTTGCCACAGGGCATGACGGAAATGGATTGAGCTATGTACCTGGATTTGCGCGTGGCGAGGCTGACTGGAAGAAACAATTCGCAGCAGCCTATCGCCCGTCCGAAGAGTTCGTACTCGATCAAATTACAAATCACTATGTCGTTCAACGCAATGCGCTGCAGGGCAGATCACTCATCCTGCGTATGGCGGTGATGCTGGACAATACCCTCAGCCAACTCAACGTAAGACCCTAGTTTTCTCCTCGGTTCGTCAACTCTCCTATAATCTATTGCCGGGGCGCACCCCCGGCAATTTTTCTTTGACACTTGCCAGCGGAGGCTGAGATATTCACTTGACAGACGGGACGGACAGTCAAGAGCCAATGAGCGCCCCGGCGGGACAGGGAAAAATCCTCGTCTGTATCAAAGGTGTAAAAAAACACTTTCCGATCAAGAAGGGCTTTTTCAACAAGCAAGTGGGCGCGGTTAAGGCTCTGGATGGGATTGATCTGGATATTTTTGAAGGCGAAACTCTCGGACTTGTCGGGGAATCAGGCTGCGGCAAATCAACCCTGGGCAGAGTTATTTTGCGGCTCCTGCCGGCTACAGCAGGAGAAATTACTGTGTCCGGCATCAGTATCCTTTCGTGCGATGGCAGGCAGCTGAAGGCGATGCGCAGACAGATGCAAATAGTCTTCCAGAACCCATATGCCAGTCTGGACCCGCGCATGACTGCTGGGCAGAGTATCGCCGAGCCACTGGAAGTACATGGAATCGGCTCAAGGGGAGAGCTGAGGGAGAAAGTAACACAATTAATGAATCTGGTCGGACTGGCTCCTGCCATGTATGATCGCTA
>JAHFBI010000186.1 GCA_023250095.1 Candidatus Melainabacteria bacterium
TGAATAATAGGCGGCGTCTGGCTGTGCAGATAGTCGAGAATATCGGCAATAGCAATTGCAAAGTCGAGCACGGTATCCTCTTCGAGCGGCCCATTGCGCCTGACCAGCTGCCTGAGACTCTGTCCGGGAATATACTCAAGTAACAGATAGTCGCGCCCCCCCTCCGCAAAGTGATCGAAGATTCGTGCTATGCCCGGATGTCTCAACTTCTGCAAGAAAGCAGCTTCGCGTACAAAGAGTTCCCTCGCTTTCTCCTTTGTTTTCTCGCTGACGTGTCCTGGAATCACAGCCTCCTTGAGCACCTGGAGTTCCTTGCCCTGCCGTTGCGCCAGATAAACGGTTGACAGACCTCCCGATGCCAGATGTCCTACCACTTTCAGCCGTCCATTTTGCAGAGTCGCCCCCGGAGCAAGCTGAATGTAGGACGTGATGGCACAATGCGCCGAAAGTTCTTCTTCCCACATCTGCGTGAAAGAGGCCGGCGGCGCTAAAGCCATTTCCCCTTCAGCCAGGCTCTTGGACTGGGATTCTTCATGTTTTGTGCCCGGCACATCCTCATCAGGCAGCCTCAGATGGATATCGAGCAGATCGGGTTCCTGCACGTACTGTCTGCCCCAGCGAGCCAGTGAAGCAAACAATTTCATTCTTTCGCTCTTTTTCATCCTGGCGATATTCAGGTCCACATGCCCCCCCGAGCGAAAGTGAAAGGAAACATGGCAGGCAGGCTCATCTCGATCCTCTACTTGAGTAACACCGCTTTCGCTGTCTTCAATAGAGATTTCGGCAACATCCGTCCAGAGGCGGTGGGGTCGGAAGAGAAGGTCCGGGCAGAGATTGAGAGGAAAGTGAATCCCGGTTCGCGAGATGGTCAGGATTGAAGATTGTCCAAGGACTGAAGCCACCACAGCCAGCCAGAAGACGATGTTGAGGAGAAAAGAGATAGACGCCTCCGGGCTGATGACCGGGTAGTCCCCTCCCAGACAAATCCAGCTAGGAATAAACGGCGAACTGTCCTCTGTCAACATGCGGTAAAAGAAGAAGGCGATGATGGCGATACACACGGGCGTGACCATCGCCGGTGCCGTCCTGTATTCAATAGAGCACCTGTCAGAAACCAGAGATTCACTGATCATTGGGCCTTACCTGATACGCGTGGCAATGAGAAGTTTGATTCACGCGCCGGCGGTTGCCAAGCGGGAAAACCCTGGGAATTATTACCCCGGAAAATAAGACAAGAATTTGCCGAACCCTGCTCCCTGCCTCCCCTGGGGTCCTACCCAGGGTGTCAGACGCCGTTACCAGCAATCGCCGACTAGCACCCATGCAGCCCAGGACATCGGACGAGCCATTGAAGGGTCTTTACGAAGGCGAGCCTGTGCTCGCCTCAAAGCTTCGACAGCGGCGGTTTTCTTCGTCCAGAGCTCTTCATAGAAATACTGCATGAGTCTGCTTGTTGCAGCATCAGGAACCTTCCAGAGGGACATCAAGATACTATGTGCGCCGGCTGCCATGATTGACGAACGCAGTCCAAGGACCCCTTGCCCAGTGACAGCCTTTCCGCGCCCGGTCTCACAGGCCGACAGAGTCAACAAGCGGCAGCGCTGAAGATTGAGTCCGACCAGCTCCTCGGCAGTCAGGTATCCGCTCTTTTCCCCTGATTCCAGGCAATTCTGATTGGCACCGGACACAGCCAGTCCTGACTCGACCAGAGGATTCCGCTGTTGCCAAAGAGCTCCCTCCGGCAAACGCGACTGCAATGCAATACCGCGCGAAAGGCTCCCAGGCAAGTACCGACGCGCATCGCCAAGAGAACTCTCATCGAGAAAAAAACCATGTGTGGACAGGTGCGCAAATTCCACTGCAGGCAATGTCGCGACAATTGCAGCTTTCGTCGCGCCTGCGCCGCTAAGCCGCAATACCCGGAAGTGCTCCTTTTCAGCCAACGCTGCCACATCGTCGGCTTCGATCAACGAGCCTGGCAGCAATTCGAGCCTGAAAAGCGGCTGCTTGTTAGAAACAGCGGCTCCTGCAGCCATCTTAACACCGGCGTTAAAGTCGATGCCCCCAGCTACAAGCACGGCTGGTACCGCAGCTCTGTCGGAGCGTTTGTCGGCGCAGCAACGCAGCGCGAATAACTCCCGGCAGGAATCGACCTGACTGATATGGATGTCGGAATCAGAATCACCATATTCGGCAAGCAAATTCCAGGGCATGCGTGAAAGCTCCGCGTCCGGACAAATCAAGACCCTGGTGGTTGCCGGCGGAACACTCTTAACGAGTATAGATAGAGAGGCGGACAGATCACGCCAGCTGCCTTCTGCACAGCCGCCACTCGAAACGTCGTCTCGCCAGGCAGACAGTAAATGCTCGATAACATCAGCATCACCAATATCAACAAACGTGCACCCAGGCGACGTTCCCGAGGCAGTGACAATTATCGCGCCATAGCGCCAACCGGAGCGCATCCGGCTGTCCAGAGCGTCATAGAGATAGATGTCCACTACAGCCTCGCCCACCCTCAACTGTTTCCTGAACGTGTCCAGATCAAGGAGCACAGCACCACTCCCGATACCACGCGAAAGAAACTCCCGGCTCAGATCGCGCTCAAGTTCTTCCTTTTCGGCAGTGAGCCTGTCATTAGTGCTCTTCCATACCGACGGTCCGACCTGAAAGAATTCCTGATACCAGCCGGCCAGTTTGGCCCGCACTTCCCTGAGCTGAACCATCTTCTGATCCAGCCGTCGATCGCCCACCAGCCGGGCGGCTGATTCACGAGCCATGGCTTGCACAAGCTGCCCCTTCCATCGAAAAAGCAGGTCATAAGCCTTTGGCAGCGTCTTGCTATCCCGGCAAGCCGACGACAGCAATCTGGACGTTTCTGCTGGCACGCGGCTGCCCAGTACAGCCTGCTGCTCGGCATAAGAGAGAGTGGGCAAGATGCGCTCAAAATAACGATCGACGATGGTGGCCGCCCTCAGATAGCAGTCTTTAGCTGCATCCTCTTTGCCTTGCTGCCACCTGAGATCGCCGAGATTATTGAGCAGGCTCACCTGATCGAGATGCTCGGGACCCTCCTTCCGTTCATATATTTCCCTGGCTCTCTCAAGCAGGGCTGACGACTTATCCAGGTGTCCAAGCGCTTTTTCGAGAACGGCAATGTTGTTCAACGTCTCGCCCACGTCGAGATGCTCAGCTCCGAGGGCCCCCTGCCGAAGCTGCAAGGCGCGCTCAAGATAATTCAAGGCCTGGGCAGTGTCTCCGCAGTCCACAAGCTCGGCAGCCGCATTGTTCAATGCCTGGGCCATATCCGCAGGACTAGATTCAGGATGGGACTCCATAATGGCGAACGCTCTTCTGTACATCGATATCGCAGCTTCAGAGTTGCCCTCCATCCCGAGCAGACCGCCAAGATTACTGAGAATTCCTGCCAGGGGCAAAGCGTTGGGACCAAGCTCCTTCTCGCTGGCAGCGAGCGCCCTTGCATATTCCTTGCGGGCATTTTCCAAATCACCCTGCAAGCTGAGCAGTCCCGCCAGATTATTCCGACATATGACAGTCGTCTGGTGGAATTGCCCCAGAGACTTTTCGGCAATACCAAGGGACTGCTCGAACAAAGGACGTGCCTCCCCATACCGCCCCTGAGACTGCAGAATCCATGCCAGATTGTTGATGGTAGCAATATTGTCAGGATGCTCAGGTCCGCGATTTTTCAGCGTCACATCAACGGCTCTCCTGGCCAGCGGCAGCGCCTCATCCAGACACTGCTTCTCCAGGAGCTCGGCAACCTGCGCATTTAGCCTATCGGCAACAGCTTCCCAGTTTGGCGACGCGTCCTCGGCTTTCGTCCCTGCCTCCTGGACCGTTTCCACGCCGGCGGCAGAATTATCGCCGTACATCTGACTGCATATTCTCGCGCCGAACTTATTGGTGCTGGAAATCATCCCCAAGGAGGTTACTTCACCAGAAGAGGCACAGACACGGGTCCTCTGGCCTAAATTTGGCTCGGGCGGACAGGAATCGATGCAAATCGTCGAGCAGGAAGCTGCTTCGCACACTGCTCTGGGATCTCCAACCCTTCCGCTTGCGTCAGTCTGAGCAAATGCTGGCGCTGAACCAAAGGATAGTGCCAGAACCAGAAGCATCGGCAGCTTGTAACGCAACACTTCTTCCATGCACCCTTTAAACTGCTTCAGCTCGATTTTACCTGTCCGCGCTGGACAGAAGCTCCGGAGAAGGGTTGTTGACCGAATATGCACCTCTGCCTCTTTCTACCAGCTCGACGCAGACGGCCGTCTTGAGAAGCCCCTCATAGAGCCTGCCGTCTCTGTCTGCTGCGTGCAAGCTCGCCCGATAGGCCGGGCGCCCCAGAAGCATCGGTATGGAAAAGTCGCTTATGACAACAGCCAGCTTCCCGGCTACCGGATAAGCAACTCTCGTTCTTCTGCCAATCCCATCGGCAGGAATAACTTCCTGGGGTCCTAGATTGTGGTCAGCAATCAAGACTTCCTCACCCGGGATCAGTTTAATGGTGTGCCCGCAGCATGAAACTGATACGTCTGACGGACCGCTAAGCGCTTTCACGCGCAGTTGGCCGGATGAGCACTCGATGAAAGCCACACCAGACCTTGTCACGTCGACAAAACCTGCTGCCGTTTCAATTCTGGTATTGTCTGGAGGAACAACCAGAACTGAGCCAGAGTGGAGATAGACGCTTCCAGATTCTGACTGGCTCAGCTGTGTTCCTTCAGCAGCCAGGACTTCAAGAGGTCTTCTCGAACACGACTCAGCACGCTTATGCCCGGCATCAGGGTTTTGCGCACTCATTGCCTGCAAGTGGAAGAGCAAGCCAGCATCCGGGCTTCCGGAAATTGCCGCCTTCGATGCGTCCACAAAGCGATGACCAGCCCCCCCGAGACGCACGGAATGTCCGGCTGGCAAGAAATCACTCTCACTGACGTCATCACGGTTGGTAATCGTCCTGACATGCCGCCCACAGCGCTTTTCTATGCTGCCGGCAACAGCAATTTGAGTGGGTCCTTCAGCAGGAATCATTTCTTCCTCCGCAAGGTCCTCATCGCCCAGAACCAGCTCCTGTCCCGGTTGCAGAGCAATAGCCTCCTGCTGCGAATCGTTTGAGACAATCGATACCGGAGCCCTACCACCGCCGGCGATAGCGAGGATACGGACCGCTCTGCCCTCTTGCGCCTCCACGATAGCAGAAGCGGCGGCTTCCAGGCTAACGGAGCATTTCCGTGTTTTAATGACTGTCGACGCCTTGCCGCTTTCGGCAAGAATATGGCCCTTGTGTAGAATGATAAGGTCGCTGCCCCCGGTGGCAATCGTCGTTCCTTCTGTACCTCTGATGCGCCTGCCATTTATCCCGGTCAAAACCTGGTTGGCAGACGTAAACATAATCACGCGCTCGCGACTTCGCTCAGCCCGATAAGCGGCAGTCCTGCCAGCTATGTCGGTACGTGAGTTCAGAAGCCCGCTGTACTGAGAAACTATGTTGAGATTGAAGGGCACGAACCTCTGCCCGCCAACTGCACCCAAAGAGGCGGGTGACTCCCCCCCAACGGCAGGAATCTGTACGCTGTTGGGCAGGATCTCTCCAATGCCAATTCCATGTGCGCCAACGGGGGAGGAGCTGGCATACCCGTTGTTTCCCGCATGACCAAGGTTGTTTATTGGAAGCCCACCAATGTTGACGGAGTTGTTTGGCAGATTGGACGTCATACTGTTTAGCAGGTTCTGACCGTAATAATGTCCTGGCTCAATCTTCGGCTCAATAACAGGAGGCAAATTCGGCAGTATGTTCACAGGCACAATCGGCACCAAGCTAACCGTCGACACAGGCGCCACATTGGTCACAACATTTGCCAAAGGAATAAGAGGCGCGCTCACAGCCGCCGGGAGCGTATTGACCGTTTGCAAGACATTTAATGGTACCGTGTTGGTCTGCTGGTTCCCTGGGACATTGCCGCATATTTCCAGCACTACCGGCGTAATTACCGGACCTATTTGATCGTCGTGAGCCAAAACCGGTACGTTTAAGCTCACAATCACCGCCATAAGCACAATGCACGGAAGCTTATGCAACCAGCTAAAGGACATTAGGTGTTCCTCCAGGTCAAACGGTTCGTGGACACCGGCATAGGCACAGCAGATTTCTGAGTTGAGTCCAATTGCGATATGCCCGTGCCAGTAACCCAATTAACTGATAACTTTCGTAAAGACCCTGACTGGGCGCCCTTTTTCACCACGTTCCTTGTGGCCGTCTCCACACGACCACCCAGCACAGCATTACTCAAACGCAGGTCCGGACCAGTTTCCCACTGGCACAGTCACATGCAATCTACAGGTTCGGTCTGAATCTCATCTTGCGTATGGCTGACGAAAATCCTCCGTAATCTTTTGAAATGGTTGAGTCTTAACGACATATGTCACAGCTGGAAATGGAATCCAGCGACGTTGTTGCACCTACTGCCGATGAGTTCCAAATAGGGAAGTCCCAACCCAGCCGTTACGAGTCTGTTACACAGCTGCAAGATTTATAACAGACTCAACTACCACTGCATGGACCAGCATCCGTCGCCAAGGACAACGCATGGCCTACTTCATACACATTTGTCGCCATCTTTCCCTCACTCCCTCGCGCTCGCCCTTGCGGCGTCGCTTGTTCCAACCTTCAGTCCAAGGCATCGTCCACAAGGGAACCCAGCGCCGACTCATCCAAGCAGGCATGAAGCCCGCATTTTGCCTGAGCTGCTCCTTCTCGGTCCTTCCCAAAGCATAGATTGCCGCCTGTGCAATTGCCCAGGAGTGACTCATTTTGCCAAGATGCCAGATGGCTCTTATTACCAGTCCAACCAACGTATCCCCACACACGATCTTGCGAGGAGCTATGCGCTTGAACTGAATTATTTTGTCGCCATACCGAAAAGAGCTTGATGGCCCGTTCGTTACATAGATAGCACCTTGATTTCGGAATTTCGCCAACCCTGATGCCACAGCTGCATCGGCGCCATGCTGAAGAATTTCCTTGCCGAAGGCTCGAGCCTTTGCGGTTGCCACTTCCAGCGGTGTGGGCAACCGGGCACCCGAGCGTGGCACCACAAACACTCCGCGAGCGAGTCTCTCAATCCTACCGGCGTTCACCAGCCTACATATTGACTGGTCTACAGCTGATCGTGAACCATAGCAAAGGAACTCTCTAGTTGTGAAGATTTGTCCCTTGGGAAGTCTAGCGATGTGTCGCTTAATGTGAGCTGCGGTGAACATGGGTCCCTCCACGAGATTTCATCAGTTGTAAGAAAAACATCCGTATTTCTTACAACTGATATCGGTCACAAAAAGTTCACCCCTACCCCAGATTTTTTGCGCTAAGAGTCAATTCCAGAATATTGCAAATCACAGCTTGCACGTAGCGACACTTTTGCAGGCCCATCATTCTCCGAGATTGCAGGATGCAGTCTGTAGGTCGCTCCTGCAGATCCACGCTTCAACCTCTTCGGACGGTCTCCGTCAGCACAAGCCCTTCTGGTAGTGAGATCATGCTATGGATAGCCAAGCATGCCTGTGCCACGGCAATCCTTTTTTATAGATATCGGAAGTGGACAGACACTGGACTAACTAGTCCGATGACCGCTCAAATATCGCCCCGTCTGGGGGAGAGCTATTTCTGGAGAATTGAAAACATATTACCTGAGGGATCGGCAAAGCGGAAAGCTGATCCACGTGGTTTGATACTCGGGACTTCAAGACATGTCCAGCCCCTCTTCTTCAGTCCTGCCACTGTCGATTGCAGATTGTCGACATAGAAGACAGGCTCGAACCCGCCAGCTATCTTCCGCTCGGTCAGCACAAAGAGCGGACCATCCGCCAGACGCAGTCCCGTCGTACGGCACTCATCCTCATTGCAAGCCCACAGAGATGCGGCTTTGAGGATTTTCTTGTAATACGCCAGATCCCGTTCGAAGTCGTTGCTGGATACATATATATAAGCCAGCTCTTTGAACGGTAAAGTGCTCAAGCCTTCTGGCGGAGTTGCTGTCGGCCGGATTCGCGCGAGATCGCCTCCTCGGTGACGGGCTTGCATACTCACTCTCAGCATCGTTTCGCACGTGCGTTGCTTGAATTCCATCGCTTCGTCACAACCCACTTCAGCTTCAATCACCCTGGCCGCGCTCTGCAAGGCAGCAGCCATTTCTTTCTGATTGCCGCCGTAGAACTTGTCGAGTTCGGCAATGATGGTTGTGTAGAGGGCTTCAGATTCTGCACCCTGAGCTGCCACAAGAGCCTCTCTGGCAGCTTTGACGATCTCAGCCTTCAACTTGTCAGGTGTTGTGCTCATCCGGCGGCTCCTGTCAGGTAGCATTTCGGGCGGGAGGATTTACGGAAGGTCCTTGCCTCAAGGGCGGCTGCTGAAATGGTTCCTTTCAGTTTCGTTGCAAATGCCCGCTTCTTTCTGAACTTTTGCACAGCAGCTACGTAGTAGAAATTGATCATATTGCAAATGGAGGGAATTGCCATGGTGAAACTAGAAGGAAATATTCTCGCTCACACACGCAATAGGTTCGACACACTCGCCTTCTTCTCACAGTATTTCTCCGCCAGGCTGCTGACACGCATTCTGGCCTTGCTAGCAACGGCACTTGTTGCATTTATAGTGGCCGGCTTGATGGGGATCGATTACAGCGGAGACACAGGCTCTGCCAGAGCGATTGCTGTTCTCGGCACTGGCATTTCTCTTTGTGGAATTGGAGCCGTGTTAGTTCTTGACAAAGCAAAGCTCAACCATCTTGTTTATCCAACGAGCACGATGTTCATGGCTGTCATCGGGCTTGTTTGCAAAATGTGCCTGCGATAGAGGGGAAGTGAGCATCAATTCAGCCGACAACATGTCTCCACCAATCCATGCTTGCTTGGCGAACATCGGCAATATCGCAGACAGCACTGCTGCCACCTCCACAATTGAACATTTCATCAAGCAAAAGTAAAAGGCGCCGATGTATCGGCGCCTTCAGGCTCGAAGTTTTCACCCGGTTGCCTGCTGCCCTTGGGGTGCTGCCTCTCGGCTACTCTCCTTGGGTTTCTCTACATTTTCAGTCTATATCTTTTTCTCTCTTGCCACCATCATCTGGAGGAAGTATTTAGAAGATCATTCTAGTAGACGAAGTCAGTATGATTTACCCGCCAGCAAAGCTCATTTCCGCCAGTTCCAGTTACAGAACTGACACAAAGAAATCGCCTCAGCCGGCGCAATCTGCCCCACAGACGCTCGGAGCGGCTGAGCTGATGGATGTTCCAATTCTGCTGTTGGAGGGTCATAAACTAAGATCCAATCAGTCTTCGACCTTTTTTCACTAGGCATCAAATGAGCTATAAGCAAGATGAAGGGCAGTTATGAGTTTCAAGATAAATGAGCAGATCCAAGCCTCAGGCAGCTGGATGAAATATCTCAAGGGCAGGTCAAAGAAATCCTTGACGGAGGAAGAGAGGGTGGCTGCTGGTTCAGCCATGAGCATTGCCCGGCAGGCCCTGGATATGGACGTGCCGAACGCCGCGAAGGCGTCGGATCAGGATGTACTGGCGTTACCACATACTCCACGACGACGCGTGGGGTTGAATGATCTTTTGACGATGAGCGCCGACGAAGTTGCTGGTCTC
>JAHFBI010000187.1 GCA_023250095.1 Candidatus Melainabacteria bacterium
TGTGCGAGGTAACAGGCACAGTCTATGACCATTTTTGGACTTGTCAGGGTTCGATTTTTGGTGAGGCAACCGGGGTCAAAAGTAATTGTCCCCGGGTTCTTTTTTCATTGTCCGCGATCACGATTGCACCAGCTAATCCGAGGCAAAGTCTTTTGACCAACCGCCTCGGTTTTCTTTTTGGATCGGGCGGGCGACAAACCTGATTGTATCGATTGCGCCCATTCTTTCTTTCTCTTACTGAAACTAACTCAGGACTAACTGCTCACGCGTTAGCCTGACTTTCCAATGGCACACCGACGTGGTGCTACACAGGAGTTCATAATGTCACACGATACAAGCACTAGCGGTGCCCAGGACCTGGGCCCACAATCCCGTTTCTTCAAATTTCAATCAGATCCGCTTCTCACTAGGAAGGAAGCCGCCGACTATCTCGGCGTTACCGCAGAGACACTGGCAGTTTGGCATTGCACAAAACGTTATCCACTGCCTGTGATTAAGGTTGGCAGGCTTGCCAAATACAAGAAGTCCCACTTGGACGCTTTTATCGCTAGCCGCACCGTCGGCAGCATCTAACCTCAAACTCACAGCGGGGATCTCGGTCTCCGCCTCTACTTTAACCGGAGGTCGCATGACACACACGAAGAGCAACCTTCAGCTCTTTACTGTGCGCGATGCCGCCAAGCTCCTCGATATGTCCGAGCATACAATCCGAAGGCTAATCAAGCAACGGAAACTGCCGGTCGTTCGTATCGAGCAGCGGATCATGCTTACAGCAAGCGGACTCGCGCACCTGATCAAGAAAAACACATTTCCTGCTGCGCAGGAGAAGCGTCCCGAAACAGATATTTGTTTCCGGTACTGAACATCACAGCAGATCGTTTTGACAAGGAGAGAGTTCCGTAATGGTCTCTCTCCTTGTCCTATAAGGAGAAAACCCATGGAAACAATCGACCTAAACCACGCAATCGCCTACGGCAATGCCGCATTCGCGGAAGTGGACAAGGCTGTCTTGCTCTATGAGCAGCTAGTCGAAAAACTCTATGCGCTTGGCGAAGATGTCGCTGCCCGCATAGACAATCCATTCACCGTGGCTGACGCGCTCATCAGCGCCGCTGAGATTCATGTTCAACGGCGAAATGGATACAGGCTTGCTGAGAAAGCTCTTCTCACCGCCTGTCGAATACTCAATGACATCACGCCGGTCGAGAATGCAAAACTCGCCTGCGCGTACAAGTTTCTCGGACACGTCTGCTGCAGGCAAGGTAAGCATCGCCAGGCGCTTAAGTATAACGCCCTGGCTGCACTGCTGATGCTTGCACCACAAGGCAACTCTTCTCCTCATTCTCGGGGGCGCTAAGCGCCCCCTTTTCGCTCTGTTTTGAGCGCATACCGAGGTTTCAATATGGCAGACATAGACTATGACGCTTGCTACGGCGCGCTACAGCTGAAGTTCGGCGCTAACTGGAAGCAGGTCAACGATGCCTGGCGAAGGCTTTCACGGATTCATCATCCTGATCAGCACAGACGCGATCCAAGCACGCACAAACAGGCGCTTGAAAAACAGAAGCAGATCAATAATGCGCGCGATGTCTTGAAGAAATGGTTTGAGACTAATCCTGCTACCCCACCGCCCCGAGCACATAGTGGCGGAACTAATGGGCAGGGCCGGACCGGCAGCACTGATTCTCGCTCGCAGGACCGAAGCCGAAATGCGGAGCAGTCGAACACCAGCAACAACAACTCATCGAACAGTAATCAGAAAGCTAACCAAGGTCACTCCCAAACGCACTCCCAGAACTCGGACCGCACACACCAGCACGGCAAAGAGTGCCATTGCCGATGCCACTCTCACAGCGGGGCGAGCAAGCAGCATACACGCTCTGCTCCAGACGGCATGACTGGCGATGCATCGGGTTGGTTCGCAGCCTCTCACCTTGAACTGACACCACTACAAAGAATCGCCCAGGCAATCAGCGGGAAATGCAAGGGCTGCAAAGATGATCACTCCGCGGTCGTCGGCGGTATCGCCGGACTCGCGGCCGTCTTCGGACCCTTGTGGCTCATCTCCGCGATACTCAAATTGATGTTTCCCGAGCTACCGGCAGGTTATCCCGAATGGCTCCAGCTCCTTATGCTCCTTGCATCGGGCTCTATCACCTGGTATCTGTTCCGGTGGTACTTTGCCGAAAGCCAAATCATCAACCTTCAAGAGAAGGCCCTTTACTTCAAAACCAACCGATCGCTACCCAACACACTGGAGTTTTTGAGGCTGGCGATTGGAAAGCATAAAATGGCCTCGGCAGAGTGGAAGTTCTCAACAAAAGGGACAGCGCAACAGGCTGTCCTGGAATACGAGGAAAAGATTCTGCCGGAACTGACCAGCAAGAGACGACTGGTAATCGTCTTTGCGGCTAAGCCAACTCCAGGTGGTGTTGTGGCCGCAGTCGAGGTCAAAGCAAAGTCACCCATCAACTCCTTCTCGTGCAACAAATTGGCGAGGGCAATTATCTCTGAGCTGAAAAAGGAGCTTCATGAGATCGCTGCCTGATTCCGATTGTTGCCTGCATGGCCGGCTGGCGCAATCCTGCGTCTGCCGGCCTTTTTACCAGAACACAATGTCCGGGCATTTTCTATCGATCAGTCGCCAATGCGTGCTCAGTGCGGGTGCCAGCCTTTGCCCCGCTGAGAACTCTGTATGCACGGGTAGCCAGCGATCGGCACGTCAGCAACACTTTGTCTCAGCCGCGGAGCCTTACGACCCCGCGGCTAGCTCCCATGCCTGGCGAATAGCCTAGCTCGAACCCCCATCGTCAAGGCAACCCGCTATCGCGGGCGGCTACCGCCGACCTTGACGATGGGACCCAGGTTCTTCGCTTTGCAGGCATGGAGGCAGGTGCGCCCGCCGCGAATCGGGCGGACTGGGAGCCGCAGCCTGTGCCGGAGACTGTTGGATTGAAAGCAGCCGGTTTTGGCTCTTTTCGTTTTTTTGAGTATACGGGGGCAGCGCCACCGCGCTTCAAGCGTGGTGACAACTTCTGGATTTGCCTACGGACATATCCGCTTGACCCGCGGAGCCGCCCCCGTGCCCCCGTGTCCGGCGAAAAGCCGACTACACATGGAGGTATTGCACATGCAAGAAGTACAACGCTCGACGGCCGAAATAAGTTCACTGCTTACGGCAGCAAAACGAATGGCTTCCCGGTATGGGCAAATCGGTATTACGGACCCGGACGACATCGTCCAGTTGGCGATGCTCAAGTTGTTGAGGAAGCAGGACGGCAGATATCCGACGATGGGCTGGTTGTATAAAACTGTCCACAGTTCCGCTATGGATGCTGGTCGCATCGCAACGCGGGACGCGAGGGCAATCTGGAATCATCCGCAGGATGATCTGCGGCGAGTGTGCGAGCGGGCAGATGAATACGGTCATTTGCAGATGTATGGCACGTATGTAGTGCGCGAAAAGGACTGTGAAGTTGACCTGATGCCGCGGCTGAAGAACATGCTTGAGAAATTGAGCAAGCCGCTAAGGCAAGTATTGGTGCTCTATTCGGAAGGAATGAGCTATCGGGAAATCGCATGGCTGACAAACACGAACATCGGTACCGTGCGATCGCGCTTGCATTATGCGCGCCGGCGAGCAAAGGGACTCCTGGGCGATATGGCGTAGAACACAAACAGGGGCGGCGACAGCCGCCCCGAACTTTGATGAGGAGATAACAGTCATGGAAAACAAAACAAGAAGAATCGTCAAAACTTACATGGATAGCAACGGAATCGTGATCTTTCTTCTCCTGCAAGGGCAGAAGAGATTGCGCACGGTGCATACTTTTGGCTATGGAACCTGCCACGATATCTGGCTGAGGGTTCATGGGCTAGGCACTGGCACGGTCAGCATGAGTGTCGAACCTGCTTCGGTGGTGAAAGAGCAAATTGCCCAGTGGCATAGATGAGCAGCTGCAAGAGGGCGAGCACAAGCTCGCCCTCGCCGGCGCCCAGGGCAAAAAGGTAGCGGAACAACGACTGTGGTATGGGCAGGAATCTTGCGTTCCTGCCAAAGCCTTTTGTTGCAGCAAGCCCGATAGAATCTTGGGTGCATCCAGCTCCCCGGGCTCCCAATGTCGGTTCCTTCCCGCTTAAAATCATGGCTGGTGAGCAAACCGTCTTTGTGCTCTCGAATCGTACTTCTCCTTGGTTTTGATGGATGGCAGCCTGCCTCAGATACCACAACCTCGCGGCGTAGTTGGAAGGTTTTGAGCACTCCTGTAGTCACCCAAGCCCTGGCAGCGAGAGCGATCCTGGTGTTGTTCTTCGTCCTGTATTGGTTGAATCTTTTTACAGCGGCCATGATCTGGTTCACCTTGTTACCCTGCTGCGGAGCCCATTGAGACATCTTTCTATACCGACACGCCCGACTATGTGAGATTAATCGTTCATGTTTTTGCTACCCCCGCGCAGTGCCTATACGGTGCGAGACTGACACAACTTTTCCATCCCGCAATGGCAGACCCCTACGGGGCGCGCTTAGGCGCGTCCATGCAGGCTGGTAAAAGCCGTGTCTTTTTTGGTGGCACCTAGCACAGCACGGAGGTGCAAACAAAGATGAACAATTCAATCACTATCGTTGGACATGTCGGTCAAAAGCCTCAAACAGTCTCCTTCGGAGATACAGGCAACAAGGTGGTCAAATTCTCGGTCGCAGTAAAAGAGTTCTCTTCCAACTCGGACGAAGAAAAGACTCTGTGGCTCGATGTCGATGCCTGGAACGGCTTGGGTGATCGGGTGCTCAAGACCATAACCAAAGGCCGCGAAGTTGTGGTCAACGGCAGGCTGGCTGTTTCCACCTATACCAAGGAGGAGGACGGAATCAAAAAACAGATCACAAAGCCGGTTATAAAGCTCACCAGCTTCCATCTTTGCGGGAAGAAACCGACCTCGCAAGATGAAACTCAGTCTGGGGAGCAAGCTGCGGATGCACCCAAACTCAAGCTCGCTGCAGCCAAAGGCTAAAACAAATGGCAGGGATCGCATGGTCCCTGCCCTTCTTCTTCGTTTTTCCGGATTTATTGTATGCGCGGCTGGTAATAATAGAAAGGCACGCCACCTTTCGGTGAAACGTGCCCAGAGAATCAGATCGTAAAAGGGTGGCACCCGCAGAAGTCGGCACGGATAATAGTTTAGATGAAGGCGGCTAGAGCCGCGCAGCTAGTGAGACTAGACGGGCACCGCGCGCGATGCCTTGCGTCTGGCAGAATTGAAGCGGATCACTCTTGGATCGCTTCGCTCTTCGATGCGCTCCGGTTCAGCGGCATTTCGCTTGCACCTGGAGCAGAGATGAATCGTTTCGTCTGTCATCTTAGACAGAATGGTGAAGAGGTGATCTGTCTTCGTCTTTGCAGTTAAGCAATCGAATACCCAGTCCATCCGAGTTACAGGAACCAGAGCGACCAGGTTGTTATCGGCGTCAATGATGGCACCGACGGTAGAATCTAACCCTTTAACAGTTTTAGGGTTTCGCCTTGTGACTAGCGTCAATTTAATTTCCACGAACATTCCTCCAGAGATCAACTCTCTTTAAAAGCCGCTGGCGCATAGCAAAGCGCTCAACGGCTCGAAAGCGTGCTCGACTTCTGGGGCGTCACTTTTGGGCGAGCGGTATCCCGCTCCAACCACCAAGAACAGTTTCTCAAATCCGCCTGCGGCCTGTTAGGGGGAAAACCCTGGAAACATTTTTGCCATTCCTTCGTCTGGGGCTGGCGCTTACCCCTGCCAAAATTTTTACCTGGTGTTTTCCCCAGGTGCGACTTAGCGTCAACCCTATGGTCAGAAAATCGAAACCGGGCGGTACAATGGAATTATGGACGGTGCTTGATGGTGCACAAACGGCGTTTGCCGAACCATCCTTCTCAATTCAAATAACGCTTTCTTGCTCAAATCCAATTTCGACGGTTTGAGCTTTTCCCTTTTTCAAACCAACTCTTCTCACTTCGCGATGGATTTACGGCGGGCGCTGTTCAGTAACTCGCGCCGCTAATCTCTTGAGCAATCATTTTTCGAGGTTTATAACAATGAAACGAACAGACGATCCCTCATCGGGAGCGGGCAACTCTCGCTCCGATCTTCTCACCCGCCGGGAAGCCGCCGCTTACCTGGGCGTCTGCGAACAAACGCTGGCTGTGTGGAAATGTACAAAACGTCATTCCATACCTTGCATTAAAATCGGCCGCCTTGTGCGCTATAGAAAAGCAGATCTTGATGCGTTCATCGCCAAGCACATTGACGGACAAGATCCGTCAAACGAACAGGAGTAACTGAGCCATGGAACACGTCAACTCGCCGCTCGGTTTCGTCGAGCAGATTATCCTAGTCATCTTCACGCTGATGCTCTTCGCTGGTCTCGCCGGCGGAAATCCTGAAATGGTTCTTAAACCGACATTCCAAATAGTCGGGCAGATCGTAATGGCGCTTATAAGCCTGCTCTCTGCCCTTGTAACCACTGTGTTGAGAGTGGGGCTTAGCCTACTGATATCGGGAGTGCAAGCTCTCGCTACAGGGCTGCAATCTGGCTCTTCTCGACAGATTAAGTGATACCAATCACCACATAACTACATTTACCTGCATCACAGAAGAATAATCATCATTCTCGATTAACCACATGTGGTACAGCCGCGCGGAGTAGGCAACGACGCGCAAACCACCCCGAGCGAAGCGAGCCATTACCGGAGGGAGAGAAGCGACCATACGGTAATGCAAGATACAGAGGAAAAGGTTAAACGTGAAGACTCGCCTCAGTTCTAGTTTTTCGACGCCGTCGAAAATCCAGTGTCAGTTTATTATCGCCGCCGACGCTGTAATGAGCGTGCTGGCCAATATTGAGAGGCTCCGTCAGTAATCATGCCAACAAAAAAGAAATATCACTCTCTCAACGTCGGACTTTCTTCTGAAGACAGAGCACAGCTTGCGATGTTAGCAGAAGCAAAGAATAAGACAGTAACTGAGATATCACGAGACGCAATTCGGTGGTACCTCAAGCACTACGATGAAACTCAAGCAACTTCTGAAGAAGGCCAAATGGCCCAAGCCGTCAGATATGCAACCGACCAGCTCGTTAAGGCCATTAACCTGGGTATTGACAGAATCTGCAGGATGCTCGCTAGACAAGGCCGGGCCATCGGCACCTTATATGAGCTGAGCTGGATGTCCTTGCCGGACGATGAGAACGCTCGCAAGGCGTTTGAGGCAGCGGCAAACACAGCAAAGCAAAGAATGGCTCGCCATGTCGAGAATGACGAGCGCGAACTTGCCGACCGCATGAAGAAGGTGGTGAATGGCTAATGGGTGTCGTCATCCACGGTTACATATCTGCCAGGGACAGAAAAAGTCGCGTAGGTGGCCGCTCGCCCAAACGAGTGGCCGTAGAGCGCGCTCTTGCCCATGTGAAGTACATCCAACATCGTCCCGGAGATGACAGGGAGCCCGGCGGAAGAAAGTTCTTCGACGATATTGACGAGAACATGGATGGATACGCTCTCCGAAAGGCGATCAAGGAGCTTGAGGACAGCAAGGTGGTGGTGCATAAGTTGACTCTGTCACCGGAAATTGATCCAATGGACAAACGGCAATTCACCCGTGAAGTCATGCATCGGTTGGCCGCCGATAAGGGATTAGACCTTAAATGGATGGCGGTCGAGCACAACAACACTGCTCACCACCACATCCATGTCGTTGTCTTGGGCAAGGACAAGAACGGCAGGAGCGTGCGGATCGACAAAGACGATTACGCCAAGCTCAGAGAATGGGGCGACCGGCATTTGGAACGCCTGCAGCCACTTGAGCTTGAAAGAGCGAGAGACGAGCGGAAGCGCAAAGAACGGGAGCGCTTAGAAGGTCGCAAGAAAGAACGTGAGGCAGAGCGCGAGGAGCGAATCAAAGAAGGCCTGGAACTGCCCTGGATGCACCGCAAGATTATGAGGGAGGAGTACGAACCTTACAGCAAATGGAGTAAGGACCAGGAGGTAAAGGACAGGACTCGTAACCCAGAGAAAACACGAGATGCAAATTCTGACAAGCCGTACTTCAATGACACCATACAGGCGGCCGGCAAAGAATGGTCGAAACAAAACACGCTGTCTGAACTCCGAGAATTGAACACACATCTCTGGGATAACCATGATGAGCGCATACCGTTGCCGGAATACAAGAAGCTTACCGCCTGGATCAAAGAGAAAGAGCGCTTAAGAGAACCGGAACGCAACGGAGACGATGCACCTCCGACGAAAGAAGCACCCGAGAAGCAAAAGGATTACTTCGAGTATCAAGGACAACGATATAGCAAGAGCAGCTCCTACAAGAAGCTGACTGGATTGGCAAACAAGCTGCGGGAAGAAAACGCACGGCGTTTGCCTATCGATGACTACCAGAAGCTCAGGGGCTGGGTAGAGAATGCAGACCGGGCGCGCTGGGCAGGCGTGACTGAACGACAGTTGGAGTTATCGAAGAGGCAGTTTGAACGAGACGGGGCGGCCAAGACATCGCCAAATGCTCACCGCTATGTCAACCCGCTACAGCAACAGATGATGTCCAATCCCGTTGTTGGACTCTTTATGCAGGGCGCTTCCGTCGCCAATGAGCTCGTCAGATGGATCGACCTGCGAGACAACCGCGACCGGCTGGCAGAGGCAAGAGACGGACTGGAGAGCGCCAAGAAGGACAGGCATCAAGAGTACATGAAGCCTGAGCGCACGCACGATGAAAAAGCGCGGGACCAGGAGGCTATCGACAACATAGACAAGTCCATCGACGAGAACAAAGAAACGCGCAAGAAACGGCGCAAGGACAAGCAAAAGGAGCGCGATAAGAGAGACCGCGGCCTTGATTTCATGAGGTAAAAGCAAGTGAAAGCTAACGATTCAGGAATTGTTGAAACCAGCGTCAAGGACTTTCCGGTCCTGGCAGTGAATGTGCTCGATCGACTTGGATATCAAGTTTCTCGGGCAAGTAAACAGCTCGACCAAATACTGGCTGTTGAGCACTTGAATGAGCAGATCGGACGAGATTGGTGGCGCCATGAGTACCGCGTAGTGCTGCGCTGGAACCCCACCGACCGTGGCGACATCCTCGTTACGGTCGACATCGAGGAAAGGAAAGGGTCTGGCACCCAAACCGACTGCCAACAACGCTGTGACCAGATACTTCTGGAGCTGCAAAAGGACTCTGACCGAGCCGGAGCAGCCAGTAAGCACAAACAAACGAGTACCGTCTACGGGGCAGCCAGCTGGGGAACGCTGGAGGAATTGAGAGCTACGGGCTACATCCAGAGAAAGGCCGATCCGAAGAGACTGATTATCGGAAGAGCCACCGACAATCAATATTTGCAAGTGCCGGAGCTGTGGACGCATGCACATGCGCTTGTATGCGGACGGACTGGTGTCGGAAAGTCGCGCGGCTTTTTCATACCGCAGCTCATCGAGCGCCTCGGTACTAGCATGATTGTGACCGAGGCAACACCAGGCTACGAGGCCGGCGAGCTTTACAAGCTCACATCGGGATGGCGGAAGATGGCTGGACATGAAATCTACTGCTTCAACGCTTCCGATATGTCCTCCCACAGAATCAACCCAATTGATCGCGTGCGGCGAGCACCC
>JAHFBI010000188.1 GCA_023250095.1 Candidatus Melainabacteria bacterium
CGTCCTCACCACAGCCGCGCCGCGCAAGGTAGTGCTTTACCTCGTGAAAGCCACGACCGGCGAAGTGGTCCACCAGACCAACAAGCTGCGCGTGATGTCCGGCAGCGCAAGCGACTCTGCCGGGATCACCGTCACCTTCCCCGACCTTGGCGCCAGGGGCAGAACCACCGGCGCAGGCGGCGGGGCTCCCGTGTTCGGGCGCTCTTTCCTGCGTATCCCGGACCCCAATCAGCCTCTGCCAAAACAGGTCTATGACATCATCATCGACTCGATCCCGGACCCGAAAGTCCTTAAGAACGACAACTTGATCATGTACGTCGGGCGCGGCAAGAAACAAGTGAAGTGCAAGGCTGACGGTTCCTTCAACTACAAACCCGGCGATCCGGAGTTCGCGGCGGTGGTGACTTTCTTCGCCATCAACAGCCAGATCGAGCTCTACAAGAGCTGGGGCATGAAGGCTCCCAGCCAGCCCATCCCCTGCTATGTCGAAGACCCGAGCGTCAGCGACAATGCCTACTTCGACCCCGAAGCCTATGAGATGCACATCGGCATCGGCAGCGGGATCCCGAACGGGCTCAGTCGTTATATTGCCTACGACATGGGCGTGAGCTGGCACGAAAACGGTCACCATGCTGTTTTCCTGCAGACGCCTGGTCACGACCTGCCCGGCAACGAAGGCGGAGCCATGCACGAGTCGATCGGCGATGTACTCGGCGATCTCCTCATGGACTTCTGGTTCCGGGTCAAGTTCGGCAACCAGCTCGGTCACACTCTCACATCCGGCGATGTGGACAACGACCGGCGCGTGATCGGAGTCTACGCGTTGCCGCCCGACGGCATCCGCATCCAGAAGAACACCAAGAAGACGCCCAAAGACAAGACCGGCGAGCCTCACGACGATGGGCTCATCTCCGGCGGCGCCAAGGCGGATCTCCTTGTGGCAATGGTGCTGGCCGGCTCGGACATCGAGAAGTCGCTGTCCGACTTCGGCAAGCTGACACTGGCGGCACTCTCTCTTGTGCCGTCCCACAAAGTCACCTTCCGCGACCTGCTCAACGCTTACCTGACGGCCGACCAGGCTCTCAACGGCAGCGCAAACAAGCAGCTCATCACCAAAGCCTTCGCCGACCATGGCATCACGCTGGCCAAGGGTCGCACCGGCGGCGGCAGGGGCGGTGTGCCGGTGATCATCATCATCGGGTAATCACGGTTTCTGGGCTCAACTTGCCGGCATGACACCATAAATGGTGCTCTGCCGGCCGGCGGCTCTGGTTTCATCGAGGTGAAAAGTCAAAGGCACCTTAAGCCCAGGGCAGATTATTCCACGAAAGGAGGAACTCTCCGGCGCACAAGCGGCACCGGAGAAACTGCCATGCGTCGTATTGCCATATTCCAGCTACCTTTCCGGGGACGCGACGAGTTCCTGCCCCTTAGCGGGAACCCGTCGCTGGACGCCCGCTGGGTAACTCCGAATCAGTTCCGCCAGGTCTTTTCCGGCGGCGCCGATGTCATTGTTCTGCCAGGCTCGGCAGCCACTGTCCGGGATCTGGACTATCTGAGAGAATCAGGAGGAGCAAGAATCATTTTCGAGCACTTAAGCGCCGGCGGCACTGTCGTTGGCATCTGCGGCGGTTATCAGATTCTGGGCAACGCCATCTTCGATCCCCTGAAAAGACAGGGTTCCCGAGCCGCGGTCGAAGGTCTCAAGCTCCTGCCTCTCAACACACTCTTCGGAGGCACACTGGCTTCCACCACCTCGCGTGCCACCTGCCTGCTTGCAGACAGAAACGCTCCTCAGGTGACAGCCGTGGAGCATCGCTCGGGCTACTCCTGGGCGACAGCAACCGCGCGCGACTTTCACAATCTGCACACTCTCGAAGAGCGCATCGCTCTCAAGCCCCTGCCGCAGCCTGACAGCACGCTTGTGCCAGGCATTACCTGGGAGCCCTGCCGCGAGTCGCTCGACGGATTCGTCAGCGCCGACCGCCGGCTGTGGGGCACATACTTCCACCTGATCTTTCACAACGACACTTTCAACAGGGTCTTCTTCGCCAGCCTGCCCTGAGCCCTGCTATCATGACCGGTGGTCAGAACTCGAATTGGCGCCAGCTCCTCTTGTCAGGACAAAGGTGCAACCAACCAACGGTCAGGCAGGTGCCGCTGTGAAACTTCTCGTGTTCGACATGGGTCACGTCTTCATCGACTTCGACTGGGAGGCAGTCCAAGCCGGCTTCTGCCGGGCAAGCGGCCGTTCAAGCGGACAGCTGAGGAGAGCCTTTGCCGAAGTCGCCCGCCTTGGCTATGAAAGCGGTCGCATCGACAGCGAAGGTTTCCTCTTTCAGCTGAACAAACGCCTAGGCACAACGCTGTCTCTGTCTGAGTTTCGCGAACTCTGGACAGTCTCTTTCCACGAGAACAAGGACATGGTTGAGCTGTTTGAAACGCTCAAGCAGCAACGCCCGTTGTACTTGCTCTCCAACACGAACGAAATACATTACGAGTACCTGCAGTCGACCTTCAACGTCGCCAGGCACTTCCAGGAACTCATCCTGAGCTACCGGGTCGGCTGCTCCAAGCCTGACCCGTCCATTTATCAGGAAGTATTCCGACGCAGCGGCTTCGCGGCTGAGCAGTGCCTCTTCATCGACGATCTGGAAACCAATGTAAAAGCTGCCGCTGAAACCGGCATGCAAGCCATTCGCTTCACAGGCGTCGATGACCTGAAGATGAGACTGACATCGCTCGGATTTACAGTCTGAACGAGCAAGGGATAAAAACAAACAGAGTGCAATTGCAGGGCAAAAGCACTCGCCGAGCCATTTGCGGAGGTGCACGACACGTGCCCTCCATCCCAGAACGGCGGTCAAACCGCATTCAGAAAGGACACGCATCATGCAGCATTTCCTGGTCGGCACCGGCATCGTCTGCTTCCACATCCAGGCGGAAACTCCGCAGGAAGCCATCGAACAACTCAAGCACCTCATCGACAGCCGTCGTCACGTCCGCAAGCACCCCACGATCTCCATGAGCCTGGTGGGAGCCCTCGACGAAGGACGCCTCAACTTCGTGGTGTTCGACGCCACCCGGCAGAAGATCATCGCCGGCGAACTGAACGGTAAGTACATCGAACCGGCAACCCGGGCTCTGGCTGCCAGCCTGCCCAGCATCATCCCTGCCGCGCTTGTCTTCGAGCTGAAGGACTGACCTGAGTCGTCCGGAAAGCTTTCGCCCGACAATCCACAACCTGACAGAACGGAGGCTCTTCTTGATTTATCGAAGAGCCCCCGTTCTGCCCGCTCAGGAGAACTTGCTCCACCGAGCAGCTGCTCTTCCTCTCAATCTGGCAAGCGCACTTTCCGCATCCGCCAACAGAACGCGGACAGTGAACTTGCCCTGCATCAGCAACTGTATGACACGCCTTGAGGAGGCTTTGTGAACAACACCTTTTTCGCGTCCCTGAAAACCCCTTTTCTCTACCTGGCATCGGCAGCCATCGTGCTTGCCGCTCTCGCGCTCATCCAGCCGTCAGAAGCTGCGTTCAGCTGGTACTTCTGCGCGTCTTTCTGGGGGCTGGTCGCCTTCGACTTCTACTTCAGCCAGGTGCGCCAGAATCAGATTCCGACGCGATTCAGCTTCGAGGACCGATTCATCGGCTACCTCTTCAGCGCAGCTTTCATCTGGCCGGTGCGGCTCTACCGACTGATGCAACCTGGCGCTGCTAGCTGAGCCACACAACGACACAACGCTCTTCTTCCTTCAACCCTGTCCTCCAAGAGGAGATGAAGCAATGAGAACACTTTCCGTTTCAAGGGATGATCTTGATCAAGCTGCTGCCGAAGGTCTGATCGCACCCAAAGATACAGCTGCGCTCTGGAACTTTCTGGAAAAGCGGCTCGGCAACGACACGCAGTCGAAATTCGACCTCTCCAACCTTGCCTGGTACGCAGGCTCGGTCATCGTCATGCTGGCCATGGGCTGGATAATGGGTCAGGTCTGGGATGCCTTCTCCGGTGGTGGCATCGTCGCCACAGCCGTCGTCTACGCGCTCGGCTTCACACTGGCCGGCGCCAGGCTCTGGAAAACAAACGACCTGAAGATTCCCGGCGGTCTGCTCTTCACACTGGCGGTCTCAATGACGCCTCTGGCAGTCTTCGGCATCGAGAGAATGTCCGGACTCTGGGGCGGGATACAGCCGTTTCCCGCTGAATTCCTGCGTGAATTCTCTCTAGAGGCAGCGACTATCGGAGCCGGGCTCCTTGCCCTATACTTCGTGCGCTTCCCCTTCCTGACTGCACCGGTCAGCCTGGCGCTCTGGTGCCTCACCATGAGCACATCCAGCTTTGTCGCCAGTTTTGCCGGTCTGAGCTTTCACCAGGAGTGGCTTGTCACCTTGCTCTTCGGAGCAGGCATGATCATCGCCTCCTTCATCATCGACCGGTTCTCCCGAGAAGACTTCGCCTTCTGGGGCTACCTATTCGGAACCGCCGCCTTCTGGAGCGCGCTCACCTGGCTGCTGGCGTTTGATTCCAGCAGCGAGCTGGCCAGGGCGTCCTATGCGGCCGTCAATGTAGCCATGCTGCTGGTTTCAGTGTTGCTCAATCGCCGGGTGTTCGTCATCGCCGGGGCTGTCGGCACAATCGGTTACATCGGACACCTTTCCTGGGCGGTTTTCGCCGGCTCCTGGGCGTTCCCGTTTGCCCTCTCCTTTGTGGGCATCGCGATCATCTACCTGGGTGTCCAGCTCCACCGCAACAGAGACTCCTTCGAAAAGGCGATCCTCGGGCTTGTCCCGGAGAGCCTGCGGGACTGGCTTCCGTCCAGTCGTAACTAACTTCACGCCCGAGGCAGCCGGAGAGGGCACTTCTGCCAACTCCAGCTGCCTCGGCGTTCTTTCAGTAATCCTCTTCCAGAGAGATAAAGGAGAATCCATGAATTCCCTGATTTCCAAGATCAACTGGTTGGGCACGGCCCTCGTAGTCGGACTGGCCCTCAGTTTCATCGGTGCCTACTCTGCGCCGGATACCTTTGGTGACAACTCCACGCGCCTGCTTGTTGCATGTCTCGGAGCTGCCCTTTGCCTCCTGTCCACGCGGCGCTTCTTCCTGAGCGACGCCACAGCGCCGGCTACCAGTACCGCACGCGCCAAGCAGCAGCCAGCACCCCACTTCCCGCCCCTGTCCATGCCGTTGCCAGGGCTGGCTTTTAGGCGCCCAACACCGATCATGTCCCCCTCGACACAGGAGCCTGACGCAGCCCTGCCCAAACGCGTAGACTTCGGCTCCGGGAGCCATCTGGTCATCGAAGCCCGGACCGAAGACGATGGCGACACCACGCTGACCGTAACGGCCTACGGCTTCAGCGGCAGCCAGTTCAAGTCCAAGATCCGCCCGCGCCTGGAGAACATCTCCGGCAAGGGTATCACCTGGAGCAACCCGGTGAATCTCGGTGAGCAGCAGCGCAAGATGGAATGCACCATCGCCGCCGGCGCCGACGTCAAGGCCGTGATCGCCCGCATCGCCCGCAACTAAGGCGACAGCCAGCAAGAATCCCTGTTCTGCGGTAGTACCGTGCCGCCATCGACGGTGGCACGGTACTACCCTCTTTTCTTTAAAGCATCTTTTATTATGTCCTATAGTTGAAATCCGAAACACAGCGCCAGACAAAGATTCCCCTCTTAGCAGGGACTCATTTTCCAATTGTCAAATTACCAGAGGGACTCTTGGTCGGATATGTGTTTACAAATGCCATGTCCAAGGCAAAAGGAAACCTGACCAGGGTGGGTTCCTGATCAGGTCCAGTCGCGCGCCAGAAAAATTGTGAGGTTGACTCGTTTGCGGGGCGGTCGACTCACTTGCGATCACCGACCGCCCCTTGGAACCTCCACCCCTTAAGACACTCAAATAGGGGAAAAAGTTCGAGAACTAGCTAAGAGTTTCACGTCTTGTAACACAAGGCGTCCAACTCTTAGCCTCTGGTCCTGCCGGCCAGTGAGCAGTACCGGCTGCCAAACTTACCGGCTCCAAAGAATCATCGAGCCCGAAACGATAACCACAGCACAGCCAGACTATACCGCATAGCACACCCCCGCGCAGGCTACTACATATGCGCCACAGCGGCTTTCCGGCGCCAGCATCTTAATATTCCCCATGTTATACTTTCCTCTGGAAGGTGAGCCCGCCTGGTTCTTCAGTGTTTACCGGGGTCGGACTCTAAAAACAGCAGAGAGCTGATACCCCTAGCTTGACCCACAAAGCAACTCTTCCATCCCCAGGGTCCTCCGCCACACAAAGTAATTCAGCACATTTTCTCGCTGATGCAATCGTCGACCATTGCTCCCACGAGAAAGCATCCTTTCATACTCCTGGACACAAGGGGCGCCCGGCCGGTGGTGGCGCTTTCGCTCAGGCTCAGGAGATTTTTACCTTTGACGTCACCGAGCTCCCTCTCACCGACGAGCTGTCCTGCCCCAGCGCTGTTCTCTTCGAGCTTGAGAAAAGAATTGCCGCGCTCTGGCACGCCAGACATTCACTCCTTTCAGTCAACGGCGCTTCAGGAGCGCTGATAGCAGCAGTTCTTGCTTGCACACCTTCCAAGCAGAAGCTTCTCATCCCCCGCAACTGTCATCGTTCGATCATTCAGGCCCTCGTGTTGAGCGGGCTTGAGCCTATCTGGTATGAGCCTAACTGGAGCAGTTGCTGGGGCTTCTGGACGGACGTAAATCCTGCAAGCTTCAGCGCCGCCCTCTTTGAGCATGGACAGCAACTGGCTGCTGCTGTAGTCGTGTCACCAACATATGCCGGAGACACAAGCAATATCGAACAGCTATCAAACCTCTGCCGGCAGGCATCAGTTCCCCTGATAGTGGACGAAGCTCATGGAGCACACATGGCGAGCACAGGAACCAGAACTGGGCTGGCAGCCGGCGCCGACCTGGTCGTTCATTCCCTGCACAAGACTCTCGGGGCACTCACGCAGACAGCCATTCTCCACATCGGAACAGGGGCACAAATCGAAACTGGTGCCGTGCGCTCCGCACTCAACCTACTGCTAACATCCAGTCCAAGCTACCTCTTGCTGACATCGATAGATGAAACTATCCGGCAAATGGAGGCTGACGGTAGCTTGTCTTTGCAAACAAAAATCAGCGAACTTAACTTACAGCTACTGAAACTGCTGGCTCCAGCGCGGGGAGTTGAGACATATGTCAGCGCCGGCGGAAGCGATCCGGCTCATATTGTCCTGCGGATCAAGGGACTTCCTGCAAAAGACCTCTTCCTCCAGCTGTGCCAAAAGGGAATTTACCCGGAGGCGGTGTTAGGCAGTGGGGTCCTCCTCTTGCTTGGACAGGGGAGCACCGCTTGCGACATCGAATTTCTGGCAGCGGTTCTCGAACAGCTCGAATCACCCGTGGCAAGGACTTATTGGCCCACGATTTTGCCTCCCCCGCCTGCTGCCCCCCAGATTCTCACACCCCGGCAGGCTGCCTTTGAGCCATCTGAGATGCTACCTGTCGCCGCAGCAATCGGCAGGATTGCTGCCGACTGCTTTGCTCCCTGCCCGCCGGGGACGCCGGTTCTCGTCCCCGGGCAGGCGATACCACCGGAAATCCTTTCCTTTAGCTGCCCACCCGCATTGAGGGTTGTAATTGAATCGCCGATTCAAGGAGAAAACTGATGGAATTCATACCCCCTGCTGATGACCTGAGCGCTTTTCTTTCGATTTTGCCCGAGCGCATCAGGGCCCTGCTGGAAAATGACACGGAAGGAATGATTGAGGTCGTACTCGACCTCGGGCGCAAGCCGGAAGCGCGTTATTTCGACCATCACAGGTCCTTCCTCTGCGACGATGTCGTCACTCCTGCCGACATCGAATACGCCATCGATCACGTCGGCGAGTTCTCTGGAGACAACCGCGCCGGTATTGAGCGCACATTGCACCGGATTTCTTGCATGCGCAACCGGGCTGGCAAAATCATCGGTCTCACCTGTCGCGTCGGTCGGGCAATCACAGGAACAATCAACATAATCCGCGACCTGGTCGAATCGGGTAAATCCATCCTCTTCCTTGGCCCGCCTGGAGTCGGCAAGACCACCAAACTCAGGGAAATGGCCCGAGTTCTGGCTGACGAGCTCGGCAAACGCGTCATTATCATAGACACATCCAATGAGATAGCAGGTGATGGCGACGTTCCCCACCCGGCAATCGGTGGCTCACGCCGCATGCAGGTCTCGTGCCCGGAAGCCCAGCACGCCGTCATGATTGAGGCTGTGGAGAATCACACACCTGAAGCCATAGTCATCGATGAAATCGGCACAGAACAGGAAGCAGCTGCCGCCAGAACCATCGCCGAACGCGGCGTGCAATTGATCGGAACCGCGCATGGCAACGCCCTGGAAAATCTTCTGAAAAACCCCACTCTCGTGGATTTGATCGGAGGAATTCAAACCGTCACTCTCGGCGACGACGAAGCCAGACGGCGCGGCACACAAAAAACTGTCCTAGAAAGAGCATCCCAGCCCACATTTGAGATTTGCGTCGAAATCATAGACCGGCAGACTCTGGCCATTCACCGCAACGTGTCCGAGTCAGTCGACCAGCTTTTGCGCGGATGGAAGATACATCCGGAGATGCGCAAGCGCGACGAGTCCACAGGCGAGTTTGCTGTGGTCAGACCCGAAGGTCAGCTGTCGGCTACGCCGATCACCGCCGAGCAGCCAGCGCTGCCCTGGGCGGAAGGAGGCAAAGACACTTATCTCAAAATTTATCCATATGCCGTCTCCAAGGGCTTGCTCGAACGTGTGATCAAAACCCTCAATTTGCCGGCCGATGTCGTCAGAACCATCGAAGACGCTGACGCCATCCTCGCTCTGCGCAGCTACGCCCGGGCAGGAGCCAAGATTTACTCTCTGGCCGAGGCTAAACAAATTCCGGTCTATGTAGTGAAAAGCAATAACATGCCTCAGATACAAAAGGCTCTGCGCGAAGCCCTTCATCTGGACACAGAGATCGTCAGCCTTGCCGACACAGGCGCCGACATACTCGATGAGACGGAAATCGCCCTGGAAGAAGCCAGGCAGGCAATCACCATGGTCATGAACAGGCAGGAGCCCATCGAGCTTGCGCCACGCAAAGCCTATATCCGACGTCTTCAGCACCAGCTTGTCGAACGCTTCAACCTGAGCAGCCGCAGTATCGGTGACGAGCCTATGCGGCGCCTGCGCATTCTGCCGCCACCGGACATCCAGACAAACGTCGGCTATATCTAGAAAAAAAGGGGGAAGCAATTCCCCCTTTCGCCAACCGGAGACTTTCTGTTCCTGGTCTATGTTTGTAGCTGATCCTGGGTTGCCCAGTTCTTCATGACTGTTTTGAGCGCTTGCGATCCAGCACTGCAACATGTGCGACAGCTTGTCAGCTCTTTCTCATTAGAGGCGAGATCGGCTTGCAACTGTGCTGTCGGGGCTGTACGCAGATATTCACGATACTCCGGAGACATCACCTGCTCCATGGTCAGACACTGCGATGCCGATGCAACATCTCCATATTTGTTGTTGAAAGACTAAACGTCCCTTTGCGTCACGGGCGCAT
>JAHFBI010000189.1 GCA_023250095.1 Candidatus Melainabacteria bacterium
GACTGCACGTGTTCCCAGGGCTCACTAGCGGTTGTTCTTAGGGAGTTCAACCGATATCGGTTGAACTCCCTAAGAACAAGGTTCGCCCACAAAAATATAATCCACGACTGAACAGACGTCACGCGGTCTGACCCCTCCCCGGGGTTCACCTTATGGTCATTTTGCAGGATGAACTAACAAAAAGATGGCAGAGAAAGCAGTGCTTATCTGTCTCAGTCGATTCCTATTTGGGAGATTCTCCTGATTTGGACTGCTTTGTATCCTTCAGGTTGAAGAGATATTTTAGATTCCAAGTGATCTCGGGATCGTCAGGAGCCAGGCTGGCCGCTGTATCCATCTCTTTCTTCGCCCCGGTTCGGTCGCCCTGGTAAAACATGGCGATTGCCATGTAATAGTGGGCATTGGCATTATCGGAGTCGATTTCGATTGCCTTCTTGTAATTTTCAATGGCACGTTTCCAGTCGGATCTGGCTGCGTAGGCACGTCCTAACCCTACATAGGCAGGAGCGAAATCCTCGGTATTGTCCACAAGATCGCAGAAATCCCCAAAGCTATCCTTATCAGGCTGACTGGAAGCATCGATAAACTTATCGATCCATTGTTGCTTGAGTTTCTTAGGTTTGGGTCCATACTTGAGGCTCTCCAGTTTCGGCTGTAGCTTGGAAGCCCGCCCCTTGACGCTGCCAAGCGATACCTCAGTAAATGTTCGTTTATCGCCAGCCGGAACCTGCGTAGTTATGGTTAACGAGCCATCTTTCAGAGTGTTGCCTTTGTCATCGGCAATGTTGTAGCTGATTACCATGTTCTTGATTGGAGCCGGATTGTAGTTTCCTATAACCACGCTAACGGTAGCATTGTCGTCTTTCTGGGTGGGTTTCTGGAAGTGTACTTCCACGTTTTCCATAGCCTTGATGTTGTCAAAATTGAGGAGCAGAATGGCAAACTGGTAAAGCGCGAATGCCATCCCTGCTCCCAGCAGGCAAACGATGATTTTTACGGGTCCGCGGCGCCAGGCGGGAGTGTGGCTTTCTTTAGCTTGATTTACGAAAAAGCTTGTCTTCAACCCCCCCGCGTGCTCCGTTGCTCCTCTTGCCAGCACGGGATCCGGAGGCTCCACTCCCAGTGCACGCAGCCCGGACATGGCGTCCTCGTTTTCAGGGTCCAGTTCTAGCACGAGTTCGTATTCATTGATAGCTTCTCGTGTATTTCCCTGAAAATGGAGTCTGCGGGCAATCTTCAAGTGCTCCAGCGGGGATAGATTCTGCACAATGCACCTCTTTCCGGTCGGCGTGGGTAACTTATGGAGATCCTTTGTCGGGCTGCACCATGGACGGCAATGCGGCTGCCCGGTAATTATCAATATAATCCAGGCGCAACTGCCCATCGGCGTCCTGATAGTACTGCTGCAATATCTGATCGAAATGCCAGCCACGCGATGCCAGCATATTGGCGCCATGTTGGCTTAAACCGCGTGCACCATTGCCTGGACCGCGGTATGTAAAAATCCAGTTAGATCCTTCGTCATGAACGTCCAAGATTCCAGCCGTGGAGAATCCCAGCATTTTCGCCAGCGCCACACCATACACTTCTCGGGTTTTCTTCTCGCCCATTACTTGCATGGAATGAGCATTACCGGAGGCATCCCATTTTTTTACGGTGACGCCAACTATCTTTGGTACTCCGGTGATTTTTTCCAGAACGCTGGAAGGGACGGTGGATTTGCGTATGTTGAGGTTCTCATATGCATCGCCAACCCAGGCCCTGTAGAATCCCGGCTTTACCTTTCCAGAATCTTTCAAGATGAGTCCGCGCGTTTGCTGTACGGCAAAAAACGTTGATGGGGCCTCTGCAGCTAGTCCCTTATAGGCTTGGTCGCGCACATCCGGGACCAGATCGAAACCTTCGCTCTTCCATTTTGAATTCCTGCCGACGTGAGCCCAGGCGTAACTGCGCGCCGCTACGGCCTGCGCTTTCAGCGCTTCGAGATGCCAGCTGGCTGGCATCTCCGACGGCACGACACCGAGCAAGTAATCTTCCATATCCAGCAAATTTATCGCCGTGAGACGGCCACCAAAGTTGATGAGTTCAAGCCCGCCGCGATACCACCGGTTGTTTGCCCAGATGCGGTAATCAGCAGCAGTCACATGTGTACGCCGATCCACTGGCATCGAAAAACTGCGCCCAGTTGACAGTTCGATAATCCTGCCCCCGGAAAGGGTATAGACAAGACCTGGCTTGAGGTCAAAGACTGGCTGAGCGTCAACAAAAACAAAACCGGGTGCCCAGACGGCAAAATGGGAATGGGGTACTGAAACAGCTATACCAATGCGGATTGGATTAACCATGGGCGGATAAGGATTGTACGTACACACCAGAGACTTATGTACGGCAGCATTCTTCTTCTGAGCTGCCCCGGCTGCCAGAATCGACCCGGTCCACCAGGGGATCAATCCTGAAAGGGCAAGCAGAACCAGGAACGACCTCGAGAGAAGGGTGGCGAGATTTACCTTATTTCTCATGAACCAGCTTCCGTCCGATAATCAAGAACTGCCTGGGCGTAAACGAGGCCGGTATACCTGTCAGGATCTGACATGCTGCAATCGCCTATGTCGATGATACTATGAAGTCCGTCCCTCGGTCATTCTATGGCTTGACGGTTGTCAAAATTGGACAAAGATGGACTGGCAGGCTCCGTCCAGACGACATTAGATAGCGGGAACCTCTGGAGATAGTCTAAGTGGTTATGAAAAGCATTCTCATTGTTGATGACGAAGTGGATATAGCCAGTTCCATCCAGTATGTTCTCAAGCAAGAGGGGTTCTCTACTATGCTTGCCCACGATGGGCTGAAGGCGATGGAACTTATTGACAATCAGCGCCCAGATCTGATCATTCTCGACCTGATGATGCCTGGAATCGACGGCTATGAAGTGTGTCGCCGCGTTCGTTCTCAAGACAAAAAGACCCCGATTCTCATGCTCACGGCGCGTACATCCGAGGTCGACACAGTCGTAGGACTGGAGCTAGGGGCCAATGACTACATTGCCAAACCGGTGCGGTTGCGTGAGTTGGTGGCCAGAGTAAAAGCTCACCTGAGAGAAGCCGGCAGCGAACCCAAGGCGAATAATCGGTCTATCCACTACGGCACACTCAATATCGATCTTGACAGTCGCACGGTCAAAGTTGGCAATGAGGTCATCGATCTCACTTACAAAGAATTCGAGTTGCTTGCCACAATGGCAAGGCAACCCAATCGCGTCTTTACCCGCGATCAGCTCTTTTCTCAGGTGTGGGGCTCGAATTTCCTTGGAGAAAGCAGGACAGTGGATGTGCACATCAGATATTTGCGCGAAAAACTCGAAGAAGATCCTAGCCACCCCAAACATATCCTCACCGTCCGCGGCGTCGGTTATCGGCTGATTTGGGAGTAAATGCCCTCCACCCTATCTGATCGACAGGCAAACTCCTTCGTGCGATCGTCTAAAAAAATTGACTGGCAACTTTATGCCTTGTCGAATTTGCGCCGGGCTGTTTAGCCACCTGTTCGATTGACTGCAGATCCCGTTGCCCGGGCTCTTCTGCTTTTGTGCTTATGGCTACTTGCACTTGGCGCTGCGCTTGAGGGTGGACCAATTCAGAGTCTCCTGATACAGGGTCGCGCCTTCCAGGACTGCCCCGTCATTGAGGGTCAGGCGCGCGACTGCAAAATAAGTATCCTCGTATTCATGCAAGGTCAGCCTGGGCACTTGTTCCTTTCCGGCAGCAGCGCTGGCCTGCTCTTTGTTCTGTTGAGCAATTGCTCTGAGGGTTTTCAATCGCTCCTCCAGAGATGGCATTCCGTCGAGCAGTTTCTTGAGTTGACAACCTCTTCCTGCTTCGAGCTCGGAGGCTAGAGCCTTTACGTCAGGATCAGGAGCAGCTCCCGGTGTTCTTTCGCTTGCAGACTGTTCAGCCATGACGCACTCCTCATTCTCATGTCACACTGCCAACCTAGCCTAGCCCTCTACAGTTACAGGCAAGTAACTTTTGCTCCGGAAAATACGCAGTCAGAGCAATTCCGAGCATGTCGGCAGATTGCCGTAAGGCATCTACCTCATAGATCCGATTGGTCGTGACTGAGATTCAATGTCATTCAGATCCTGGGAACTTTCCCACCCCAGGCGCCCGACATATGCGGAACATGCGTAGTTTTCCCAGTGACAGGGATAGGGGCATATCCTAAACTCGTTGTCCTGAACAAATTCTGGTTTTTGGTGTCCTGGCGGTTGTCGTTCAACTAAATATGAAGCTTTCTGCGATTCTCTTTGTTAGCGTCCCGGTTGTAGCCATGTGTCCAGCGACTGCGCTGGCTTCTGGGCAAGCAGCTACCGATACGGCCAGCTTCTTGAAAGAGAGCCTGGCTACCATGCCTAAGAATGGAAGCAAGAAGGCAGCTGTGCGCAAGATAACGCTTTCATCGAACCAGGCAGCCGGCGGCGGGACTACTGTGCGCCTGCGTCCCTTTATACCCAACCGCTATCTGCCCAGCGAAAGAGAGCTGCAGAAAGCTCTCGTGGCAGAAAAGGCGCGTTTCGACCTGTCTGCCGACGCGCCATCGCCGGAGCCCGCTCCGCAGGGAATTGCCGAGGTCCCATTATCAGGCGGGGTCAGCGGCTACTGGGCACGACAAGCTCCATCGGCTTACGATCAATATTTGCAGAAGTTGCCAAGCGCCGCGGCGCGTCAGATCAAATCGGCAGCCATGGCTGTGGCCAAGCGTGGGGCGCGAGTCTTGCCTGGACAGGAGCCCGTTTTGCCGGAGACTTTCGCGCAAGCGCCGCCTGTATTACCTTTTATTCCCGAGCCACCGGCAAGCCGCGCAGCTTCGCCAATTGTGCCGGATTTTTCCCTTTCGATGCCTGTGCAGTCTTGCCAGTCCGGGGCAGTATCTGCCTCAAGGCGGTCGCCGCAGTCGTCGAGCAGCTGCCTTGTGCAAGCGCCTGTGCTTTCACCACAGGAGTCGGCCATGCTTGATAGACAGGTGGAGCTGAACAAGCCTGGGTACAGCTGCCAAAGTTTCAACGGGGATATGAGTGGGTCGGTTATGGACAATCCGTCAAACGGGGCAGGTCCGCCGCCATTCCCCTTGAATTTATTGCCGATGAACGCCATGCAGAATCTCTCTGCCTCACGGGGGCAGCATCGCTCCCCGGCAGCTCAGGCGCGCTTCGGCTCCTGGCACAGCGGAGCTTCTCTGCCGGAGTCCGGCTTCCACAGTTACTTGCCGCGGCGCCCGGTGGCCACTTTTAATTATGTGCGCGTGAGTGCTTCCACTTCTGCCGTCAATCGCAAGGTCTCAGCCAGGAAAAAGAATACCCGGCTGGTAAGCTCGAGGACTGTCATGGACAAGGCTTCCCCCAGGCAAACACAGCTGACTGTGGCTGCATATCCGCCTTACGCTAGCAGTCAGTCACGTCCTTACATGTTTTAAGAAATAAGGGTGATACATCGCCTGTTGGGGCATGGGCCTAAGGACCTCTGGGAAGCTCCTGCAGGAAGGTTGAGCCTTTTGTGGCAAGTCGATACTGCCTTCCAGCAAAACCAGGCAGAAGAGTCGAAACAGCCGACTGCCTCTAAGATGCAGGCCCGCACACTCAAGTGTGATCCGCCCGGCGCACTGACGCTGCTGGCACTTGTCCAAAAAAGGTATTAACAGGGTAGATACGCATCAAAGATGCCTGAGATCCTGCCGGCACGACTAATTTGACCCGAGTGTGTCGGCTGGCAAGAAAAGATGGGCAGATCTGTGAGCGAACATAACAGATGCGTTCGATTCTGCCAGAATTGAACTGAAACTAGAGGGATACATAGTTGGAACCCACGGACCGAAAAGAGCAAATGGAGCAAGCCGCAAATAGCGGCTGGAGTGCTCTTGAGTCTGGGCGGTGGATTGAGGCCGAGGAATGTTATGCAAGGGCTTTTCAAGCCGCCAGGGAGCTAGATGACACTCTGTCAGCCGCCTTGTTCAAGAGCTATGGTGGGCTGTCCAGGCTCTGGCAGGGGCGATTGGTTGAGGCCCGTGCCGATCTGGAAGAGTGCCTCAGGCAGGCTGCCGAAGAAGACAGCTTGCAGCTTGCCGCTCACGTCCTTTTTCTCCTGTCTGAGCTGGAATCCCAGGAAGGTTGCGATGAGAGGGCTATTTCGCATCTATGGAAAGCACTCGATGCTTCCCTGGAGTGCAACGATGAGACGACAGCCGAAGTGTCATTCGGCAAGCTTGGACTGATTTACCTCAATTATGGCTGGCTGGAACAAGCTTCCGAGTGTTTCCGGCAGGCTATGGAGCAAAGACCGGACGGACCCAACCAGGCGGCCTGGCTCGGGAATCTCGGGCAGACCCTGGCCGAGATGGGGCAATTGGAAGAATCCATCTCTTGCTACCGGGCTGCGCTTACTTGTGCGCGCGCAGCCGGCGACAGGAGGGCTGAAGGTAAATGTCTTGCCAGCGAGGGCTTGAGCCATTTCCATCAGGGACGTTTTGAGGAAGCGATGGAATGTTATAAACAAGCGCTGGAGTTGACTCAGCAAGACAACGACCTGGAAAGCCGGGGCACATGGCTGGGCAATCTCGGAAACGTTTATCTCAGGCTCGGGCAAAACGACCGGGCGCGCGAGTTGTGTCAAGAGGGGCTTGAACTGGCCAAGTCGCGACAGGACAGGCACTCGGAGGCAGCACTCCTGGACTCGCTGGGAGATTGTTTTGCTCGCTCGGGTGACTTCGAAAGCGCTCTCAAGCATTATTCGAATGCTCTGGCGATCGGGCGGGCTATCTCGGACAAGCTGGGCGAGCGTATCTATCTGGCTAACATCGGGCGCGCTTACAGACAGCTGGGAAAAACGGAACCGGCAATGGAGCATCTCAAAAGAGCCATTGAAATTTTTGACCAGCAACGCAGCCGCATCAACTCTGACAGTCTTAAAACGAGCTTTGCTGCCGGCGGGCAGGATCTCTATTGCGACATGATTCAGTTCTGCCTTGAGGATGGACGGCGCATTGAAGCCCTGGAATATGTCGGGCGAGCCAAGTCGCGCGCCATTCTAGATCTGCTCCGTAACTCCCCCATCGACATATCCGAGCTGCAAAATGTCAACGACAAAACAATTGCCAGATTGATAGCCAGAGAACGAGAGCTCTCCGGACAGATCGCACGCCTCGAGCGCATTTTCTGGCAGGGCAACCTCGACTCCGACAGCGGTCACCGGGGCTCCAGCGGCACTGTCACTGCCGAGGAAGCGCCACGCCTGTATAGCGAATGGCGCGAAGTTGTGGATCAGCTAAGACGCCGCCACCACAATTACGCAAGCATGGTCGCAGTGGAGACCTTGAGCTTCGATGAGCTGAAAGGGCTCTGGCAGGAGACTGCTGCAGACGGGAGCGGGCAGATGCTGGATGAACACACGGCCATTCTGGAGTTTTTCCTGTCGGATCAATTTTTCTTCAGCGCCGCTGTCTGGGCTGGTTGCCAGCAGCCCGGCATAAACCTTCTTATTGAAGTCAATGAGCTGGAGAAACTTCAGTCGGACATAGCCGACTTTCTGGAGATGTCGGCGACGGAAGGGTGGGAGGTTCCAGTCAGTCTTTGTAAGCGCCTATACAAGCGGCTGCTTGCCCCGCTTATCGAGTCGGTACCCCGAGACGTAAACAAGCTGATTCTGGTGCCACACGGCGTGCTACACAGAGTCCCCTTTGCTGCTTTGCATGATGGGAGCAGCTATTTGATCGAGAAGATGAGCCTGAGCTATCTTCCTACATCCAGCCTCATACCGGTTCTCTCTGGAGCCGACAGGGATGGCAGTCGGGTGAAGTCTCAAACCTTGAAATATCTGGTCTCGGCAATCAGCGACTATTCTGCTACGCGCAATGATGGTATTGTCTTCAGCTCCCGCCTGAGAAGTGCCGCCGGACTCGAAGATCTCAGCTACACTCTCGAGGAAGGCAAGACGGTTTTTTTGCAGGCAGCCGAGCGTGCTGCCGGGGCGAAATTGTTGACCAATGAAGAAGTGAAAGAAGGACTGCTGTCCCTGTTCGGCGATTATCCTGTCGTCCACTTTGCCGGTCATGCCGTCTTCAATCCGGATGAACCTCTGGCATCGGGGCTGGTGCTCTCTGACGGCAGTATTCTCACGGCTGCCCGTATCTTGCAGGACAACGCCCTGCGCACCACTTGCGGCAAACTGCTTGTCCTGTCCGCCTGCCAGACGGGGGTCAACGTAATCACAAACGGCGGCGAGATCCTGGGGCTGGCGCGTGCTCTCATGTACGCAGGCATGCCTAATCTCATCCTCAGTCTGTGGGAAGTGGCTGATCGGTCGACGGCAGGACTCATGCAAGATTTCCACAATTTCTGGCAAGCCGGCAAGATTTCCATTGCCCAGGCCCTTTCTGCGGCCCAGCGCAAAGCTGTGGCTGAGGGACAGCCCGTGCATGCTTGGGCTCCCTTCATTCATCTGGGTATCGACTGATCGCCTGCTTGTTTTAACCCGCATCAAGCTCGATTGCCACTGCTATCGTCGGCTGCTGCCTTTCGCTTGAAAGTCCGCTCAAAGCTGCCGGCATGCCGCCAGAGCCTCTGCTGCTGAAAAGAGTTGGGTGTGAGCAAGGTTGAATTGAGTGAGCTCGATTTCCCGTAAAATGATCTCGGTCGCTCCAAGGTACATGTCAGGAACCAACAATGTCAAATCGTGGAATATTCACCGCCTGCCGGTCATTGCTGATTTTTTCGGCAGCCTGCGGAATCTGTCTGGCAGCTCAGGCACCCGCTCTTGCCCAGCCCCCTTCGCAAATGGCGCCGTCAGCCCGCCCCGACCCGGTAGCCATTTACAAGGAAGCCGGCGCCTCGGAAGAGCAGCTTGGGAAAATTCGAGAGATGGCCAGGGATTTCGAAACAAGTGCCAGGGTGAAAGCTGAGCGCATCAGGAACTTGATGCGCGATATGCAAGGGTTGTCCCTGGAGCCGGACCCCGATGAAAAGAAAGTACTCTCGACCCAAAACGAGATTAATGGATTGACAGCCGACATGTCTTTGTCTCGCATCAAACTGATGCTCAAGGTTCGCTTATTGCTTTCGGAGGAGCAAAGATTCAGGCTGGTCCAGATCATGAAAGAGCGCATGCCTGCCTCGCCGCCTCCAGCGCCTCCGCCGCCTGCGCAGTAGGCGCTGGACACGAGAGTGCCTGGACAGTCACTCACAAAACAAATTACACGCCGCTTGGGGCAGCAGTTCCAGGCAGCGGCGGTTTGAAGGATGTGTAGTGCACTGTGGCGAACATGGCGCTGAAGTCGATCTTCGTGATTGAGCCGGTCGGCACGGATAGCCGCCAGAAGTTCGAGAGCGGCATGCCCAGCGCCTGCACAAGGAAGGCGCGGATGACACCGGCGTGACTGACAAGGGCAATTCTCTTGCCGCTATGCTCCTGGCTCAACAGCTTAAGATGCCCCGAGACTCGCTTGCACAAATCGACAATTGACTCGCCTCCAGGCGGAGCGTTGCCGATTGGATCTTTCGACCAGGAGGCATAGACGTCGGGTTCCGACTTCTT
>JAHFBI010000190.1 GCA_023250095.1 Candidatus Melainabacteria bacterium
ACCTCTCCAGACGGCGCAGCACCGCACGGCGATGGGACAGCTCGAACTTTTCATCAGTGGTCGAGGCAAGCGCCGACATGAACTGAATCATGGTTCTGGCCTTTTCGATATTGCGGCAAAGCGTATAACAAACTGCCAGATTCAAATGCGTATCGAAATCATTGAGGGCAGAGGCAGCATGTTCGAAAGGCTCGATAGCCTCTGCAAAACGCCCTTCGGACATGAGGGCAAAGCCCAGCTCGTAAGCAATATCCGGCTCATCCGGTTTGAGAGCAAAGCTTCGCTGAAGCACCATGGCGGCCAGGGACACTTCCTGCTCATCAATCAGCTTGAACCCTGCCTCGAAAAGATTCTGAACATCAACAGCCAGCGCACCTTCGGTTGCCGCCAGCTTTTCAAGGTTACACGAGAGGTCCTCCCGCCCGCTTTGCTTCATCAGATCAGCCAGCAATTGCACGACCTGCCTGTCATCAGGACTTTGCAGCCAGCACTTTCTCAGGATGGGCAATGCCTGATCAAGACGCCTTTCGGACATCAGTTGCTTTGCTTCGACAAGCCCGGCAGACAGGGATAACGCTTGATCTGGTGCTTCTGTCATGTCCTTTCAGCTGAGTTCTTGAGCCAGCTTCCCGGCATGATAAGAGCTTCTTACCAGGGGACCGGCATGTACCATTTTGAAGCCCATCTCCCGCCCGCTTGCCCCTAGCTCCTCAAATTCCTCGGGAGTGAGGTATTTTTGCACGGCAAGATTGTTGCGTGTCGGTTGCAGATACTGCCCGAGTGTCAGGAAATCGCATCCGGCTAGACGCAGGTCTTGCATGACGACCCTCACTTCAGCGGCGCTCTCGCCAAGTCCGAGCATCAGCCCGGATTTCGTGCAGATTTCCGGGGCAAGTTCTTTGGAGATAGATAGCACTTTCAAGGAACGATCGTATTTCGAGCCGGGTCTGACCTGCTTATAAAGCCGCGGCACCGTCTCCACATTATGGTTGAAAACGTCAGGCTCAGCTGCCAGGACTGTTTCCAGGCAGTCACGCCGCCCCTGAAAATCCGGCGTCAGCACCTCGACTGTTATGCCAGCAACAGCTTCCTTCAGAGAAGTGATCGTGCGGGCAAAATGACCGGCGCCTTGATCCTTCAGCTCGTCGCGGTTGACCGAAGTGAGCACCACGTGTCTCAAGCCCATCTTCCGCGCAGCTTCGACGATACGATGAGGTTCACTCTCGTCAAGGGGCTCGGGGAATCCTTTGTTGACTGCGCAGAAGCGGCAGGTGCGAGTGCATATTGCGCCCATGAGCATGAATGTGGCCGTCCCGCTTGCCCAGCATTCACCCTTGTTGGGGCAGCGCCCGCTTTCGCATATGGTGTTGAGACCCTGTTCTTTGAGAACCTGCTTGACCTGCCGGTTCTCGCCAGTGTTGAGAACGCAGCGCCGCAACCATGGTGGAAGCCGCCCGGGCTGGACTGCCGATTGGCTTGAAGTCGGATTCGTTTGCTCAGACATGGACTTGATGATGCTCCTCCGGACTAGGCAAAAAGCCTTCCTGGCAAACTCCCAGCCTGCTGCGGCAAAGAACTATTTTAAGCCATGAGGGAGGGGAAAATTGCTAAGTGCCAGTTCAGTAAAGAGTTTACGCAACAAGAAAAACCGACCTTAGTTAAGTTCAATCTTTCCTAGCCAATACTGACAAAAGTTGACTATTGCCCGGCGACACTCAATTGATGAGTTAAAATGCGCCTGTGATCAACACAGTCTGGGCTTTTGACTTATTGGACCAATGAGAGCTGATTTTATGAACCAACGCAAAAGAATTATTGCCGGCAACTGGAAGATGAACAAAACGCGTGAGGAAGCAACCGAGCTCTCCTCAGCGCTTGTGTCTGCTTTGTCCGGACAAGAGGATCTGCCCGAGATAGTGCTGTGCCCGCCCTTTACAAGCCTCCAGACCGTTGTGGAAAAAACCTCTCTAAGCCCTGTCGCCGTCGGCGCGCAAAATATGGACTGGCGTGATTCGGGAGCCTTCACCGGTGAGATTTCGCCCGTCATGCTTCTCGATTTGGGTGTGAAATATGTCATCATCGGTCACTCTGAGCGGCGCCAGTTTTTCGGTGAAACCAACACCACAGTCAACCAGAAGCTTAAAGCCGCCATCAAGCACTCTCTTGTGCCGATAGTTTGCCTGGGCGAAACTCTCGATGAGCGGGAGAACAATCTCACCGACGCAGTGGTCAGCAGACAGATTGCCGCCGCTCTCGCCGATATCGACGCAACTTTGCTCGCCGAGCTGATCATCGCTTACGAGCCGGTCTGGGCCATAGGCACCGGCAAAGTCTGCGATGCCAAAGAAGCCAACCGCGTCGCTTCCGTTATTCGCAAGACAGTGTCCAATCTCTACACAGGCGTCGATATCGGGCTGAGCGTGCCGATTCTTTATGGCGGCAGCGTCAATCCAAAAAATGTCGACGAGCAGCTGGCACAGCCGGACATTGACGGCTCCCTTGTCGGGGGAGCCTCTCTCAAGCCCGAAGAGTTCCTTCCCATCATTCAAGCTGCCCAGAATAGAGCCCGCCTGGCTGCCTCCGGGACTTGAATTGTTGCAATAAGTTCAAAGGACTGGAGCTGTCAGACCTTGAGCGAGCAGGTTGTCCTTTAGGATATAATGGCTCGCCGATGACACGGAGAGGTGTCGGAGTGGTCTATCGTGCGGTCCTGGAAAGACCGTCTGCGTCACAAGCGCAGCGAGGGTTCGAATCCCTCCCTCTCCGTTTTTTTGGCGTCAGGAACTGGAGGCGTCCAGAACTTTCGCCTTGCAATGACAATTAGTTGTTAAAGACTTAAGCAGCAGGCAGCCTCTGTGGTATTGTGAGCTATTGATATCCTGGGGCTGGCGACAGATGGACCATTTCATAAGCAAACTGGAAGAAATCGAAAAGACATACAACGAGCTTGAAGAGAAGCTCGGCGATCCTTCCGTCATAGGAGATCAGCAAGCTTACAAGCGACTGGCCAAGACAAGGCGCTCGCTTCAGCAGACTGTCGACACTTACCGGGACTGGCGCGATGTCGGCAAGCAAATGGAAGGTGCTCAAGAGCTTTTGAGGACCGAGACCGACAAAGACATGCGCGAAATGGCCGAAGTCGAGCTCGAGAGCCTCAGGCAGCGCCATAACGACTTCAGCGAAAAGCTGAGGGTCCTGCTCTTGCCACGCGATCCCAACGACGACAAAGACATCATCGTGGAAATCCGCGCCGGCACAGGCGGCGACGAAGCCTCCCTTTTTGCCGGTGACCTCTTCCGCATGTATCAGAAATATGCCGACAAGCTGGGCTGGACGACCGAGATGGCCAGTTGCAACGAAGGCGAAGTGGGCGGCTTCAAGGAAATCATCCTTAACATCCGCGGCGACGGCGTTTACAGCAAGATGAAATTCGAATCCGGCGTTCATCGCGTGCAGCGCGTGCCGGAAACGGAGGCTCAGGGGCGCGTGCATACTTCCACGGCCACGGTGGCCGTGATGCCGGAAGCCGACGAAATTGACGTACAGCTCAATGAGAACGACCTGGACATCAGCACCATGCGCTCCGGCGGAGCCGGCGGGCAGAACGTCAACAAAGTAGAAACCGCCGTCCGCATCGTCCACAAGCCTTCCGGGCTGATGGTGGCATGCTCGGAAGAACGCAGCCAGTTACAGAATAAAGAGCGCGCCAAGCAGATTTTGCGCGCCAAGCTCTATAAGATCGAGATGGAAGCCAGGCAAAAAGCCCTTGCCGAAGCGAAGCGCTCGCAGGTAGGCACAGGCGATCGCTCGGAGAAGATCCGCACATATAACTTCAAAGATAATCGCGTCACTGACCACCGCCTGAACACCAACTTCAGCTTACAGCAAGTTCTGGAAGGCGATCTCGACAAGCTGATCGAAGCCAGCATCCTGGCAGATCAGCAAAGACTGCTCGAGGAATCCACACAGCTTGTTTGACTCCGCCGCGAGATCTGCCCGACCGGCAAAGCAAGCCAGCGGGAGCCAGCCTGATTATGCCCACGCTTTTTGAGGTCAGACGGGATCTCTTCTCAGCGCTCCTGTCGGCTGGAATTGTTGAACATGAAGCCAGACGGGAAGTAGAGCTTATCGTAGAACATGTTACCGGCTGGAAACTGGCCAGACAGCTGGTGAATGACGGAAAGCCTCTGGCGCCGGACTGGGTCGACTCCATCGAATCAATCAAAGAACAGCGTTTGAGGCGCAAGCCTCTGCAATATTTACTAGGCGAGACAGGCTTCATGGGACTGACTCTTGCCTGCGCCGAAGGTGTGCTCATTCCGCGCCCGGACACCGAGACTCTGGTGACAGTCGCGCTGAGCTACCTGAGTGGCGTACGCGAGCCGAAAGTTTTTGATGTTGGCTCAGGCAGCGGTGCCGTAGCGGTTTCACTGCTCAAATTACGCAGCGATGCCAGGATATGGGCAGCGGACATATCCGCCCTGGCAGTCGCTCTCACCCTGAAAAACGCCCGCAGGCAGGGCGTCGAGGACCGCCTCCATCTGATGTGCGGCGACTGGCTGGAGTGCCGGCCGCCTGAGCCTGTAAATATGCTCGTCTCCAATCCGCCCTACATCCCCTCAAGCCAGCGTCCTGGGCTGCCGCCGGAGGTGGCGGACTGGGAGCCTGAGGCAGCGCTGTTTGGTCCAGACGAAGACGGACTGGGATTTTTCCGCCAGCTGAGCGCTGAAGGGAAAGGACTTGTCCTGCCAGGCGGCGTGCTGGCAGTGGAAGTGGGCGATGGGCAAGCTCAGGCGGTCTGCGAGATTTTCCAGGCCAACGGCTGGCTTCAGAGGGAGATACATACGGATCTGAACAAGCTTCCCCGCGTCGTGTCTGCCTTTCGAGCAACTTCACCCTTTTGAGAATTGTGAGAAACTGCTAAAATAAAAAAATTGATTCTTTGAGGGTAGTGCTTATGGAAGACGGCATCGTTAAGGCGATCTCCGGTGATGGCACTATCCGGGCAGTGATAGCCACGACCACAAATCTTGTGGCTGAAGCCAGACGGCGGCATGGGCTCTCTTACACGGCGACTGCTGCCCTCGGGCGAGCACTCACCGGAGCGGCGCTTGTCGCCTCGGTTGTCGCTAAACGCGGGCAAGTAACAATGAAGTTCCAGGGTAATGGACCTCTGGGCAAAGTTGTGGTGGACGCATCACCGAAAGGCACAGTCAGAGGCTATGTTGAGAATCCCCAGGTTGAGTTACCGCTAAACTCCCTGGGGAATTTTGATGTTGGAGGGGCCATTGGCAATACTGGCTATCTGCACGTGACAGTTGATCACGGCTTCGGACTGCCGTGCAGCTCCACGGTCGAGCTAAGCTCCGGTGAAGTGGGCGAGGATATAAATCGCTATCTGGTCAACTCGGAGCAAGCAGGCTCGGTGGTCATCCTGGGGACACACCTGTCGGCCAAGGGAGTCGAGGCGGCAGGAGGACTGATTGTGCAACTTCTGCCGGATCACACAGAAGATACCATCTGCAAGATTGAGAACAACATCACTACTTTCGGCACGTTCACCTTTTTGATGCGCAGAGGCATGAGCCTGGACGATATTCTACGCCGGGTATTGCAGGGCTTCGAAGTCCAGCCCTTGACCGATATCGAGCCTCTGAGCTTTTCGTGCAAGTGCACAAGAGAGCGCTTCATCGAAGCCTTGAAAGTCCTTGACAAGCAAGATCTCCTTGCCATGGCCGAAGAAGAAGGGCAGGCAGAAGGACGGTGCCATTTCTGCAATGCTACTTATCAGGTCGGGCGCGACCGTTTGCTCGATCTGGCCGACGGATACGGGCAGGGTGGCTGATAATATTCCCGCACCACCTGTTGAATGTTCTGCGCCGAACGAGATGTTGTCAGGGCGGCAAGCGTTCAGAAAACAAAAAGACAAACAGAAGCACCCGGCCCTGAAAAAGCCGGGAGAAGAAGGAAGCTGGTCCTGGCCGCTATACGGCTTTCTGGACTTTCCCTGCTTTGATACAACTTGTGCAGACTTTCATGCGGCGGATGGAATTGCCCACTTTCGCCTTGACAGGCTGGAGGTTTGGCAACCAGCGTCTCTTGGTGTGTGGATTCCAGTGGGAGCGCAGGAACGTGTAGTTAAATCCTGTCTGAGGTCCCTTTCCGCATACGTCACAGCGTCTAGCCATGGCAATAATCCTACCGTTTCGCGAGTGTTTGATGATTCGAAGCCCGGAACTGGAATCTCCTGACAATGCGTTTTTTTCGCATCTCTCCGGATTTCCCCGACCCGGATATACTCCAGGATCACCGGGAATGGCAAAAAGCCGTCCACAGGCTCCTATGCAAGGGTGTGATTGTATCATGGAAGTAGGCATATTCAGGAAGACTGAAGATTGTCCGTGCACAGAACCCCAAAAGAACATTTACACTTGTTACTGAAAGAGACGGACTGCTCATGCTACTCTGTGGTTTGGGAGATTACCATGGCGGGTCACGGCTGTGCTTTGCTGACCAGGTTATCAAGAAATCAGTTCTGTCTTGATCGTCTGAGATGATGCCGAATTTCTTAAGCGCCAAAAAAATGTCTTCTAATCCCGGCCGAATCGTGGTATCACATTCATCAGATGCGGTTCATGCAGTTAAGTCGACAAGGGCAGAGGTAGGAATTAGGAAGTAAGAATGGCACTCGTAAATTACGCAGCCAGGGAGATTAACTGCAAAATCGTCTATTATGGCACCGGTCTTGGTGGCAAAACAACGAATCTGAAGTACATCCACAGCCAGCTGGCGCCCACAACCCGCGGTGAACTCATAAGTTTGGCTACCGAGACGGAAAGAACGCTCTTTTTCGACTTTTTGCCTCTGGATCTTGGCAGCGTGCAAGGTTTCAAAACGCGCTTCTCCTTGTACACGGTGCCCGGTCAGGTGGAATACAACGCCAGCCGCAAACTCATTCTCAACGGCGTGGACGGAATTATCTTCGTGGCTGATTCAGATGTCATGCGCGCCAAAGAAAATGTCGAATCGCTCCAGAACATGATTGAGAACCTGGCTGAGTACAGCCTGACTCTGGACAATATTCCCTGGGTTCTCCAGTACAACAAGCGCGACCTGGCAAACGCCATGCCCATCGAAAGAATGGAAAAGGACTGCAATATCCGCGGCGTCCCCAGCTTCGAGGCGGTTGCCTCAGAAGGACTGGGAGTCTTTGCCACGCTCAAGGCGATCAGCAAACTGATTCTCAACAGATTGCAGTAGCTATTTACTACATGTCCATCCGCTATAGTCCTTGCCAGCTGCGGCTTAGGGCAAAAATTTTAATGGCCACTGCCCCTTCAATATCTTAGTCTTTAACTGTACCGACTAACGACGATGATGATGGCTGGCTCAAATGGAGAGACACGCTCAGGCACAATTGAACCGGGAGGCAGAGGTTGCGGCGCTGGGGAGGGCGATTGCCGTAGAACGCCGGGCTCGTTATGCAGATTTCCAGGGGCGGCGCTCGACTTTCTCACAGTTCATGCGGCATACCGCCGATCGCCTCTGCCGGCGCTTTCCGACGGACCATCGCTGGACGACCATCCGCGGACTGTTCAATCAATACCCGAATCTCGATGTCGCTTCGCGCATCTCCATCGTCAGACGCACAGAGGAGCTGCTGGTCCAATCTTCTGAAACCACCCTTGTGCAAGCAGCAGCACCTTTGCCAGGACAAGAACCATCCTCCCTGGCAAAAAGACAGCCATCGCTTTCGGCAGGCGCAGCCAGGCACAAGGCTCAAGCTACCACAGTCTTGCCTGGCACCACTGCCTTGTCTTTATCTCATAAGCCTGAGGGCAAAAAATCCGGTGACTCGGCAGTTTCGTCGCAGGAAAGTCAGCTAATAAGTGCCCCCCCGGCAAAAGAGACAACCGCCAGGGACTCCGGAGCCCACCCGAGCACCATTGACGTCAAATTCATCAAAGGTGTGGGACCGAAAAACTCCGAGATATTTGAGCGTCTCGGCATATACACTGCCTGGGATTTGATCAGGCATTACCCGCGCCGCCACCTGGATTTTCAAAATCGCCTGCTGATACGCGATCTCAAAGAAGGGCAGGAAGTAACCGTCTTCGGAATAATTCGCTCTGTGAGCGCATTTCAGTCCAAGAAAGGGAACGTCTCCATTCTTACAATATCCATCGGCGATGGCACAGGAACCGTAACGGTGAGCCGCTTCATCGGCGGGCGCTCCAACAAATATCTCCTGGACAGATACAAGGATCAGTTTCCGAAGGGCGCCCAGGTGCTGGCCTCTGGTTCCGTGGAACGCGATCGCTATTCCGGGCGCCTGACCTTGCGCAATGCTGAAATCGAGCTTCTGGGCGAGCTGGGCGATGCTTCGGAAGAGGCCGGCTCGCTCAATTGCGGACGGCTCGTGCCTGTATATCCTCTTACCGAAGGACTGTCATTGCGCTATTTGCGAGCCGTCATCCACAACGCGCTTGCCGCCCATGAAAACAATGTTGAAGATCCGCTGCCAGCCGAGCTGCGCGCCGTGCATAATCTCTGCCCACTGAAAGAAGCTCTCTGGGGCATCCACTTCCCCGAAGACATGGAAAGCAAAGACCTTTGCCGGCGGAGGCTGGTTTTTGACGAATTGTTCGCCATACAGTTGCAGCTGGCTATCAGGCGGCACCGCTACAATACTGCCGAAGCAGCGCTCGTGTTGCCAGCCTCCGACAGCATTTATCTGGAGCGCTTCCGCAAACAACTGCCATTTTCTCTCACATCGGCTCAAGAGCGGGTGTTCAGCGAGATAGCCAGCGATCTTGCCTCCAGCAAACCCATGCACAGGCTTGTCCAGGGCGATGTCGGCTCGGGCAAGACAGTAGTGGCAGCCATGTCCTTGCTTATTGCTATCGAAAGCGGCTATCAAGCGGCTGTCATGGCTCCAACTGAAATACTGGCCGAGCAGCATTACCGACAATTTCAAAAGTGGCTGACACCACTGGGGCTGCGCTGCGCCCTCTTTCTGGGCAAGCAGGGAGCAAAAGAGAGGCGGCAAGTGCAGCAAGACCTGCTGGCCGGGCAGGTGCACGTCGCCGTCGGAACGCACGCCCTCATTCAAGACGATGTCGAATTTGCCAGGCTGGGATTGATCGTCATCGACGAGCAGCACCGCTTCGGCGTCAAGCAACGGGCCCGCCTTAAAGCCAAAGGCTACAACCCCGAGCTCCTGACAATGACGGCCACGCCCATTCCACGTACGCTTGCCCTGACCTTGCATGGCGATCTCGACGTATCAGAAATAGACGAGCTACCGCCCGGGCGCAAGAAAGTAGAAACAAAGCTTTTGTCCGCCTCAGGCAAGAAGCAGTTGTATGCCTTCGTCCGCGAAGAAGTTGCCAGCGGCCGGCAAGTTTATATTGTCTTTCCGCTCATTGAAGAATCGGAGACGCTCTCGGCCAAGGCAGCAACTGCCGAGTACGAGAAGCTGCGCCTTTCCATATTTCCCGAGCTCAGCCTGGGGCTCATGCACGGCAAGCTAAAGGCGGCAGAAAAGGAAGCTGTGATGGAGCAATTCCGCAAAGGCG
>JAHFBI010000461.1 GCA_023250095.1 Candidatus Melainabacteria bacterium
TATGAGCATCGATATATGTGAGAGGCATCATACACGCGACTCTTTGCAACGGTCAACTTAAGGCTTGATCAGCCAGGCGGAATCAGCCAGCCAAGCCAATTGGACGCCGGAAACATGGATATTTCCAACCAGACAAAATTTATCTAATGTCGCCGCTAGCTGAGCCTTTTTCCGCTGACATCACCAGGGTCGAGGCCGTGGTTTCGAGAGCTTCGGCAAGCTTGCAGAGAGTGATTAAAGAGACGCTGCGAGAGCCTCTTTCCACATCGCTCACATATGTGCGGTGGAGCCTGGCTCTTCGAGCCAGCTCCTCTTGCGATATGGACATCATAGTCCTGCGTTGCTGCACGACGCGACCGAGCGCCTTCAGCACGGGATCGAATGCAACTTCTTTTACTGCCATAGAAATATTTGAGATCACCAGAAGTATTCCCCACCCAAACGTAGATTGCCTTTCAAACAGCGCCAACTCAACTCCAAGGCAGGCACCCGCCACTGGTGCCAACAAAAAACATTGCCCTGTAGTTTCACATGGTGGCCGCTTGTAAAAGCCCGGTACCCCTCTACCGGAAACAAGCCCCAATACCATTAACGTCATTTAACACCAATTGGCCGCGGTTGCCAAGTGAATTGTCTCGTTTTGTCAACATGTAGGGCAGGATCAGCTCAGACCTGCACGCAAAGACAGGCTTCCGTCCTCCCGATTTAAGCCTTGTGCTCATGACATCATGGCGCAAGATTGCCATCCTTATTTTGCTACCGCCTTCGATACCAGAGCCGGCCGCGCGTAGTACTTTTGCTGCCTGGCAGCAAAAGCGGATAGAGCCATGGACATCCTACTCCCGCCGCAAAATTTGCAAATTCAGCAACAGCACAGCCTGCCTGGCTTGCTGCCTCAACTCCTTCTGCGGACAGAATTGCTCGATTGCCTGGAACTCAGCTTGCGCTTGCAGCAGGCAATCAGCAAGATAATAAGCCATAGCTAAGTGTTGTCTCTGCCGCCAGTCCTCCTGCTGCCCGGCGCCGAGCCGTCTATTCAGCAAACGAACGACCTCGCAATAGTAGCCTCTCTCCAGAGCGAGCACACCCCTGTCCGGCTGCTCTGCCAGATCCTCATCCATAGGTCTCCGAGCCTCCATCATGGCACAGACAATCCCGCCCTCATGGCACCAGATACACCACTACCTTCCACCTGCATGCCACTGCCTGAAACTCAGGCGGCGCCCATCCGAAACGCCTTACTGCGACCGGGCCGAGCCTGTTTGATCTCGAAAGTTGACTTCGAGCCTTCCTGCCTGCAACTGCCCGTCCTTCCCCCTTCGAAGGACAAGATTCCATCCCCACCAGATTTCGCGCGGAAACCCCCCTCCCCTAGGAGAGTTCTGGCCCGCGGAACGCCACTAAACCCATTTAACAGCAAAACCCCCAACTTGCCAAGGGGTGGATCCGCCAGCAGCATCACTGCATAGATCTGCCTGATTTATACAGGTAGCACGCTCTGCTTTTTCTTCAGGCTCGACACTTTTTTGCCGGCATAAGCATTGAAACGACTGATCAGCTCCCGGCGCAAATTGTGCCCGGCTATTATGCCATCGACCACCATCTCGGATGCCAGCCGGAAGATATCCACATCCTGCCGGTATTCGGCTCGTTTCTGCTCCACAAAAGCCGCCCTCTCCGATTCAGGCAGCTCCATGATCTTATTGTAGTAGACGGCATTGACCGCAGCTTCAGGCCCCATGACGGCGATACAGGCGGTAGGCAATGCCAGGCAGGCATCCGGCTCGAAAGCCGGGCCACACATGGCATAGAGTCCGGCCCCGTAAGCTTTGCGCACTATCACCGAAACTTTCGGCACATCAGCCGAAGAAACAGCCGAAACCATCTTGGCGCCAGCCCTGATGATTCCGGCGCGCTCGACTTTGGTGCCAATCATGAAGCCAGGCACATCCACAAGGAAAAGAAGCGGAATGTTGAAAGCATTGCACAACCACATAAAACGAGCCGCCTTGTCCGCCGAGTCGACGAAGAGCACGCCGCCCTTGACCCTTGGCTGGTTGGCCAGAATCCCAACAGCCCTGCCGCCAATGCGAGCCAGTCCGGTAATGAGCTCGCCAGCGAACAATTTCTTGATTTCGAAGAAAGTGCCCTTGTCCACAAGACGCTCAATCACTCCATACATATCGAAAGGAACATTCTCTTGCCGGGGAATGATCTCTTCAATTGACTTCTCGAAAGACTCCGGCTCATGAGCGGGAACGCAAGGCGCCTGCTCGTCGCAGGTGGCTGGCATGAAACGCAAATAGTCCTTGCAAAGCTTGATCGCCTCCTCCTCTGAAGCGACAAGTACGTCTCCGCAGCCGCTGACAGTGCAATGCATGCGCGCACCGCCCATTTCTTCCAGCGTCACTTTCTCGCCAATGACCATCTCGGCCATGCGCGGAGAGCCTAGATACATGGAAGCTCTGCCTTCAGTCATGATGATGATGTCGCAAAAAGCCGGGATATAAGCCCCGCCTGCGGCAGACGGTCCGAACAAGAGACAGATCTGCGGAACATAGCCGGAAAGCTGAACCTGATTGTAAAAAATACGCCCGGCACCGCGCCGACCGGGGAACATCTCGATTTGATCCGTGATTCTTGCCCCGGCAGAGTCG
>JAHFBI010000462.1 GCA_023250095.1 Candidatus Melainabacteria bacterium
TGCACAGAAACATTGCCAGCCCATAATAGAAATTGCGGCAGCTGGAGGGATTCTGGCTGAAATAGCCATTATGCACGAGCGAAGAATAAATCGCGTCGCGAATTGCTGAAAGGTTCGGATAAAACTCATAGCGCAGATCCGAGAGTCGTACATCTTCCTTGCTGTAACCGAACAGCGCAGTAAGAAATAGTCTTTCATGCTGCTTCAGGGGAGCGGTGTTGTCAGGCATGGGCAGCTTGATGAATTGATAATCTTTGCTGGCGAAAATCAGCCCTTGCGGAGGCAACTCTTTGATCTTGAGATAGCCGCGAGCGGCGAGATCGACAAGAGTGGAAACGATGTCGGACATGTCGCAGCTTTCATCGATGAGCGTCCCCACCTCGGCCGGACTCAGCCCCGGCGGCGGGTTCCATTCGACTCCGGCAATATGGGGATTTCCCGGATCGCGTCCGAAATGCCACCACTGGGCAAAGAGGAGCGCTCCACAAAGAAGCGGGTTGAACACGGCGGGCCACCAGTCGGAGAGGATTTCAGCAATCTCCTGAAAGGTGGAGGGCGGCTTGATGCTGCCTTCAGGAAGCCCGACGACAAATGTCAGTCCCTCGCCCGGTTGAAGTTTCTCGGTTCCAAAGATAAGACTGTGGTCCTTGTGGCTGATGTTCCCTGCTATGGTGCTTCCCTGGCAGCCGACGAAACAACGCTCTTTCACCAGGTCAGGGTCGATATTGTTCGGGATATGGAATACGGCTGACACATTCTCCATGGGGAAGGGCCATTCGTTGCCGGTGGCGTTCCAGTAGATTTCCGGGGAGCCTTTGAAGAAATTGATTGCCCGGTTGAGGACATAGTGGATGACGTAAGTGTGCGCGCCGGTCAAAAGGACATCCGGACTGCCGATACGGATACTGACATCTGGACCCTGCTTCGATATTGTGTACTGCAGCGGGGAATTGTTCTCGTCGGTGATACCGATTACTTTGAGCCCCGTGGTGTAGCTGTTTCTCTCTCGTGTGTAATGGACTGGGATAATTCTGTAGATTCCGTGTTTCTGCGCGTTCTCAAAATCCATGACTATCTTCTCGACAACATCGAGAGTGGATTGATCGGTTACTGCCACTTCGCTATGAAATGTACGAATGACCTCAGCCAGACACGGCAAGGCAGCGCATGGCACCAGCGCCAGTACCAGAATCACTTGCAGAACGAGGCGCCTGAAGTAAAGAGGGTAGGACAAGGTTCAATGCTCCCAGGTGTGTTGTTGCCGCTATGCGCTGCTATTATAGCCAATGACATGTGCCGTGGCAGTGGGAGGATTAGCGATGCCGTTTCTGATTGCCGTAATCGTAGGGGCGGTTGTCCTGGTTTTTTTGATAATTGCCGCATACAACAACCTGGTGGCGATGCGGCAGAATGTGCGCGAAAGCTGGTCGGCCATCGATACCGAATTGCGCCGGCGCTTCGATTTGATTCCCAATATCGTCGAGACGGTGAAAGGATATGCCGGTCACGAGAGGGACACACTGGAGGCTGTCATCAAGGCGCGGAACTCTGCGGTGATGCAGGGTCCAATCGAGGCGCAGGTCCAGTCGCAGAATGTTCTGAGCGGCGCTTTGAGCAAGTTGATGGCTGTCAGTGAAGCGTATCCGGATCTCAAAGCCAATGAGAATTTCAACCAATTGCAAAGAGAGCTCGGCGATACAGAGACGCGTATTTCCCAGGCAAGACGTTTTTACAATGCTAATGTCAAAGAGTTCAACACCGCTGTCGAGTCCTTTCCTAACTCTCTCATTGCTGGAACCTTCGGCTTTTATCCTCAGCCTTATTTCGGACTGGACAACCCCGATGCCGCCGAGCCGGTGTCCGTGAACTTCGGCAGCTTGCGCAAAGAGGACGAGGGTGAGCGCATCAAGCTCCAGTCGAAGGTGCCCGAGCAGCCTGACAAAAATTAGCTCACGTTACCAGATATGGCGCTATATACCTAGACTTGACTCAATGGCTTTTGCCGCTACGGATCACGGATTATGGATCACGGATCACGGATCACGTGACGATATTCAGCTCTTTGAGAGCGGCATCCATGTCTACTTTCGAGCGCTGGCAATAGTTGAGAAGCTGCATTGCTTGATCGTGGCTTACGCGGTTGGAAATTATCAGAGGCTGGCACTTGCTGGCCGCTTCCAGCGCCAGTTTTTCGACTTTGCCAGCTGCGACAAGTATCGTGCCTACATCGCCGCCATGCTTGGAGCGCACTGCGGCCGCGGTCTTGATGTCTTGATCCGTGAGGATACCGGCGTCTTGCAAAAGCCCGATAGCTCTCCTGGCCATATCTCTGGGATCGCAAACCTTTTTCGATGCTGCCACGATTGACTCGTCGAGATTCCCGCCATTCTCGGCCGCGCGTTTAAGGGCCTCGACAGCAGCATCGTTGGTCAGTTTGCCCTGCCGAACCATCTCTTGAAGTTTGAGCGCCGCATCGACGCAAGGCTCGGGAACTACGCCAGCTTCGACGAAAAGGTGCCCGAGCAGCAAGCTGTGCTGGCGCTTGGTAATGAGATCGATGAATTGTCCCATCTCTGCGGGCATATGCTCTGTGGAAGCCGCCTCTTGTGCCTCAGGAGTTGTGTAAGGCGACGTGGATGACTGGTACGGGTCT
>JAHFBI010000191.1 GCA_023250095.1 Candidatus Melainabacteria bacterium
AGTTACCAGAGTCAAGACCCTGCAGCGATGGCAAGGAACGAGCACCGTACCTGAACTCGTTGTCATAATCATCCTCTAGTATCATTGCGCCAGAACTCCTTGCCCAGTCAAGCAACTGCCGACGCCTGGCAAGCGACAGCACGGCGCCAGTTGGATCGTGGTGCGACGGAACGACATACACGAGTTTGATTTTCTCGGGCACCTTGCTCAGATATTCAATATTCATTCCCTGCTCATCAACGGGCACCGGTATCACCCTTGCTCCGTGAGCAGCCAGTGTAAATGGAGCGCCAGGAAAACAGGGATTCTCGACGGCTATGCAATCGCCAGGATTGAGCAAAATACTGCCCAGTGTGTCGATTCTAGATTGGCCGGCGGAAAATATCACTATCTGGTCGGCGCCGCACCTGACTGCACGGGATCGAGCGAGGTAGGCTGCCAGAGCACCACGCAACGGCGAGTAACCAAATGGCTCGACATTATAGACCAGCCGAGACAGATCGCGCATCCGGCAATGCCGCAGCAACATCTCCCTCCACTGGGCCAGAGGTAAGAGCTCCAGCGGAGGCTGTGCATAATTCAACAGCTCGAGCATCTCCGCGGCCGCAGGCTCCAGAGAAGCGTTCTCCAGCAGGCGCTGTCCATAACTGGAGTACCGAATCGGCATCGCCCCCTCAGGCGGATCATCAGGGCTACATTCTCCAGCTGCCATCAAGTCGAAGTTCCCGCGCAAGCTCCGGTTCACAAAGCTGCCGCGGCCTGGCAGGCATTGTATGTAACCTTGACCTTCAAGGTCTTCCAACCCCTTTAGCACTGTTGCCCGCGAAACGCCGAGCGAGCCTGCAAGCTCTCTAACAGACGGGAGTGATTGCCCCGGCTTCAGCCGCTCTTCAAGAATAGCCTTGCGCAGCGCATCGGAAAGCCTGCGGTAGGGCGGAATCGCCGATTTATACTCGAGATCGAGCTGAACGTCCATCTTGACGCCTATTGTAGCCGGGGTATTCGTCTGAAGACAGAAGCATTCACATGAGAAGCTTTTTGCTGTACTTTGACCCGTTGTTACCGGCCCAGGCTACAGCAGGTAAGGTGGCCTGAATGCGCCAGCGAGCATTGCTGCACGAGCTACCCGAGCCTGGCAGCGCCGACCTGATACCTGAGCTTTGCCTTACTTCTGGCAGACTTGTGGAGCCGCCACTCAATTTGCTGTTGTGCCAGAAAGCCACCAGGGCTCCCTCTCTTGCCTGCCGCCGAGCAAGGGCAAGAGTATCGCCCCAAGAGAGCAGCCCGGTCAAGAGTGCTGGCCCAGGACAGGAAGTGGAGCTGGCCTGAACGCGCCAGGAGCAGCTCATGTAAACATGCACAAGCGCGCCCTGAAGGCATTTTATTGCCCGCAGATCGTTGCCTGAGACCCCAAAGCCCTGGTACCTTGACATCACATCAATTCAATCCGCTTCCTTCCCGCAGGAACTCTCCAACCCAAGTCCTACCCGCATCAACTACCTGTCATATCTGCATCTCAGCATGGTACAAGAGATGAAGCTTTGCTCTGGCAGCAGCGCTGGTAAATCAAGCTTGAAGAAACAAGATGCCGATCTCGGCTCCAATGCAGCGCTGAGCCTGGACAGTATTCACGCCTGTGCTCACGTCTCAGAACCGCTTGAAAGAACCCGCTGCCCTGTATCGGCGCTTGGGGCACACGGACATAGCGGCGCAACTCGAACACGATTGGGAGAAAGTCTTCAACCTCTAGTAAGACACTGCCCATGGGATCTATCAACTGACACACAGATTTGCCCTGCGTCGAAGTCCAGGCAGGCAACGAGCAAATCTGTGTCTGAGCCGCGAGCGTGCCGTGCCCGTGAAAGGCTTATCGGCACGCATCGCAATGAGAATGAAAATGAAAAACAAAAAGAAATTGACCAAGATTCTGCTGGCAGGACTGGTCCTGACAATGGCTGCCTTTGCATGGTTGGAGCCATTCGGCCCTTCGGCTCAGGATCTCTTAAAGCTCAAAAACACAAGCATGAGCAGCGTTCCTCAAGCACAGCCCTCAGGACCCAGGGCCCTGAGCTTCTGGGAGATTCGGCAAGAAATTGTGAATCGACCTGAAGGCATTCAGGAACTCGTTTTTGTCAAGAATAAAGCTGGGCTCGTGGATGAGGTCCGCATAAAATTCAAGAGCGGACAAGACGGAGAGGCTTCTGTGCCAAGCCAGGGCGCAGCCGATGAGCTATACCGTCTGGCAGCCTCCAAGTCCGTGCACATTGATGGGCGTAGCGAACAAGCGCCAGCGGCCGCCAGCGGGATGTTTCCCTTGCTGCTGAATGTGGCGATGTTTATCCTTCCGATCGGCTTCATGGTCTGGATGTTCCGACTAAGCCGACGCGGGCCCGGTGGCGCGCAGGGCTCTCAGGCGCAGCACGACAAGCTCCAGAAATCAGGGGCGCAAAGGATCAGACCAGAGGAAGTAAAGACTACTTTTGCCGACGTGGCGGGCTGCGAGGCAGCCAAACGGTTGCTTGCCCGCACAGTGGCACATCTCAAAAATCCCGAGCGGCTGGCTCGGGTGGGCGGCACACCCAGAAAGGGCATCCTTCTCGTCGGCGACCCGGGAAACGGCAAGACGCTGCTAGCGAAAGCTGTCGCCGGCGAGGCAAAAGCTGTTTTCTTTCACATCTCAGCCTCGCAGTTTGTGGAGATGTTTGTCGGGCTTGGCGCTGCTCGCGTTCGTGATTTGTTCAACGAGGCCCGCAAGGAAAAACCAGCCATTATCTTTATTGACGAAATCGATGCGGTCGGACGCCAGCGCGGTGCCGGCGTCGGCAACACCAACGACGAGCGAGAGTCGACACTCAACGAACTGCTGGTCCAGCTGGACGGCTTTGCCTCCAACGACGCCATCCAGCTTATCGCTGCCACCAACCGCGCGGACGTTCTCGACCCGGCTCTTACCAGACCGGGGAGGTTTGACTTGCAAATCTCAGTGGAGAATCCGGATGTGGCCGCGCGCCTGGCGATCCTTCGAGTCCACACTCGCAATAAGCCCCTGGGTTCTGATGCTGACCTTTCTTTGATTGCAGCCGGCACGCCCGGAATGAGCGGCGCTCAACTTGCAGGAGTCTGCAACGAGGCCGCACACGTGGCCGCCGAACGACGCGAGATGGCAATGTCCACGCTCATTGCCGAAGGCAAGAGCGAGCAAGAGGCTGAAGCTCTGGTTCCAGCCTCAATTACAATGACTGACTTCGACGAAGGCATCACGAGAATCCAACTCGGTCTAGCCTCAGACCACGTGATGACCCAGGCGCAGAAACTCAATACAGCTGTACACGAGCTAGGCCACGCGTTCATCTCCTGGTGGCGGTTTGTGACGGGGCAAGGTGGACATCCGATCGTCAAGATCACCATCGTCAGCAGGGGACAGGCCCTCGGTTATACATTGGCCTTGCCCAAGGGTGAAAGCTGGGGACACACCAAAGAAGAACTCATCAGCCGGATCATGATGGCGATGGGTGGACGTGTGGCCCAGGAGGTCATCCTCGGCGTGGTCGACACGGGGGCATCAAACGACTTCGAGCAGGCGACCAATATCGCCCGGCAGATGGTCACCAAGTTTGGCATGTCCGACAAGGTTGGCCCAATCTCGGTTGGAGAAGGTGGCTCGGCTCCGTTTCTGGGGCGCACCATGGCCACAAGCAATGGTATCAGCCCTGAGCTCTCCAATGAAATCGACAGTGAATGGCGACTCATAATCAGCCAGTGCTACGCCGAGACCCGCCGCCTAATCGAGGAGAACAAGGGTTGTTTCAAGCACATGGTAGAGGTCCTGCTTACGCAGGAGACCATCCTTGGACCCCAGTGGGAAGAGCTGTTCAACAGCTCTTCGTGCGCCGTTAAGGCGAGCCCTGTTCGACTCGTTCCAGATGAGCCAAACGTTGAGACTCACGAACAGTGTAAAGGTTGCACCTCAGAAGACGAGGCTGCCGGCGATGCGCCAGTGGATCCGCACCACCCGGGACTTCTGTCCGGGCTGATGGGCTTTCCAGGCGCTATCTGGAGCCGGGCTCGCGGCGGCGCGAAGAAGTCAGAGCCAAAGAAGTAACCCCTGGCTAACTCTTGCAACAATGATCCTCGGTCGGCATCGAATTCGTGTTCGATGCCGACCGATACGCTCCGACTGAAAGGAGGCAAGGACTGATTAAAGCTGTACATCTGTTGCCTGGCACGCTAATGGGATTCTTAATCGGACTCTGTGCAATGTCGCAATCGGAGCTGGCGAAGTGGCACTCAGAGCGACTGTGCTGCCTTGCCGGGGGAGACCAGATCGTTTAGACTAATAACCAGTCAGACTAGTTAGCCAGCAATCATTTTTATGAAAAAGCCCTCTCATCAAAACACAACATCCAATCTCAACTATCTGAAAGTTGCCAGCCGCACGTGGCAGGTTCAAACAGCCAAGGCACGCTTCAGCGAGGTGTTCCGCCTGGCTAGAACGGAAGGCCCGCAACTGATCACGCGCCAGGGTAAGGACGGAGTAGTCATGATCCCAACAGAGCAGTTCGAGCAGCTAATTTCCCGTGCCCGTCAACCGAGTAGCCTGTTACAGTTCTTCCGGAAATCGCCTCTTGTGGGTCTCGAACTGGATTTTGAGAGGGACAAAGACGCCGGAAGCGACATTGAGTTATGAGGGGCTTTTTGCTCGATACAAACTGCATTTCGGAGCTTGTTCGCCTCAAGCCTGAGCCACGCGTCTTGGAATGGATAGGATCGAGTGATGAGAGATCGCTTTACATTAGTGTCCTGACGCTCGGCGAGATTCGGAAAGGACTGGAAAAGCTCCCCAAGGTCAAGAGACGTGCAGGATTGGAGACATGGCTTGTGGAACTGAAGCTAAGGTTTGCAGGCCGCCTGTTGCCCATTGAAGAAGCGGTCGCTGATCGATGGGGATTGCTTGCTGCACAGGCTAACCGCGAAGGGAAGCACATAGCTGTCATTGATGGCTTGCTCGCTGCCACCGCGCTTTGTCACGACCTAACTATAGTTACCAGGAATATCGGCGATTTCAAAGTCGGGCAAATATCTGCCTTCAATCCATGGGAGTCCTAATGAGTGCAAACAGACTGCAGTCCGCCTGTCGCTGATTGAAGAAACTGCCGCTGACCGATGGGGATTGCTTGCTGCGCAGCAAAGCCGCCAAGCGTAATCTCGTACCAGATCACATCCAACACGAACAAGCAGACTGCGCGAGTTCCTCGACAAGGGACTTGCGAACATGGCGAACCTGTCCAAGTAGGTTGCCGGGCGAGCTGTGCAGCTCGCCCGGTGTTCATCCAAAAGGAGAAATGCCATGGAAACAACCGATAAGAGCAATCCCAGGGAATTGCCGCCGCTTTTCCCCACTAAATCTGACGTGCAAGAGCGCGTTAGGGAGTATGAGCTGCGCATTGCCGAGATTAAGAGGAGACAATCTGACAGCGATTTGAGTTTCGAGGACAGATGGTTCTTACACCAGGCACGGCAAATTTTTGAGGATGCACTGCGTCAGTGTTTTCGTCAACCGAAAATGGGGCCGGTGCGCTAACCGAATTGGGGGCCACCCAGGAAATGATTCTGTTCGACTCAAGAAAGGAGGTGATCGAGATGTGGACGATAATTATAAGTGTTACGGCACTGGTGCTGGGAGTGCTGTTGGGGGTAGCCTGGTGTAACTACCGCTTTTGGAAGGCTCTGCGATAAGGCAGACGGTGATGCGCCTGAAGCAGCAGTGCGATGAGCCGATCGGGCGTTGATCTACCTTCGAGGAGGCGGGCTTGCCAGAGAAGAACAGATCGTTTAGACAGCTGATCAGTCAGACTAGTCAAAGGTCAAGAGACGAGCCGGATTGGAGACATGGCTTGTGGAACTGAAGCTAAGGTTTGCGGTCCGCCTGTCGCTGATTGAAGAAACTGCCGCTGAGCGATGGGGATTGCTTGCTGCGCAGCAAAGCCGCCAAGCGTAATCTCGTACCAGATCACATCCAACACGAACAGAGCTGATGTGAAGCCTGTTTGCTAAAGCCGATTACCGCCGCCAGCTTAGGCGCCGACGCGCAGGTGATGCGGAGAAGAACAATGAGAAAAGCAGTTGTGACCGTAACAGGACTTTTGCCGGTGGCGTATATTCCGCCGGATTTCGCCAGCGGTCAAAGGACAGCAATGAAATACGCTCGACTTCTTGGCTTATGTCTTTGCTTTATTTTTCTGCCGAGCGAATCCAGTGCAGACAACGGTGGCGGCGGGTACTCAGAAATTCCGCCGGTCACAGTGCTCACGGCCGGTTTTACATCACACACCGAGGCAGTGTCCGCCGGCGCTAAAGAAGAGGAAAAGATTGAAGTCCTCTTCCGCCTGAAGCTCCGAGACGAGCAAGGGCTTGATGAACTACTGCGCCGCCAATCTGATCCGCTCTCGCCTCAATTCCGCAAATGGATCACGCCCCAGGAATTTGTGGAACGCCATTCGCCCGAACAATCGGTTGTGGACGAAGTAGTAGCCCACCTGAAAAGCAAAGGACTGGAGGTGACAAGGATATCGGCCAACCGACTGCTCATCTGGGCGTCCGGCACGAATAGCCAGCTCAAGGCAGCGCTTAGCCAGCCCGGCGAGCAATACCACGCCGGCCCAATCCACAGGTATACCCTCCAGGGCAGCGGGCGGACAAGCCACCCGCTGTCTGCCGTACTGGCGGTCATCATCGGGCTGGAGGAGCAGCAATGGCAGTCGACAACCCACGCGCCTTCAAGCACGCCTCCGGAAGACCACCCCGGCTTGAGCCCGCAGTTGGTGTCCACGACCTATAGCTTCCCAAATGCCAACAACCAGCGTGCGCCACAGCCTTACGGAGGCGAAGGGAACACGATAGCAATAATCAGCTTTGGTCTCTACAGCCGTCAAGATGTCGAACAATACTGGCAGGCGTTTGGCATCAGGCGCACAGGCACAATAACCGATGTGGTGTTTGCTGGAGGTCCGCCCCTGGAGAAGAATAACCTTGAAACTACCCTTGATCTCGAACAAGCAGGCGCGCAAGCACCCGGGGCCGACATCCTGATGTATCTGGGGAACCGCCCCGACAGCGCATGGTTCACCAAGATTCTGGATGCTGTTGTAAATGAGGACAAAGCCCAGGTTGTATCGATCAGCTGGTCCTTTTGCGAGACTGACAGCCCGAGCGCCTACATGCCAATGGCAGATTTGTTCAAGCAGGGTGCCGTCCAGGGTATGGCCTTTTTTTCAGCCTCGGGCGACCGGGGTGCGTACAGATGCTCAGAACCGAGCGCCACAAGCGCGGCCTGCCCGGCCAGCGACCCGAATGTCACAGCAGTGGGAGGCACATCTCTAACGCTTTCCACCGACGGTACCCGCCGCAATGAAACTGCCTGGTCTGGTTCCGGCGGGGCAGCCTCCGGGCTGTTCGCGCGCCCCCTCTGGCAGTTGGGCGTTGGACCTGCCATTTACGATTTCCGCCTGGCTGCAGACGTTGCCCTGGTCTCCGACCCAAACACGGGCTACGCAACGTACCACCAGGGGCAGTGGCAACTTTTGGGAGGAACAAGCTTTGCGGCTCCCAACTGGGCCGCCTTCTGGACGCTTGCCAGCCAGGCAAGCGGAATCCACCTGGGCCCTGCCAACCCCGCACTCTACCGCATCTGTACCGCTCAGCCGGGCTGCGGCGGAGCCTTTCTCGACATAACCGCAGGCGCCAACGGTGGCGGACAAGGCACTGGTTTACCCGCGGGCCCCGGCTGGGACTACCCCACAGGCTGGGGAGTCCCCAACGGCGTCATGCTTATCGAACAGCTGAGCGGTTTTCCCCCGATATCTCAAAGACGTGCTTTCAGGACTGCGTTTTTGTGTTTAACCAGTCACATGCACCAGCTCGACGATAATGTCGCGGGCATGACCTTTTCGTGCTCGATTGCCAGCAAGAGAGCTCAGCCGATGCCATCAACTGACGCTCTTGCCTGCTGTGGCAGGTGCCCCGAATCTGGTTCAGCGCAAGAAACCATTCAACAATGGGATTCTCTGCTGCCGAGCTGTTGCTGACATTCCAGCACACACCGAGATTACTCAAGATTACAGCGAGTTGCCCACTGGAACGGCGGCATTGCTCCGACTTGCCGTGCGGCACTGGATTAACAACTAACCGGCGGCTTTGATCGCCGGTCGCGCAAACGCGCGTTTGAAAGGAAATAGCATGAAAATCAAAGTGGTATCTGGTCACGTCACTTTCCGCCCCGACAGGACAATCGTCGCCGGCGAGGGCGCGATTGTCGACACGTACGAGGGTGCGACTATCTGCGCCTTCAAGGGCTCGAAGATCACCGCCCAAGCAGGCTCTACTGTCTATGCTTACGCTCGCTCGTTGATTTATGCCCACAAGGGCTCGACTGTCTTCGCCTACGAGGGCTCGATTGTCCACGCCTACGAGGGCTCGATTGTCCACGCCTACGAGGGCTCGATTGTCCACGCCTACGAGGGCTCGATTGTCACCGCTTACAAGGGCTCGGTGATTCATGCCCACAAGGGCTCGACTGTCTTCGCCTATACGGGCACAATTGTCTTCGCCCAAAAGGGCTCGATTGTCTACGCCTGCGCCGGCTCGACGGTCCACGCCTACGAAGGCTCGATTGTAATCGCCGGCGAGGGCTCGACTGTCCATGCCTATACGGGCTCGACCGTCCACGCCTACAGGGGCTCGAATGTCACCGCTTACGAGGGCTCGACTGTCCATGCCTATACGGGCGCAACGGTAACCCAGCTGGATCGTCCACGCGGCTAACCAGTCGCAACAGGACTCCTCCGGCTCAACCATTCAACTGATAGCCAGGACTTCCTGGCACGTCTTGAAAGGACAGATCATGATAACAACGCCGGATATTCTCGTTCCCTCATTGATGCTCGCCTTGATCGTGGGCGAGTATCTCCTGTGCAGCACAAACGTCCGCCCCTCTGTGTCCTTGCCAGTTACGTGGCTTACAGGTATCCTAATCGGATTTCTGAGCCCGCACCTGACGATAGCTGTCTGGCTTTGGCTGTCAGCCGCGCTCGGCATCTTGATTGGTACGCGTCGTCGCAAGCGCATGCAAAACGCATCGTAACAGCCGACACTCCGGCAAATCGGGCAGGTTTATCCCTGCCCCGCGCCTTGGCATCCTTCCTTGAAGATAGCCCTTGGCTGCCCGGGTCAGCGTGGCACCAACATTCAGGTAGCCAGATGAACAGCCAAGGGAAGACAACTTTCATTTGGAAGCACGGCGGCCTTCTGTACAGAGGTTTCTCACCTCCGCTTTTGGCTCGTGGTGAGCCTGCGGCACAAACCGATAACTCGTAACCCCGGACCGCTTAACCAACGGCTTTAGCCTGCTGCTGCCTTGTGAACAAGATGGTGGCTCAGGCGCATCCGAAAGGAGAAACGCAATGTACTTCGAATCGCAAGAGGCGCTGGGCTCGTATTTACTGAAG
>JAHFBI010000192.1 GCA_023250095.1 Candidatus Melainabacteria bacterium
GCCTGTCCGTTTAGCCAGGACTCTGGAGAGAATTGCTGTGCCCCGCCCGATGCGGGAATGGATTTCAAACTCGTCGGAGAGCCGCCTGATGGCGCCTAGTCCACCGCCCAGGGTGCCGGCTGTTGACACGCCGTCTTGCAGCATTTTTCTTGTGTCCGCTATGCCAGGACCGCTGTCTAGCGAGATCATCTCGAGTGCATTGATGCCGCCATCATCGAGGAGATTTATCAATATCTCTCTGCCGGAGATGGCATGTTTCACCAGGTTGGAGGCAAGCTCCGAGACAATGATTTCTGCTTTGCCTATGCCTTCAGTTGTGAAGCCATGTTCTGCAGCTAGATCTCTCACTGCTCTGCGCAGCTCTCCTGTCAGGCTATCATCGGTTATCGAATAGCTGTTGTGTGCCTGTGCTAACATCGGTTCCACCGGACAATGACAATGTGCGTTCCTTCTTTCGCGCTGGATTTGATCTCGAAGTCGTGTACGAGTCTCCTGGCTCCTGGAAGCCCTAGCCCCAGACCATTGATCGATGAATAGCCGTCCTGCATGGCCTGCCCGATGTTGGCAATTCCCGGGCCTCGATCTGTAAATGTTACTCGTATTCCCTGACGCCCGTTCTGCTCCAGATCCTCGATCAAAGCTTGCCCGCCTCCCCCATGGGAAATCATATTGCGTGCGAGTTCGGAAACGGCTGTAACCAGCTTCGTTTCATCAGTGAGCCCGAACCCGGCTGCCCGGGCATGCAACCTGGCCTTGTTTCTTACGGCAATGAGATCAGGCTCACTGGATACCGACAGCATTTCGTTGCCCAGTATCGCATGCATTGGCACCCTCTCCTCCATGTCTGAGTCTCTCCTCCAATATGGCCATGCCCTTTTCTACATTCAAGGCTGTGAGGACGCCGGGCAATGTCAATCCGAGTTCGACCAGAGTTATGGCCACAGCCGGCTGCATGCCAACAACCACCGTCTCGGCGTCCAGGATGCGGGTCATGGAGGCTATTGTGCAGAGCATCCGCCCCAGAAAAGAATCGATAATATCAAGCGATGATATGTCCATAAGTACGCCTCGGGCGCCTGTGTCCTTAACCTTGTTCGTAAGGTCTTCCTGCAAGAACATTGCCAGCTGGTCGTCCATCTCTACTTGAATGGTGACGAGCAGGAACTCACCCATCTTGAGGATGGGAATTCTTTGCGTGCTCATGGTGGATCAATTCCTGTGTCCGTCGGTGACTACTTTCATGTTAAGGGATGAGAGAGCTTCTTCAAGAGCTCTTGCCATGCTCGATTTGGTTTTGACTGTCGAGAGATCTACGCCTAGATGGACGATTGTCTGGGCAGTTTCGGGCCTGATACCGCTGATGATGCATTCTGCGCCCATCAGGCGAGCGGCGCTGATTGTTTTCATCAAATGCTGGGCGACGAGTGTGTCGACTGTGGGAACTCCGGAAATGTCCAGAATAGCCACTCCGCACCCAGTGGAAACCAGTCCTTCAAGCAATTTCTCCATGACGATCTGGCAGCGGGCGCTGTCGAGCGTTCCAACTATAGGCAAAGCGAGAATTCCGTGCCAGAGGTGGATAACCGGGGTGGATAGCTCGATGAGATCCCGTTTCTGGCGTTCGATAAGCTCCTCGGCTTTCTTTCGCTCGCTGGCATCGCGCACCACCTTAGCAAAGCCTCTGGGCTTGCCATCTTCATCGTGCAGTGAGGCGATAATGACGTCTGCCCAGAACTTGCCTCCGTCTTTGCGCATGCGCCAGCCATTACTTTCGTAACGCCCGACACGGTCGGCTTCTTGCAGCTCATAATCCGGAAATTTTCTATCGCGATCATCTTTCATATAGAACATTGAAAAGTGCTTGCCAATGACTTCGGAGGCACTATATCCGGTTATCCGTTCGGCGCCTTTGTTCCAGCTTTGTATGTTCCCAGACGGGCTCAGCCAGTAGATGGCCACGTCCAGTAAGCCATCTACCAGAAACCGATAGAATTGCTCGCTCTCATCTCGGTCGGATGGTTCTGCAATGGCACCAGACTTCGTCTGTCCTTTTGCTGGATCGCTCATGATTGTGTCCTTCTGTTTGTTGAACAACGCCAACACAGTCCCAGAACTCTTGGAACCGGTCAGATGCCCTTGATTTTCTTTAGTTGTGCCGGTTGAATGCTGACGATATTTTACCGTAAAGTGAGTTATTGAAAGGATATTGCCATGCCGTGCAGTCGCCTGTCGTGGCTTAAATCTCTGCTACTGATAGTCTGTATCTTGCTCTGGGCCTATGCGTTGCCGATGACATTCGAGAAGTCTTCAGGGGCCTGCCTTGCTTGCTGAGTTGCTTTTCTGGCACATGTTATCCAACACCTGTAAGTGGGCAAGCGCCCTTTTAAGACAAGTGTAAGAGTCATTGTTGTCTCACAGAGGCATAAACCGGCTTTGAAACTCTTCCCTGCACCGTGAACTTTGGCAAGAGGTAATCAGTGCTTTTGCCGGCCCAAAATTACGTTCATCAGGCGAGCGTATTTGTGGAGGAAGGAGGGCAATTGCGCGGAGTTGCCCTCCTTGAGTGCGACTATATGTTCTTCCAGCAATTTTCTGGCCTCGTTGTCTGAGCCTGCTTGCACCAATGTGTTGGCAAGGTTCCAGAGGCAAATTGTCACGTCCGGGTGCGTGGGCCCGAGCTTGCTGCAGAAGATGTTCAGGGCTTTTCTCTGCATGGACTCGGCCTGGCTCAACCTTCCAGTGTGAGAGTAGAGACTGGCAAAGTTGTCTAAGGCAAAGGCCAGGCGGAGATCATCAGGAGGCACTGAAGCCTGATAGATTTCTATGCTTCGCTGATAATACTTCTGGGCAGCCGCCGCGTTGCCTGTATGAGAAAGCGTTTCTGCGTAATTGCAAAACACTTCTGCCAGATCGGGGGCTGTAGGTGGAAGAACTTTCTCGTAGATGGCTATGGACTCTTGTTGCAAGGCAGCAGCGCCGGCGAAATCACCTTTCTGATTATATACTTGCGCCAGATTATCGAGGATGGTTGCATAGTTGGCAGTGTTTTTTCCGCTGTCTGCCTCAGCAAGAGAAAGAGCCTTCTTGTACGTGATGATTGACTGGTCGAAGCGCTCGAGATATCTGTATTCTCCGCCCAGCAATGAGTAGACTATCGATAAATCCTTCGGACTGGCTGCCTGCGCCGCTGCTTCTTTTGCCGCTGCAACCAGATACGGCTCTGCTTCCTTGTAACGACCTTGTTGCTTGAGTCTGGTTCCCTGGATGAAATCTTCCTGCCACGCGTGAGAAGGGGCACTGCAAGCTTCGCCAGCGGTGACTTGCTCTTTCTGCCGCAATGTCGATGTCGGTTGGATCTCTTGCAGTCCGGCTGATTTATACTTTGCAGTATCGGCGGAATTGAATATCTGGCGCAATAGCTTCTCTGCTTGCCAGGCGGCAGCCTTAGACTCCTCGGATTTCGATTGCTCGGCAAGAATAAGGGAAAGATTGGACAGTGCACGCGCAAGTGACAGTTCGGATCCCCTTTCTAGTTCCAGTGCCGCTGTAACCTTCTTCAGACTTGCTTGCGCGGCATCCATTTTCCCTTGCTTGTAAGCTTCGATGGCTGAATGATTATCCCGCCAGATCTCGTCGCCTTCGGCTTCTTGTCCGGAATTGGCTGGGCTGCGCCAGCTTTGCTCCACTTGTTGCGCGTCGCTGCCCGATGATGAGGGAGGACCGGCCGGCACAGGGATTGCCAGAGCAGGTGTTATGAAAGCTGTTGCTGCCAGAGCGATGGCAAATATGCTGTTTATAAATCTTGCCTTCATCAGCGGATCTCTCTTGAGAAATTTTCAAACCATAAAGGCTCTTATACCCGGCGGCAAGCTGATGTCGAACACCCTGTCTTGTGTCCTGGCAAACTTGAAACCTGTTTTGAGATACTAGCGCCAGGTTGCCGCTTTCGACGAGCAATTGCACTTGCCGGGCAGACTTGGATAGAGGCGAGGATGCTAGAGCCAGTGCTGGAAGCTTCTCGACAGGTCCAGCTCGTTGTTGTGGTCTGTGCCGCGCCCGGTGACAAACACTTTCCCCGGGCTTGCCTTCGTGACCTGTCCGATAGCTCGAAAGGCAGTGCCGGAAGAAGCTTGCAGCTTTCCCCAGGCGGACTTAGAGAGTGTAGCGACCAGTTCGTAATCTTCGCCGCCGTACAGGGCAAGCTCAAAGGGATCTTTGGCGCTGAGTTGGGCGACAGCGAGGGTCTCTTTTTCTACAGGGACCAGGGAGGCGTCGATTTCCATGCCGACTGCGCTGGCGCGGGCAATCTGCACAAGCGCGTCGGCCAGCCCGTCGCTGGCATCCATGAGGGCGGCACGGGAGCCTGTTGCTTCCACCAGCTGCCAGGAGTTCTCCAGGCGGGGCGTCGGGCGGAAGTGGCGCTGACGGCAGTAAGGATAACCTGGGATGTCGTTCTGCATCAGCCAGAGCCCGGCAGCGCTGGCACCAAAATCCCCGCTGACGACAATCACATCTCCCTGCCTGGCGGTCGAGCGCAGCAAACAGCCTGATTCGTGTGTCTCCCCCAGAGCGGTAATTGAGATGACGAGGATGTCGCCTGCTGTGAGATCGCCGCCGATTATGCGCGTGCGGTAAGTGCGCGCGCAGTCGACCATGGAAAGAAACATTTCTTCCACATCCCGCTCGCTCAGAAATTCGGGAATGGTGAGGCTACAAGTCAGGTAGCGCGGGCGCCCGGCCATGGCGGCGATATCGCTCAGGTTCACAGCAACGGCTTTCCAGCCGAGATCCGCCAGCGCGATGCCAGGCAGAAGAAAATGGGTGCCTTGAACCAGGCTGTCTGATGTGACGAGCGTCTGTCCAGGCAGGACAGCGCAGTCGTCGCCGATAAGCCGCTCGCCTGTCCAGGCTTTGATTGCCTCGATAAGCCGGTGTTCCCGGGTCAGAGCTTGCTTCTGATTGTTCAAATGGTTATAAGTGCCGCCCGGAACGGAATCAGGATTAACCCTGCATCTCCTGCAGATGTAAATGTTACAATCTCAACTTAAGGGCAGTCTAGCGAAGGTGACGCCGTGCACATGTCAATCGGGGAAATTGTTGCCAGTCTTATCCAGCTGTGGACGATGCTTGTCGTCGTCTGGTGCTTGCTTAGCTGGTTTCCGAATATCCGCTGGTATGAGCAGCCTTTTAAGACTCTGGACAGGCTGGTCCAGCCGATTATTCTGCCCTTCCGCCGGGTGATTCCGCCTATCAGCGGTATCGATCTGTCTCCGATGGTGGCTATTATGCTGCTGCAGGCTTGTGGTAGCTTTTTACGTAGCGTTTTGCCGTGAGTGCGCTCAGCGTAATTACGCTTTAGAACTCTGTAAACGGGCGGGCGCTCGGGCGAACGCCAGCTCCTTGCTGAGAATGAGGCTCTTGGGATCACTTTTCATGTTCTCGCGCCGACAATTTATTCTAGGCTCGCTCGGATTCGTTCTCTGTCCGCAAGCAGCCTTGTCCCGGCGGGCCAAGAATGAGGCGAAAGCCACTGGCATACGCTCCATCTGTCGGGAAGCCTGGCCCCCGGCGATAAGTCCGGATTATGCCGCCATTGTCGACAAGGGATATGCTCTTTTCAGTGATCAGTCCGGGCGGCTGGCAATAGTCGATCTCAAGCGTGAAGACGGCCCGCATGTCGTCGGGGAGCTGTTCGGTATCGGCAAGAAGACTGTCGACCTGACCTGCGGGCAACACAGGGCTTACGCCATCTCCTTGTACGAGTCTGGTGCGGAGAGCCAGTATTTTCTCGTTACTATCTCGATCACTCCGGCCAGCGATCCTACGGTGATGTCGCGGCTGCCGCTTAGCTATTTCTCGGAGCCGTCATGCCTGGCTGCCTCGCCGGACGTTGTCCTGGTGGGCGGCGTCGGGCTGAACGGGGAAAATCAGGTGCTTGTCTTTCCTGTATCCGGCAAGCGCCGCCTCGATGAGTCGGTCAGTCCGCTTTCAACCCTCACTTTCGACCAGCCTGTCGCTAAGCTGGACATTCAGGACAGGCAACTTGTTGTGATGCAGGCAAGCCCCCGCACGCAGCTGGATGTGATAAATCTGTCCAACCCGCATATTCCGGAAAAGATAGCCAGCATCAAGCTCGACGGCTCATATTCTGTCATGTCCAGAACAAGGGACATCCTGGCTGTTGCAGGGCAGTCCCTGGATCGAAAATATGACATCCGGCTCATTGCTTTCAGACCGACACCGCATGTGGTATCGCAAGCCCTGCTGCCGGTGAGCGAAGTCTTCGACGCGTCTTTCCAGAAGGGGCAATTCCTTGTTCTGGCCAATCAGATGAGCCGGCAGGTGGTCGTGCCGGTCTCCTACGGCAAGAATCTGGACATGACTGTTCTGCCGCCTGTCATGCTGCCGGCCGGCTCGCGAGGACCGGCTGCAAAAGCGCGTATCGTGGTCAAAGACAAGGATGCTTATGTGACCTCCGACTGGGGCGGGGTGCAGGTGCTCAATATCCGCAAGGGTGGCTGGCAGTATATGTACAGCCACACGATCCCGCGGCTGCCTGCCTCGGCCGTAGCTGTCTGGGGGGACAGGGCCGTTCTGGCCGGGGCCGATCTCAAGCTCTACGATATTGCTAATCCCCAGAAGCCTGTTTTGCTGGATGCCACAGATGTGGGCAGCACGGTCAAATCGCTGTCTTGCGTTGGCAACCGCATGCTCTGCCTCTCCCGGGATGGTCTCAGCTTGAGGCGCATAGAAAAGCCCGGCGATATCGGCGATGTCTTGAAAGTGAGCGGCAACTATCTCACTTATGATTCCACCAGCCAGAAGGCTTATGTCATTCAGAGCAAAGAAAAGAGCACTTCCGTCTGCCCCGTACGCGTCAGCGAGCAACTGGTTGAGGAGAAATCACTGGAGCTGCCGACAGCTTTCCGGCGCGCTGCCGCTGACGGCGGGCAGCTCTTGCTTGCCGGCTTGAACGATCTGGCTCTATACCGGATGAATGATGCGGCCGAGCCTGTCGGTAGCAGGCGCTTCCCCAATCTGGCCATCCGGGACCTCTTTCTCGGAAAGGATTATGCGGTGATTTCGGCAGTGGACCAGAATCTGCGGGGATTCCTTCTGACATTGTCCTTTAAGGACATCGGCTTGCCGACGCTGGGCTCGACTGACCTGCCGCAAGACGCTGTTGCTCTCACTGTTGCCGGAAGGACAGCCGTTGTTGTCGGTCGCTCGCCGGAAGGACGTGATCTTGCCACGGTTGTCGATCTCTCCAATCCGGTTCAACCAAAGATTGCGGCATCTCTGCCGGTTGTGGAGGCTGCTTGCGCCGTGATGATTAGAGAACAGATGGCTATTATTGTCGGGCGCGGGCTGGAAATTTTAAGCTTGAGCTAGGCAGTGTGCAGTGCCCGTTCTTGATTGTCAGGCTGTCTTATCTGGGCATTTTTTTTCATTGCCAGGGTTTTCGCTAGAGTGAGCTGTTGAAAGAGGTGGTAGAAAGGAGACAGAGTACTTTCACTTCTGGAGGCGGCATGAGCACAGTTCAGCAGAAAACAAGGAGACGCTTCCCCAGGCTTTCGTCGAACGCCTTTGAACACCCTCTCGACAGGGCAGCTCTCGATGTTGTGCGCAAGATCCCGTTTATCGACAAGCTATTCAAGAAGCTGATTGAGCTGGGCTTCGAGCGCAAGCTGCGCGTGGAGCTCCTCGGTCAGGCCGTTCATGTCACCCCCAAGCAATGCGCCAAAGTACATGGCATGCTCCGGGAAGCCTGCGACATTCTCGACATGCACGAACCGGATCTGTTCTTGATCAACCATTTTGTAGTAAATGCCTGGACCTTCGGGTCGGAGCGTCCTTTTGTAGTCTTGCACTCGGCCCTGGTGGATCTCCTGGATGATGACCAGCTGCTCGGTGTTATCGGACACGAGCTAGGTCATGTCAAGGCTGAGCATGTGCTTTACAGGACGATAGTGTTTTTCTTGATGGAATTGTTCCGTTCTCTGGGCGGGCTCACGCATCCTCTGGCCCGCATGGGCGTCATGGCTGCCCTTTTTGACTGGGCGCGCAAGTCGGAGCTGACAGCGGATCGCGCCGAGCTGCTTGTCGTGCAAGATCCAAAGATTTGCATCTCCACGCACATGAAGATGGCTGCTGGCTCCAAGACCGTCTATGAGCACCTCGATGTCGACGAGTTTCTCCGCCAGGGCGCTAAGTACGAAGATCTCGACTATGACATGCTCAACAAGTTTTATAAGTTCTTCTTTGAACTGTGGCTCAGCCACCCCCTGCCGGTCTATCGTGCCAAAGAGTTGAAGGAGTGGGCTGAGAGCAAGCAGTTCAGCGAGCTGATGGCTGGCCGTTATCCGACTAGAGATGAAAGCATCGAGCTACGCGATTGCCCGCACTGCGGAGCCAAGGTCAGCCCGACCTTCTTTTTCTGTCCTGACTGCGGCAAGAACGCGCGCATGTAGATACACTCGATAGCCGCTGGTTCGATGAGCCGTTATATCGCTTGCAGGATAAGCTGAACTTCCAAAAGAGGTTGTGCCGGGCGTCCCTTTCGATAGTTGAGACTATTAATATCTTTGCTTTCCAGGGCGAGTCCAGGCAAGGCGATGCCAGGCGCCACTTTCGCTAGTCGCAGCCAGGACCAGGCTCTGTCAGGCGCGCCATCCAGGTTATTGAGCTTGAGTTTCGGGTAAATTGGACATAGGGCAAAGAGTTAGTCCTGAATGGTCAGAGTCTACCGCTTGTCAATTAAATGAGTGAATCCTTTCCGCTGCCGCTGCTACGCATTTGGTGTCGCAAGAAAGATGCCTGGTTGTCGTTTCGTAATCTGAGCGGTGACCATTTTTTCATCAATCCGTCCGGCTACTTTGTCGAGCTTCCCGACGGTACGCTGGCGAGCATTACATCAAGAGTGGCTTTCCCTCTCATCAATTGTTACCCGTCGCTTGTCGTGGCTGATCTGAGTTTGCAGGAGGGTTACAGCCCGCCGGCTCATTTCGTTTATGCCCCCAGAGACGGCGCAGTCACGGGAAAACCGGAGCCAATCCGTTTGAGCGAGCTGCGCCTGGAACTCGACGAGATATTGCCTGCCGCCAATGTCTTGAGCCCGCCCGAGAAGTATCTTGCCCTGAGGACGCTTGAGTCGGGGCTGGTTCTTGAAGATGAGTTGTCGGAAATTATCCGTGCGCTGGGTGGAGGGAAGAGGACGCTCGGGCAGCAGCTGGTAAATGGCAACATCTGTTCCTGGGAAATGCTTGTCAGTGTCACCCTGGACACGCGTGTGCCCGGCAAGCTGGACCCGCCTTCCATGCGCCGGGCGTCTTTCTTGCGCGAATGGGAGATGGCCGGCGAAGTGCTTATTGCCATGGGCAAGGCTACTCGCACGCAGCTGGAGTATGCTTTGAAATTGAAGCGGGAAGGGAGCCGCTCTCTGGGAGAGATCCTTACGTCGCTCGGGCTTTGTTCCTCCGAGGACGTCGAGCAGTGTCT
>JAHFBI010000193.1 GCA_023250095.1 Candidatus Melainabacteria bacterium
ACGGGCTCCTTAATTACAGGCTTGCCAGTCAACACAGGCTCATGCGGCACGACGCCTTTGCCCGGAACCACAGGCTCCTTAATCACAGGCTTGCCGGTAAACACAGGCTCATGCGGCACGACGCCTTTGCCCGGAACCACAGGCTCCTTAATCACAGGCTTGCCGGTAAACACAGGCTCATGCGGCACGACGCCCTTGCCTGGAACCACAGGTTCATGCAGCACAACACCCTTACCCGGAAGCACTGGTTCTTTGGGAAGGACGCCGGTTCTTGGCACGACCGGCTCGACGCCATGAACTACCGGCACCTTGGCGCCCTTGACCAGGGCGGCAGCATCGCTTTCCGCTTTCTGAGCCACGCGTCCGGCGCCAGTGAGAGTCTTTTCGCCCTTGCCCAGCAGTCCATCTACACGGGTGGCAGTCTTGGACACAGCGCTTTCTGTCACCCGGGTGCCGCTGGCGGCGGCCGAGTCAATCATGGTACCCGTGCGAGCTGTCTCAGCTTCCAACCGGGAAATGCTCTTGACGGAATTGGACTCTGCCCGAGCACTGCGCCCGCTCCAAGAACCTTTGGTCCCGATGCCCAGCGTAGCTGCTGTTACGAACAAACTGCCCCAGGCTTCACCCCTAGATGTAGAAGGACCGTCGGTGAGAGATGAAACGAACTGCTTGCCAGCATTGAGAGCAAATGTCCCCACACCCTGCTCGTTGACGGCAGAAGCAAAGCTCCCCAGTCCTTTGGCCGTCTCCATCGGATTGAAGACGACACTCAGGGTCCCTGAGGCCATGTCGTACATATTTTTGACGCCGCCTCTGGCAAAACCAATGCCAAAGTCCAACACGCCCACACCCGTAATGCTCTTCCCGGCCGGCTTTTCTCCTGTCATGGTCCGGATGGAAGCCAGAGTCTCGGCTGAGTTAAACCCTACCGCCCCGCTTCCGGGCTGAGCAAGGTTACCACTGCTGCCCGGTGCCTTAAGCACATCCAGAGAAGTGAGCGACGTCGAAGCATTCATCGCCTGTCCGAGAATGCTCGACGACTGAAGGCTGACGTGTTCGTCGCCTTTATGCTCTTTTGGTTTAGTCTTGTCGTCGGTCTCAGACATGGTCTAACCAGGAACTGTAGTGCCCTTTGAGGATTCCAGCCAGGCCTTTCACCGGATGCCGGCTATGGCTGTGGTGTACGCATGTATCCGCATAGGAGAAAGCTTGGACACAAAGCGGGAGACAATTTCGAGGATATAGCTTAAATTCCAGGAAAAAAGGGGGAAAATACGTAGGGAGGCGGCGTCTCAATGTGGAAAGAACAATGTTTTAACCTTCAAGAAGGGACCAGATACTTAATTCCACAAAGATATAAACCTCAAACACCACATCCTCTGAGGCTTGACAGCTATCAGGTTTGTTATTCTTCCGGTCCGAGGAAACAGCCGATGGCTCAAGAAGGTCCAGATTTGAGCCATCGGGCGCATTAATTATGAGCTTGAGCGAAGACATAACCAACATATTGAACAAGGATCCAGCAGCCCGAAGCCGTCTCGAGGTTATCCTCTGCTATCCAGGTTTTCACGCTATTGCTATTCACCGCGTCGCCCACTGGCTCTGGCTGAAGAACCTCCGGACAGCCGCGCGTTTTATTTCGCATGTCGATCGCATGCTTACTGGCATTGAGATACATCCTGGAGCCGTGATCGGACGGCGATTGTTCATCGATCACGGCATGGGAGTGGTTATTGGCGAAACGACCATCATTGGAGACGATGTCGTGCTCTATCAGGGGGTCACTCTGGGAGCTGGCGCTGCCGCTCGCAAAGGAGCACAGACAAGGGGGCAGAAGCGTCATCCGACCCTGGGCAACGGAGTCATAGTCGGCAGCGGAGCAGAAATCCAGGGCGATATATATGTCGGGGACAATGTACAGGTGGCTTCCGGCTCGATAGTCCTGAAAGAAGTGCCGGCAAACTCCATTGTGGTTGGAGTTCCCGGCAGAGTCATCTATCGGGATGGGAAAAGGGTGAACGAACAGGTTCCAGACATAGAGGCTGAGGCAATAAAGAGGCTTAAACAGCGGATAGCGGAACTGGAACGAAGGGTCAACCTGCTCGCCAGCTCCCAAACCCCAAATGAGCTCGAAACGGTCGACCAATCTTGTCAGCCAGTTGCCGCCGCACAGAAGGCTCCCCATGATGAAGGCATCGAGGATCCTATTGATGCCTTCCTTCACGGAGCAGGTATTTGACGTTTACGATTCACAAAGGCAGTGGCAAGCTCTGCCAGTGAGGGTAAAATAAGCATGGTTGGAAAGACCGCATGGCTTTACCGGAATTTTTAGCCAGGTTTGAGTTGTTAGGCCAAATATCCGGCCCGGTCCGGAGGAGGCTAGGAAGGAATTTTTAATGGCAGAGACCGAGCTCGAAAAGGCATTTTCAACACTTGCCGAGGCCCTGACACTGACAGAGACTGAAATCGGTGAGGAAATCAATGTAATCATGCAGCAGATAGAGCAGCTTAAGGACCGCATCAATCAGTTGAATGGCAGGCAGCAGACTTTATCGCACGATCGTGAATCGATCGCCGAGATGTACAAGCGTTATTGCCAGTCCGAAGGTGAAGGAAAGGCCGTCGAATTCTAGATGTAAAGTCAGTCACTCAAATTTCGGTCCGATAAACCATTCATGTCAGCAATCCAGTGCCCCTTCTGCGGCGCGTCGATGAGTTCACCCCTAAAGTTTTGCGTCTCCTGCGGCCGGGCCGTGAGCGAAGCAGACATGGCCAAGGCTGGCTTGCGGATTTATAAAGGTCCGGAAGGCAGCAGGCGCGGTGAGGGCGAAGGCTCAGTCAGATTTTCCGTGTCCAAGAAGTCTTATGGGTTCCACAGGCAGATCAGAGCATGGCTCTGGACCAGCTCTACCGTTCTAGCGCTTCTGCTTGTTTATTACACAACCATGCGCTTTGTGCTGCATGAGCATCTTCCAGGCAATGTGGACAAGTTATTGGAAAACTTCTTCAATCAGCAGCCGACAACTCGCTGATGTCCTGATCTGTGGCAAAACGGACAATCTCCATGTCGAAAAGAAGCAACAACTCGTCTCTGCCCCAGGATTTGCGGACCGTGGGGGATTTGTAGAGATTGGCCCGGACAATTTTTTCGCCGGCGCTGACAATTTCATAGAGATAGGACTTATTGTAATAAGGCGGTGCTTTGACAACCAAGATGTTGCCTTTTCTCAAATCCGGTAATCGTTCTTTGCCTGTCATCTCTTTCAATAGCCAAGTCTGGCGAGCTTGCAGTGTATCCTGTTTTACTGCTTATGACGCGCTGGGTGTACACCGGCACTCTCAGATGTGCCGGCACTCCGCCCTTAGAAGTTGCCGTCCCAGCTCTACGCGTAAACTCTGGCTAGTACCCTCGAAAATCTGAAACATTTTGGCGTCGCGCATGAGCTTCTCAACGGGATATTCACGCGAGTATCCATACCCGCCGTAAATCTGAACCGCATCAGTTGCCGCTTTCATGGCCATGTCAGAGGCATAGGTCTTGGCCATGAGCGACTGGGTCAAGCTGGGCATACCATTGTCAACCAGCCAGGCTGCTTTCCAGCAGAGAAGACGTGCGGTTTCTATCTCTCTTTCCATGTCAGCAAGCATAAAACTTATGGCTTGATAGCTCCCGATTGGCTGAGCGAAAGTTGTTCGCTCCCATGCGTAACGCCGAGCATTTTCGAAAGCTGCACGACCTATCCCGACCGCTTCGGAGCCGAGAATCGGCGCTGTGGCAAGCCTGGCTTCCCGGGCAATTTTTAGACCCTGCCCAGCTGAGCCCAGCAAACCTTCTGCTGCCACTTCCACATTGTCGAAAGAGATTTGCCTGAGGTCAGCAGCACTCCGTCCGAAGTGGGCTATACGCTCGCCAATGACGACGCCAGCGCTGTCACAAGGAACGACAAAAGCCAGGGACTCCCCCTGACCGTCCAGGGCCAGAACAAACAACCACCTTGCCTGACTGGCATTCAAAGCCAGCAACTGCTTGCCCGAAAGAACAAAGCTGCCTCCGGAGCGTTTTGCTTGAGCTGATATGGTCGCACCATCCGCGGCAAATCCCGGCTCGGCAAAACAATATCCTGAGAGACAGAATTCTTGCGCCAAAGGTTCCAGAAACTGCTTCTTTTGCTCGTCTGTGCCTGCCACCATAACCGGTGCGGCGAAAAGCTCGTTGCCCTCAAATGCCGAGGCAATGCCTGTGCAGCCGGCACCCAGCTCTTCAAAGATCACGCAGGTATCAAAAAGGCTCAACCCCAGCCCGCCATATCTTTCAGGGATGCGCACATTCATCAAGCCGACATCAAAGGCTTTACGGCAGAGATCCAGAGGCAGTTGCCTGCTGTGGTCGCAAGCACTGGACCTTGGAGCAATCTCGTTTTGCGTGAAATCACGGGCGAGCTCAAGATATTGTCGCTGCTCTGATGTCAGTGCCAGATCCGTCATTCTTGCCTCACTTCGGGAGTTAGTCGTGTTGCCTTCCGCTAATTTCAGGGGTCCGCAGCAGCCTAAGTCGCTGGCAACGTTGCCTGAGTGCTGATGGTTACATTCTTTTCAGTCGCGGGAAACCCATTGGCAACCCGCAGTGAACGCACCAATCAACGGCATTTTAAGAGGATCGGCGAACAGTCAGGTGAAAAGATATTCATGCTCTTTCCACAACGGATGCCAAGTTAGACTTGACCGGAGTTTGCGTCAAGGTCATGATAACTCCTGAATAGTCATGGGTATTTGAGGATCGTTTTTCAGACCATGTCCCCACTTGTGGCTCCGTCCATCCTTTCTGCCGACTTTGCCAACCTAGCAGCCGAGATAAAACGGGCAGAAGATGGACTGGCCGACTGGCTGCATGTGGATGTCATGGACGGACATTTTGTGCCCAACTTGACCATCGGTCCACCCGTAGTCAAGAGCATCAGAGCCAACACCCGATTGCCGCTGGACGTACATCTGATGATCGAGAACCCGGACAGGTATCTCAATGATTTTGCCGAAGCGGGTTCGAATCATTTGATCGTGCATGCCGAAGCCTGTGTCCACCTGCAACGTACGCTCAGCCAGATTCATCGGCTGGGCATGAAGTCCGGAGTCGCTCTTAATCCTGCAACTCCTCCTGACTGCCTGAGCTATGTGATCGACGATCTCGATATCGTGCTTGTGATGTCCGTAAATCCAGGCTTCGGTGGACAGCGCTTCATTCCTGCGGTAGTGTCGAAGATCGAAACTATCCGGTCCATGCTGGACAAAGCCGGGCGCAGCGATGTCTTGATTTCCGTCGACGGCGGGATCAATGTCGAATCAGGACGACTGGTCACCGCCGCCGGTGCAAACGTCTTGATAGCCGGCAACAGCGTATACAGCGCGCCGAACATAAGCGCCGCCATTAAAGCCCTTCGGGATCTCTCTGCCACCACCTCGAGCGTATAACTTAAATGGAAGGAAATAACATGCAGTCCAAGAACTTGTTGATGAGCCTGGCACTTTGCTTGCTTATGTCGCCGGCTGCAAGAGCCGAAGACGAACCCAGCTGGATCAAGGACACATCCGGCATCGGCAGAGACGACCACGGAGTTGTCCGGTCGGATCAGTTCCTGGAAATGGGCGCGGCCACTCCAGGCTGTCTACAGCTAGAAGGTGAAAGCCTCCTGCGCATGGGAGACCTCGACAGAGCCATCACTGTCCTGCAAAAGGCAGTAGAACAGGCCCCGCTTGATATGGACAAACGGATACTCTATACACAAGCTCTGCAAAAGAAATTGATATCGCAAAAACCGAAAGACCCAAAACTCTATAACTTTCTGGTCAAACAATGGTTCTTCATTTATAAGAAAGCGGAGTTTCCAGACCAGGTGCTCCAGGGAAAACAAAACATTTTAAACCTGACAGGACGTCTTCCTACCCTCTGGGACAAGCCCCAGAAATTTCTTTCGCAAGTGCTGCTCCCCGAAGACGGATCGGAAAAAGTGTCCATAGGCAAGAAACGTCTGGCCGAAAAGTAACTTCGGCAAGGAGAGGGCGAAGGCATAATGCCATCGCCCTCTCCCGTCAGACCGCGCCAAGACCAGGAAATAGATTACATATTGCTGGGCGAAGAGACGGCGATGGAAGCCGGAGCGTCCAGTTGTAGTTTCAGTGTTTGTCCGGATGTGACTTTCACGTCGCCGCCTTTGCGCAGCAGCAAGCTCTCCGCCACTCCCAGGGCGCCCCCGATGGCGGTGCCGGCAATGGCTCCGCGCCCTGCTCCTCGTCCGTGTCCGGCTATTGCACCAATGGCAGTGCCAAGCAACGCACCGCCGCCGGCGCCAACCGCTCCGCGTGCCAGGGCTTGTTTGACTTTGTTCTCGGTACTCTCGCCTTTGAGAAGGTTGGTCTGGGAGCCGATTTCGCCATACTGCCCGATGCCGCCGACGATATGAGCGGTAATCGGAGTTTCACCGCCACCGGCTGTGCGCAGTGTCGTAAACCTGATGCCCAGCAGCCCGGAGCGCCCCAGCTTGGCACCTGGCATTGATTCGATAATCTTCCCGATGACGACCGATCCGGCGGCAATACTGGTGTCGCCAAGATTTACGGTCTCAGAAACACGGGCTTCCACAGTGTCGCCGGCACGGGCCGTCTCGCTGGTGGCCGAAGAGGTCATGGACACCGGAATTGTCATACCGGCAGGAATGAAGACTACCCTTCCCTGCCTGTAGTATGGGTAGGAACCGGCATTCGTACTGGTTGTGCCGGCTTCGGCTGCAGCGTTGCTGCCAGAGATCTGGGCAATATAGCTGTCGACACTATTTCTGTCTTTCAACGATCCCTTGAGAGCATTTGCCCAGCGCTGGGCCAGAAGCGCCGGAGTCGTGTGAGCAAAGGCTGCCGTGGCGCCGTCCACCGTAGCCACATAAAAGCCACCGAGTGTTAAGACAGGCAGCCCTTTTACATAGACAATATTTACGGCGGTAGGCGAGTGATCGGTTGCGGCCACAAGTGCATTGTCGATGTTGCGTTGTATCGTGCCAGCCCTGGCGCTCGCCGTCATGTTGCCAGCGGACTCGACGGCAAGAACTTGCTGCCCGGCCACGAGCACAGGCATTACCTCAGCCATCGAGGGCAGTGGCAGGTAAGTGAATATCTGTCCGGCTAATATCAAAGCGGAAAGGAACACCTTCTGATTTTTCGATTGATTCAGCATCTTCATAAATACTCCCTGCATAGCTTAAGACGCGACGGCTCGCGCTCCGCCCGTGAGATCGAGTCAGATGGTAACCGCGCCGCTTCAATTAAAAGTCTAACGAGCCCTTAGACGGGACAAGTCTGGACAGGTTCCCGCTCTTGATAAGCCGGTTTGGACACCATGCACGGGTTGGCAGAGCTTCTGGTGTTCAGAGCAAGAGCAATGCCTCATACCAGCTTGAAAAACTATCGACCTTGCCTCTTTAGTCAGGCAAGGTCGACAGGCGTCCAAACTTTTCAGCTCAAGAATCAGCGCGATATGGAAATATTGCTTGTGCGATAAGGATGCTTAAGAGCCACGACTTTTTCTTTCAGGTATTCCAGAGCGACATTTTTCTGTTGATCTTTGTCGCTCACTTGAATGTCCGGCAGCACCCCCACTTTATTGATATCAGCACCGCTTGGCGTCAAGTATTTCGAGACCGTGATATGAATGGCTGCCCCGCCTGGAAGCTTGTTGATTTCTTGCACGAGCCCTTTGCCATATGTATGCGTACCGACGATGACAGCGCGATTGTTGTCTTTGAGGGCACCAGCCAGAATTTCACTGGCGCTGGCACTTTCTTCGTCGACCAGAACGGCGATAGGCTGGTGGGTAAGCGGTTCGCCCGAGGATGTATCAACTCTCGGTCCGCTGCGTCCAACTGTTTTGACGATAACGCCGTTTTCCAGAAGCATGTCGGCAATTTCCAGTGAATTAGAGAGTAGTCCCCCCGGATTGTCGCGCATGTCGACGATAAGTCCGTCACATCCTGAGAGTTTTTCCAGAGCTGTTCTGAATTCTCTGGCGGCATCGTTGGAGATGAAGGTTGAAAGCTGGATGTAACCGATGTTCGGCTCGATGACCTTGTAGGAGACGGCGTGTATGATGATTTCGGCGCGGGTGATATCGAATGTCTTTTCTTCCCCGTTATCGCGCTTAACGGCAATTTGCACAGGGCTGCCGGCCTGCCCGCGAATCTTCTCGGCGGCCTGTTCGGGTGTGAAGCCCACGGATGGAGTTCCGTCTATAGCCACTATTTCGTCGTTTGTTTTGAGCCCGGCGTTGGCAGCAGGACTGTTATCTATCGTCCTGGTAACAATGAGACGATTGTTCTTTTGCAGGAGATTGATGCCTATGCCGACTATGCGGGCGTCGATAGCATCGTTTTCATCCTGGAAAGCCCGCGGATCGAGGAAGCGAGTATAAGGATCTTTGAGACTCTCCAGCATGACCTTGATCGCTTTATGAGCGTCGGCAACTGTCTTGATGTCGCCGTCCATCCGGTGCTCCCATTGCGACCAGTTCTGTCCGTTGAAGGAAGCATCGTAGTAATTGTCCTTAACGAGCTGCCAAGCTTGATGATAGACGTCCCGCGGACCAGACTTGTAGCCCTGGGCCGGCTGGTAGACCAGCGAAAAAAGGGAAATGAGGGCCACCAAGCACGGCCCGACGAGGCGCTTGTTAATGAACATAGGATTGTATTCACACTTTTGTGGGATGTAATGAGCCCCGCTACTTCCTTTCAGAAGTGTTCCACTTAGAAGTTTGGAGCCTGTACTTTTCTTATGCCCCGATTATCGGAACATGCAACATCGATAGATTAAATGATTGATGCTTTGAAACCAGCTTGCGGGCTCTCTCGACAAATTCCCGACAGGCAGCCGAGATACAGATTCCCTCTGCCTCTTTACTTTTCAGTTGGCCCAATACCAAGCCCATATTCCTTCCAGCGCCTTTCTACAAGGTCCCTGATGCCGGCGGACATTGTGATTTCTTCGGGCCATTCACGCCTGAAACCCTCGGACTCCCACTTGCGGGTGGCATCAATTCCTACTTTCGAGCCATACCCGAAAAGGGGACTGGCGTGATCCAGAATATCTAGCGGACCGTCGGCGAACATCATGTCTTGCCTGGGGTCTACATTTCCGAAGACATGCAGGGCAACGTCCGAGAGGTTCTGCACATTTACATGCTGGTCGACGATGATGACAAACTTGGTGAACATCATCTGCCCCAACCCCCAGACAGCAGACATAACCTTGCGGGCGTGTCCTGGAAAGCGTTTGTCAATGGATATGATGGCGCAGTTGTGGAACACGCCCTCCCAGGGGAGGTTCATGTCCCTTATCTCCGGCACCAACATCTGCACCATGGGCAAAAAGATGCGTTCAGTCGCCTTACCCATATAACAATCTTCCTGCGGCGGTTTACCGACGATGGTCGTCTG
>JAHFBI010000194.1 GCA_023250095.1 Candidatus Melainabacteria bacterium
GTCAGCGACTGGAAATGCGAGTATCCATGCTCAGGAGTCGGCAACAGCTTGTGTGCAGGCTGAGGGTAGCACGCTCCTCGCCGATGCCGGCGATGCTCCGCCTGTCAGTCCGACTGCTGAAGATTCGCATCCCTCTGATATGTCGCTTCCGCCTCCGGCGGCTCCGGATTCTGATCTGACGTTGATTTCGGCTCCCTCTGTGCCCCCTTCTTCTTCGATTCCTTTGCCGGGAACCAAGGGGTTTCAGCAGTTTTTTATTTATCAGTCCGGAGGTAACAAGGCTGCTTCTCAATCCCTGCCGGCTCCCCCGGCTGGCGGTGCTGCCGGTGCTGCCGACTGGCAGGCGGTCAAGGAGCCTCTTAGCCTGGTTGAATCTCTTTCGGCGCCTGGTTGGATCACTCGACCGGCAGTTGGTTTTGCCGGCAGCGGTAATGCCTTTGTTACTGAAAGTGGATTCCGCGCTGATGAAGCTGGTGGGCAGTCTGCAGCCTTGTTGCGCGAGTTCGGCTGTACTTCGGCAGTTGTGAAGCGGTTCCAGAGCACCCAGCGAGCGGTTGTGCTCAATCTTTATGGCTTTGCGACGACGGACGGAGCCTTCGGCGCTTACTCGACGATGCGGGAAGGTGCATCTACTGTTGTCGTGCGTGGCGATGCTTCATCAGAAGATGACGGCAGCATTTCTTTCTGGAGAGGCAATTATTTCGTCAAGCTTTTCACGACTGCCGAAGACGACGAAATTGGAAAGCTGCTTGCCACCCAGCTGGCAGATCAAATCGCTGCTCGCATTGACGAGCCTGCCCGACCCCCCTGCCTTCTGTCCAGCCTGCCTGTCATAGATCGCGTTGCCGGCAGCGAGCGCCTCTTTATGGGACCGCTTGTAGCCAGGCGTTATCTGGCTGTGCCTTTTATAGATGAGCTTCTGATCGATAAGTCCAGAGGCGCTGTGTTTGCTGATTACCAGTTTCCCCAGCCGCAAGCCGAACGCATGAAGTTGTTGATTGCCGACTATGGAGATGCGTCCCTTGCCGGGAGCGTATACAAAGGATATGTGGAGTCTCTTTCGGAAGTGCACAAACTTGCTTTGCAAGCTGCAGGGTCGAAAGTGTTCAAGCTCAAAGACTCTTATTTGCTCTGTTGCTTGCGCGGCACTCGCCTTGCTGTCATTGCCGGAGCCAGGCGCAAGCTTTCGCCGGTAATGCTTGCGCGGTGTTTGAGCTACTGAGCCTGAAGCCCCCTGGCAGATCCGTTGATGCAAGCAAGTTGAGCGTTTTCTAAGTCTTACATGCAGGAAGCTCAACCCTGAAGTCTTGCCTGTACATCTAAATATCGGTTGCACGCTCGAATTTCTCTCAGTTTCCCGAAGTCTTTTTCAAGATGTCGGCAAGTGCCGTCAGCTCAGCAAATGACGTGGAAGAAGAATGTCAATTGCCAGGGCGATATTCAGCAAAGATCCCTCAACCATTAAGGAATCATTCAGTTCTATATTCAGGAGATCCTGTCACAATGCGCAATCTATGTGGTTGGAGCAATTTGACACGTTCTGGGGGAGTTGCTATCATTCATTTTGTTGCTGCCGAGAACGGCGGTAACATTCGAACCCTGATAACTGAATAGCCATGAACGGCGCCTGTCAAAATTTGAGTAGGCAAACGAAACGTTTAACTGCTCGGCTGTATTCCAGTCGGGTTTGGCAACGGAGAGTTTGATCCTGGCTCAGGACGAACGCTGGCGGTGTGCTTCACACATGCAAGTCGAACGGGGTAGCAATACCCAGTGGCGGACGGGTGAGTAACGCGTGGGAATCTGCCTTTAGATGGGGGATAACTGACCGAAAGGTTAGCTAATACCGCATATGCCGAAAGGTGAAAGGAGCAATCTGTCTGAAGATGAGCCCGCGTCCGATTAGCTAGTTGGTAGGGTAAAAGCCTACCAAGGCTATGATCGGTAGCTGGTCTGAGAGGATGATCAGCCACAATGGGACTGAGACACGGCCCATACTCCTACGGGAGGCAGCAGTGGGGAATTTTGTGCAATGGGGGAAACCCTGACACAGCGACACCGCGTGAGCGAAGAAGCCCTTTGGGGTGTAAAGCTCTGTCGGCAGGAACGAATAAATGACGGTACCTGCAGAGGAAGCATCGGCTAACTACGTGCCAGCAGCCGCGGTAAGACGTAGGATGCGAGCGTTGTCCGGATTTATTGGGCGTAAAGAGTTCGTAGGCGGTTTGTTAAGTCTGATGTTAAAGACTGGGGCTCAACCCTGGGAGTGCATTGGATACTGGCAGACTCGAGTATGGTAGAGGCGAGTGGAATTCCCAGTGTAGCGGTGAAATGCGTAGATATTGGGAAGAACACCGGTGGCGCAAGCGACTCGCTGGGCCATTACTGACGCTGAGGAACGAAAGCCAGGGGAGCGAATGGGATTAGATACCCCAGTAGTCCTAGCCGTAAACGATGGATACTAGGCGTAGTGGGTATCGACCCCCGCTGTGCCGCAGCTAACGCGATAAGTATCCCGCCTGAGTAGTACGGCCGCAAGGTTGAAACTCAAAGGAATTGACGGGGGCCCGCACAAGCGGTGGAACATGTGGTTTAATTCGAAGCAACGCGAAGAACCTTACCAAGGCTTGACATCTGGAGAACCTTTCGGAAACGAGAGGGTGCCCGCAAGGGAGCTCCAAGACAGGTGGTGCATGGCTGTCGTCAGCTCGTGTCGTGAGATGTTGGGTTAAGTCCCGCAACGAGCGCAACCCCCGTTGTTAGTTGCCATCAGATAATGCTGGGCACTCTAGCGAGACTGCCGGTGACAAACCGGAGGAAGGTGGGGACGACGTCAAGTCATCATGCCCCTTATGCCTTGGGCCACACACGTGTTACAATGGCTGGGACAATGTGAAGCAATCCCGCGAGGGGGAGCGAATCACCAAACCCAGTCTCAGTTCGGATCGTAGGCTGCAACTCGCCTGCGTGAAGTCGGAATCGCTAGTAACCGCCAATCAGCACGTGGCGGTGAATACGTTCCCGGGCCTTGTACACACCGCCCGTCACGTCATGGGAGCTGGTCACGCCCGAAGTCGGTGTTAAAAGCCGCCTAAGGCAGGGCCGGTGACTGGGACGAAGTCGTAACAAGGTAGCCGTACCGGAAGGTGCGGCTGGATCACCTCCTTTCTAGGGAGATATCGGATAGACCCCCCAGGTGTGGGGTCGACGCCGACAATGTCACTGGTTGAGTACCTCACGGAACTCACAGTGTCATCTCTTAGGTCGATGCCGAAGAAGATGTCTGGTAGGAAACTACTTAAGACCAGGCATATAGAGGCGACAGGTAAGTCGGAATTGGCTATTCAGTTATCAGGGTTCGAAAACTCGATATGAAAAGAAAGAAGGTGCAGAGCCTTCTTTTTTGTTTTGCTGCTGAAATTTGCCAGCTGTGTCTTGAGGAACGTGTTTCGGGCTTTGAAAGGTTAATAAAGCTCGGCAGAAGCTCAGGCTTTTTTGAGATAGGAGCCCAGGTCCCTGTCCAGGATCATTATATGGTTGGTAAACCATTTCACCAGAAGGTCGCTTGCAGCCTTTGCTTGTCTGTCGCTGTCAGAGTCAGATTCAATCATTTGCTTTAAGTCATTCATGCGTCGGAGAAATAGTTTGTGCTGAGCCAGGTGCCCTTCCATTTCTGGATAGCTCACTGCGACCATGAACCTGTCTTCCTCGTTGAAATGCCTGATCACATAATCTTCTAGAAATGTGATCAGCTCTGGCAGTTGTTGTTTGCTCCGGCCGTCGGAAAGGGCGGCAAGTAAGTTGTTTATGTGGACGAACAGCTCTTTGTGCTGTTCGTCGATTTTCGCGCTTCCAGTCGACAGCTTGTCCGTCCATTCGATCATCAAAGGATTCCCAGGCTTTAGGTGAGTCGAGTTCTGCTTGATCTAGCAGAGGCAATTATAAATTGTCTGATTGGTCATGCCTCTCCCTCGAAAGTAGCACATCTGAAATAATGTTGGCTAGGTAACGTCGTACGACTTGATTGGGCACTGTTTCTATCAGAAGCCGCCACTGGAAGGTCCAGGATGAAAGCCGGACACCTGCCATATCTTGCTCTTTCGGTTCTGCTTCTAGGAGCAGCAGTTTTTACTACAATTGCCGATCGCACGGTCGGGATGCAGCTTCTGCAGCAGGCTGAGTCGTTCAGGCAGCGTGGGCAATACGACAGGGCCGCCGAGCGTTACCAGGCTCTCTTGCAGGATGCCCGCAGTCAGTATGGTGCCGATAGCGCCAGAGTTGCCGATGCACTTGACTGTCAGGCGGCTCTTTTTATGGACGAGCACAAATATTCGCTAGCTGAGGGCAACTATCTCCAGGCTCGGGTCATCCGCGAGCACCTTTTCGGTCTGGAAAGCATGCAGACTCTGGAGAGTCTCTTTAAACTGGGTGCACTCTATACTGATCGATCTAATTTTGGTGAAGCCGAGACGACTTATGCAAGGGCTCTACCGCTTGCCGAAAAACTGGAAAAGATGCCGCCTTCAGATCCGCTCAAGCTCTTGAGTGAAAGAGTACTTGGTCCAGGAGATCCCGAACTGGCGCGCTTGTTGAGTGACATCGGCTGGATGTATGGCAAGCAGGGCAATTATGTCAAATCCGAACAGGCATACAAGCGTGCTCTTGCGATTCGGCAACGAGCGCTCGGGGAAAAGCATCCCTCAACAAGGAAAAACCTTGAGGATCTGGAATTGCTCTATTCATTGGAGCGCAAGTTCTCCAGCGGCAAGTAAAGTTTCAAGATCGCTTCCCCGGCAGGCAGTTGCTGCATTGGCAAAATTGCTCACACCCCGGCCGGGCTTAAAGACGACGACGCAGGAGGCGCAATTTTGATGTCCGACTCGGGCGAACTGGACTGCCACTGTTTGCGGTGGCTGTGGAATTGCGCCTGGAAGTCGATAATGTCCATTGACTGGCTTCTCGAGGCTTCCACTCTGTTGAAGTCTCTGGCTGCAAAGGACTGAGCTCCTATGCGCCCGAAGAGATCGAGTAAGAGCTCGAGGGATTCCAGGACGGTATCAAAAGCGCAAAGGACGCCGACCGGCCTGCGCAAGGAAACGCTGGAAATCAGCGAGGCGGAAGTCTGCCCTTCGTGCAGATAGGCTTTGGCCGCCTGCTGTATTTCTTCAAGGCGCTCCCATTTTTCACGCAACTCGACAACTGTGAATTTGAACTCGGTTTTTTCCTTTGCCTTGGCGCAGAGATCCTGCACCTTCCTCATGTCGCGGGCGCGGAATGCTTCGGCACCGCAATGACCGATGAGCGAAATATCCAGCTCGATTTCCTCAAGGAGGAAGTCCATCGCAGAAATGACATTGGCAAAATGATCTTCGGTCATAATAAATTCTCCTTCGACCTTGGCGGCGTGGTCAGGCTGGCTGTCGGGCGAAGACGGGGGCAACGTCATCTCCTTGGTGGAGTCCATTGTTCTGTTTGAGGGATCCCTGGGTCCAGGGAGTATCTCGGAGGCTGATTCTTTGAGGTCGCAGGCTGCACTCCTCAGTTTGGATGAGGCGCTTATGAGATCTGGAGCACTGTCCTTGATCTCGCAAGCGGCTTCCTTGAGATCCAGGGCCGCGCCTTTTATCTCGGCCGAGGCACTTTTGAAATCTGCTGCTGCCTCGGTGATGTCGGTAGCGGATTCCCGGACGGCAGAAGCGGTGGCTTTGATCTCTTGCGGAAAAGTTTTCAGTGAACCGAGATCCCCTTGCTGCGCTGGCAGGTCCTTCCCTGGCGATTGTCTGTCAGCGTCTGCCTGCTGTGCCGCGCGTGCCATCATCTGAGCGTGCAATCGCTCAAGGAACCGCCCGACACTCATTTTCCTTCCCGGGGGGGCGGGTTCCTCTACCTCGGGAGTACTGCTTTCTAAGCGCTGCTCGGGCTGAGAGGCAAGAATCGTGTTTGTCGAAGCAGTGATATTTGCAGCAGGCTGTCCTTCGCTCTCAAAAGTTTGCGGCAGGACGGCGCTTGAGTGAGTCGTGATGTCTGCTGTGTACTCCCCCTCGCCGTTGTTGAACTGTGCAGCAGATGGCGCGGGTTCCTGCCCGACTCCAACAGCCGTGCTCCATATCGCTTCGGAGGTTTCAGCCGTGTCATAGTCGAAGTATGAGCGATTGTGGAAATCGATCTGCCTGGTCGCTTCGTAATCGAAGAACCGTACGTTGTGAGCTTGCTCGGACTGAGTGCTTGAGGGAAAGGCTCGATCGCTTTCTTGATCTTGTGGCTGGCGTGAAGATGTGCCGGGTTCGTGGTCGTCGTCGTCTGGCTGATAGCTGGAATCATGGAGGCATCTGGCGATGAGGTTCTTGAAGGCTGTTTCGCAGACCTCCTGCAACTGATCGGCTGACATGTCTCTGCCGTTCAAGAACCAATGCAGATCGTCTTGCTTGCGCATGGCGCGCAACTCCAGGATGGGGCGGTGGTGCGACTCTGACCGACTCAATCCGATGACGATCTGGGCCGGCAGTACGAAGAACTCGATTAACGGGCCGTGCCCGCGTATGACCAGGCTCCAGAGTCTGGTCGACAGGCGAGCCCGGTATATTGTTATTGTCTCTATCGGTTCTCGGCGAAAGTTGTAGTGGACTACCTCCGTGACAAATGTCGGGCGGGTTGTGCTGACATGAAGATCCCAGCCAACTTCCAGGTTGAATTGCAGGGCGAAATAGTGGAGCTTGTCCATGATTTTGTCGACCATGGATACTATTGCAGATCTAAAAAGGTGCTCGTTGTGAAAAGCCTGCTTCTTCCGGGCACGCAGTTGGGCGAAAGATTGTACGCAGTTGTCCGAGAGGCTCTGCAACCATCCTGAGCCGGTGCCGGATGCTTGATATGAAACAAGAATGTGATCGGTGATAGCTGAGCGGAAATAAGACAGTCCGGCGGCTTTCCGGCTGTTTTGAAGTAAGGGGGATTCTGAAGCGCTATAAAGCATGTGTCTATTTCTCCTCGATTCTCAGCGGAGCGCTATTCATCGATGCCTGCTTTGAAGACGGGCGCCACCAGATGCGCCACTGTTTCCAGAGGATGATTGCTTTCGCTAAGGCAATAGTTGTCTGAGAGTTCGAAGTGGCCAAAAGGTGAGCGCGAGCCGTCCGATTAAGGCATTAGCAATGATGCCGGTCGTGGCACACGGAGTATGCGGGAAGAAAGCGACTTGAACAGGTGGTAAGCAAGGACTTTGATCTCTTTCGGCGGCAGTGCCTTATCCGGACATTCTGTCCGGGCCGGGTACAAGTCATCGAAAGTAAGATGCAGGTCGGCATGGGGGCGATACTTTCCACGTAGCCTTGGTAGCGCTTCTTCAAGAAGCGATGCCTAGTGATGTGAGGGGGAGTCAGGGCGCTTTGTGCTTGTGATGAGGAAGTTGATTAGAATAGCCTAAGGCCGAGTGTGAGCCTTGTCAAGATTGCAAGCATTCCTTTTTATGTTTATGACTTTTCTGTGCTCCACGTATGGTCGGCTCTCGTTGAGCCGCAGGCTCTGTCTCGTCGCACGATTTTGCGCGCGACAAGTGTGCACCATATCTGGTGCTTATCGAGATGTTGTGTCGGCCCGATGACCACGGCGACGGTAATGTCGCCTGCAAAAGAAGGCGCAACGGTGTGGGCTGTCTGTCGTGAGCCTCGAACCGAACCTGGTAATAGCACTAATAGCCGTTCATAAAACTTAAGGGTGATCGTCGGGAATGTCAAGGGTTTGCCTGCTTAGCGTTTCTTAAGGTTGTTCCGGCTCCTTCTATCTGTTTCTGTTTTTTTGTTTCTTGACCGGCGTCTATCCAAGAGCCAACCCACCGGTGGCCGTTTCCTTGTATTTCTGGTTCATCTCCAGACCGGTCTGTTTCATTACTTCCAGCACCCTGTCCAGGCTGACGAGATGCGTTCCGTCCGATGCCAGAGACAGAGCCGCAGCGTTGAGTGCTTTGACAGCTCCCATGGCATTGCGTTCGATGCAGGGGATCTGTACAAGTCCTTTGATAGGATCGCAGGTCATTCCCAGGTGATGTTCGATTCCGATTTCTGCAGCCTGCTCTATCTGGCTGGGCGAGCCGCCCAGCATGGCGACGGCACCGGCGGCGGCCATGGCGCAAGATGTTCCGACCTCGCCCTGACAGCCCACTTCTGCTCCGCTTATCGAGGCATGGGTTTTGACCAGGGCACCAACGACGGAGGCGACAATCAGTCCGTTTTCCATCATCTGCCGTGAAAGATCGTGTCCTTCCTTGAGAGTCCGCCAGACTGCCGGGATTATGCCGGAGCTGCCGTTTGTGGGAGCAGTGACGACGCGCCCACCGGCGGCGTTCTCCTCGCTGACGGACATGGCGTAAATGGATGGCTTGAGATCGCCGCCGGCCCAGCCCGGGGTCTTGCCCGAGAGCAACTGGAGGTGGAGCTCTTTTGCCCTGCGGCGCACATTGAGCCCGCCAGGCAAAATGCCTTCGGCAATGAGTCCGCGCTTTATCGAGCTTTCCATGGTCTCAAGTATCTGCCCCAGATTCTCCCGAAGGAAAAGCTCGCTGCGCCCCAGTGCCGCTTCATTGGCGATGACTATTTCCCAGGGCTGCTTGTTGTGGCGCTGGCACTGCAGGACGAATTCCTGGGCGCTGTTGTAAGGGTAAGGAACTTCTCTATCCTCGCCTGGTCTCTGGGCGGACACCCGTTCACCGCTTACAGGATCGATCTGCTCGACGAAACCGCCGCCGACTGAAACAGTCAACTGAGCAAGTAGAAGTTGATTGTCTCGCCAGAGGCGGAAGCGGATCGTGTTGGGATGCGGCAGCGCCTTCCCGTCTATTGTCCATCCCTGCCAGAATATGTCTTTTTCCGGCTGGAACTTTATCGCGTGCTCGCCCACTTCGATGTATGGTGCAAGGCTCAAACTGTCCTTTTCAGCCCATATCTCCTCGGGCGGCGAAGTTTCCGGGTGCATGCCGGCAAGTCCGGCGCAAACTGCAGAGTCTGTGGAGTGTCCCTTTCCCGTAGCAGACAGGCTGCCGAAGAGTTCAACTTCCAACCTCAGGTCTGTATCGTCTGCAGCCAGCCCCTCCGACTCAACCTTATTGCGGAACTCAAGAGCGGCTATCATCGGACCGACGGTGTGCGAACTGGAGGGACCTACCCCAATCTTGAACATGTCCAGAGGACCGATGTGATCTGCTCTCATTGCCGACTTACTATTTGCTCCGTCTGGCTGCCTCCGCTCGTCAAATGCCGGAAGCGGATTGCTCGTGTACATGCCAGAAGTTTGAATGGCCCGGCTGAGGTGCCTTTGGCATACTCCAGCTTAAGCTCTCGAACAAGTCAATCACGGACGGGATTTTACTACAGAGTTTGCCGGCTGTTGGCTTCGGAGGGGGTGGAATCCGTATTCCCCATATTTGTTTAAGCGCAGGCGCGATGAAGACCCCTGTCAACATCGCGCATTATGAGG
>JAHFBI010000463.1 GCA_023250095.1 Candidatus Melainabacteria bacterium
GAGAGCCTTCAACAGCGGCGATTACGTTGGAGCCGTAACCGACAAGATGTTTTCCGAGAACATCTCCAAAGTGCTCTATCCGAACGACGATTCGTTCCAGGGTAAGCAACTGCGGCTTGAGCAACAATATTTCCTGGTCAGCTGCTCCCTGCAAGACATCATCCGGCTCCACTTGCGCGAAGGCGAGAAAGTGGATACGCTGCACGAGAAATTCGCCCTGCAACTCAACGACACACATCCTTCCGTCGGCATAGCAGAATTGATGCGCCTGCTCATCGACGACTATCTCCTGGACTGGGACAAAGCCTGGGACATCACCAGACAAACTTTTGGGTACACGAACCACACTCTTTTGCCCGAAGCTCTGGAGCGCTGGCCCATAGCCTTGTTTGGCGAGCTGCTCCCGAGGCATCTGGAGATAATCTATGAGATAAACCGGCGTTTTCTAGAAAGCGTCGAGCGCAAATTCCCTGGCGACGATGACCGCAAACGGCGCATGTCAATTATCGACGAGGCAGGCGAACGTTACGTGCGCATGGCGCACCTGGCATGCATCGGCAGCCACTCAATAAACGGCGTTGCCGCTCTCCACACCGAACTTCTCGAGCACAGCGTGCTGCGCGATTTCTTCGAGATGTACCCGGAGAAATTCAGCAACAAGACCAACGGGATAACACCGCGCCGCTGGCTGGTCCTCAGCAATCCGGAACTGACAACTCTCATATCCAGCCATATTTCCTGCGACTGGATCAAGGATCTCTTCGAGCTCAAGAAACTGGAACCCTGCGTCAACGACAAGAATTTCTGCAAGCGCTGGTATCAGATCAAACAGAACAACAAGCGCGCTCTGGCGCAATACATCCTCGAGAACACAGGAATTACAGTCGACCCGCAATCGCTCTTCAGCGTCCAGGTAAAACGGATGCACGAGTACAAGAGGCAGCTTCTCAACCTGCTGGGAATTATCCATCTCTACAATTCCATGAGGCACAACCCGAAAGGCAAGTACACGCCGTGCACGTTCATCTTCGGAGGCAAGGCGGCACCGGGCTATTTCATGGCCAAGCTGATCATAAAACTGATCAACTCAGTCGCCGAGGTGATAAACAACGACCCTGCGATCAAAGGATTGATTAAGGTCGTCTTTTTGCCGGACTTCAACGTCAGACTAGGCCAGATAATTTACCCGGCAGCCGATCTCTCCGAACAGATTTCCACAGCCGGCAAGGAAGCATCCGGTACCGGCAACATGAAATTCTCTCTTAACGGCGCGCTCACCATCGGCACTCTCGACGGCGCCAATATTGAAATAAGGCAGGAAGTCGGAGCCGATAATTTCTTCCTTTTCGGGCTGACGGCAGAGGAAGTGCAAGCCAAGAAAGCATCTTCCTACAGTCCGCGCGATTATTACAATGCCAATCCCGCCCTGAAAGAAGTGATCGACCTTATCTCATCCGGTTACTTCAGCCCTCAGCAAAGCGATCTATTCCATCCAATCACTGACGAATTGCTCAACCGGGACGAATACATGCTCCTTGCCGATTTTCAAGCCTACGTGGACTGCCGCCAAGGGGCCATCGAGGCTTACAATGACAGGGATGCCTGGACAGCCATGTCCATTCTCAATGTGGCACGCATGGGCAAATTTTCCTCCGATCGCGCCATTAGAGAATATTGCCGGGACATCTGGAAAGCAGTTCCAGTCCCCATCGCCGCCGAGGACTATAGCCAGGCTAAAGCCGTCCTCAGGGTCTGAGCTTTGCCGGCAGAAGCTACCCTGACACGGAACGCTGAACACTGGATTGCCCGTCCGGCAACGGCCGCTCCAGAGCGTCATGTCCTCACAACTGGCTCTTACCAAGCGGTCTTACGGCAGTAAGATTGTCACTGGTTATGCGCCCCATGGCGCGCAGCAAGTTGGCCTCGCCGACATCAAATTTGATAATGGCGCTGGCTTTATCGATAAGAGCCTGCGTGTAGTCGCGCTGAGCGTCAATGACATCGAGATCGGTGCCGACACCTTCTTCGAGGCGAATATTTGCCACCTCCAGCTGCTCTCGAGAAGAGTTGACGGCATCAGTGGTCTCGGCAATCAGATTTTCGGCGTCGATTACATCCAGATAGGCGTCGCGCACTTCCTTATATACTTTCGTCAGCTCCCGAGCAAATTCCAGTTGCGCCTTTCGCGCCTCCCACTTTGCCACCTGCACTTTCGATGCCTCAGTCGTGCCCAACCCTCCCAGAGTCCACTGTATGCCGATGCCGAGCTGAAAGACCTCCGCCAGAGAGAACCTCTTGTCCCGACCGCTGGGACCGGTAGAGGCACCAGAACTTGTCGAAAATGCCCCGGCAGAAAAAGCTCCAGTCGTAACAGCACTCTGCCCCGTCACTCCGCCTCGGGCGACGCGCGCCCCGGTGGTGGCAGCTACCGCCGTTCCAAAAACTTGCGGTAGAAGCGGAGCAAAGGCTACTCTGATAGCATCCTTTGCTGCCAGGCGCATCTGCTCGTATTTTTTCAATTCTGGACGATGGTCGACGGCAACCTGCAACAAATCGCCTATCTTGAGATTTTCGTCGACCAGCCTGACTTTAGCTATCGTGCGATCCTGCACGGACAGGTCGGCATCTGTGTCGAGGT
>JAHFBI010000464.1 GCA_023250095.1 Candidatus Melainabacteria bacterium
TTACTGGCTTTCTGGGGACTTAAGTGAAAGTTCCCTCTCGGCGAAATCGCACAGTCGCGCAAGCTCGCTGTTGAGGTTCGATAAGGTATCCCGGGCGCTTTGCCAGTCGGCGAGTTTGCCTGCCTCTTCCATCTGCCTGCTCAAAGCGCGCATCTGGCTGGCCAGGAGCACGCTGCTGGCTCCTTTGAGATAATGACCGAGCCTGGCAAGCTCTTTATCTGCCCGGTTGGCGATGGCATCTTGCATCTTAGATAAAGTCTTGAGAGTGTCAGACTTGTAAAGAGGAAGAAGCATCTGCAGCTGGTCGAGAGGAAGCCTTTGTTTCAGGCGGTCCAGGTCGAAGGGCGGCTCTTCAAAGTTCGCAGAGACGGACTGCCTGCCAGGCTCGGGCACAGGGCTCACTTGAGGACGTGGTGGCAGGAAACGGTCGAGCACCTTTTGCAAATCAGCCAGCTCGACTGGTTTGCTTATATAGTCATCCATGCCGGACATGATGCATTGTTCTCTGTCTCCTTGCATGGCGTTGGCTGTCATGGCAACGATAGGGATGTGTTTGCCCGTGGCCGACTCTCTTTTGCGTTGCTCTAGAGTTGCTTCGAACCCGTCCATCTCAGGCATCTGGCAGTCCATGAGCACAAGGGCGTAAGTGCCTTGCAAGAGCGCTTCCAGAGCCTTCCTGCCGTCTTCGGCGATGTCCGACCGGAAGCCCAGTTCTTCCAGATAGAGGCGTGTCACTTGCTGATTGAGCGGGTTATCTTCAGCTATCAGTATCAGCTCGCTTCTTTCAGGTGGACCAGATTCGACCTTTTGGGATAGATCTCTTTCAGACAGGGGACAACCTGGCTTTGATCCTGTCAGAGCGGCACTGCCTGCAGGCAGTGCCGCTGCTTCTGCCTCTTGACCTAGAAGGACGTTTGTCAAACAGTTGAGCAATTGTGATTGCTTGACCGGCAGGCTCAGGGCAGCTTTGAAACCTGTGCGGATGGCCCTTTCTCCTGACTCGGGCGTCTGGCGGCTGGATATGAGGATAAGTTTGGTGCTTGTCACAGGTTTGTCCGAAAGAATTTTGCAGGCAAGATCGAAAGAGCCTTCCTCCGAGTCTGACAGAGCGATTATGGCTGCTGCAACAGGTGGGACTTCTCCTGTACTCTCATGCAATAAAGTGAGCGCCTGCTGAGCAGTTGTCGCCTCCTCTGCTTGGATGCCCCAGGAGCTTATATAAGCCGAGAGGATTTGCAAAGTGTCTTTTAGATCGCTTACAACAAGGACACGGGTTCCTTTGAGCCTGGGCTGCCTCGAGTTAGCCAAAGCCGGCAGAGACTTTCTTGGCAAAGGGGTCGTGAACCAGAATGTGGAACCTTGCCCTTTTGTGCTTTCCACGCCGATTTCGCCCCCGAGCAATTCAACCAGGCGCTTCGATATGGCCAGTCCGAGACCTGTTCCGCCGGACTTGCGCTTTCGAGCATCTGCCAGTTGCTCGAAAGGACGGAAGAGGTGAAGCTTCTCTTCCTCTGTCAGCCCGATGCCAGTGTCGGCGACGGAAAAGCGCACTGTTGCCGGCTTTGCTTGATCGGTCTCCATTGTGGCCTTGATGGATATCTCGCCTGAGTCGGAAAATTTGAGGGCATTGCCCGCCAGGTTCGTTAGAACCTGGCGCAAGCGCGTGGGATCGCTCAGCAATCTTGCCGGGACATCAGGGGCGACGTAAGTCATCAAAGTAAGCCTCTTTGCCGCTGCCGGCTCAGCCAGCAGCTCGCCGACGCCTTCGACGATATAGACTGGATCGCAATCGACAAGCTCGATTTCCAGCTTGCCGGCTTCAATTTTGCTGAAGTCGAGAATGTCGTTTATGATCCGCAAGAGTGCGTGCGCCGCTTCCCGAATTGATTCGGCGAATTGACGTTGCTTATCGTTCAGGGCTGTCTTGAGCAATATGTTTGTCATGCCGATGACGCCGTTCATCGGCGTGCGAATCTCATGGCTCATGTTGGCCAGAAATTGCGATTTCAGGCGCGAAGCGCTTTCGGCTTGATCTCTTGCCTGTTTCAGCTCAGCTGCGGTGTGCTCGAGCTCCTCATTTATGCTGTTGAGCGTCGTCACCTGCCGGTCGAGGCTCTCGTTGAGACGGGCGATTTCCATTTCGGCTTGTTTGTGCTGGGTGATATCGCTAAGAACGCCAGCCATGCGTGTGGCCTCGCCTTTTGAGTTGAGGTAAGCTTTGCCCCGGCAAGAGAGATGGTGCACTGTGCCGTCAGCCCATACGATGCGGAAACCGGCATTGTAATCGGAGCCAGTGTCCTGGGATTCGGCGATAAGCTGCCTGACATAGTCTCTGTCTTCCGGATGAACCAGGTGCAAGAAAGTTTCATATCTGCCCTCAAAAGTTCCTGGCACCAGCCCGAAGAGTCTTTCACAAGTGTCGTCGAAATGGAGCTGCTCCTCCGGAATATACCAGTCCCAGGCGCCGGTCTTCGATGCTTCTAGCGACAGGCTCAGGCGCTCGGTTAATTCTTCGAGAGCTTCTTGCGACTGCTTGCGCTCGGAGATGTCCTGAATTATTCCGGTCAGCCGTGCTGAGGCAGTATTTGCGCCGGCTGACGGACTCCCGTATGCCGAGAGAAAGCGC
>JAHFBI010000195.1 GCA_023250095.1 Candidatus Melainabacteria bacterium
AGTGTGTCCCCGGTGAGTATGCGGTCGGACAGGAGCAGGACGATTGAGTCGCGTGTGTGCCCGGGCGTGTGCAGGACTTTGATGGAGAGCTCGCCCACTGTGATCTCGTCCCCGTCGCCAAGGCGCAGGGAAACGCAGCGCGGGGCTGCTAGCATGTGCATGGCATAATGGCAACCTGTAAGATCCATGAGTTTCGGCGCTCCGGAAATGTGGTCGGCATGCGTATGAGTGTCGATCACATGGGTGAGTGTCAGACCTCTTGTCTTGAGCAGCTCCATGTAATTGTCTACAAAGTCGATGAGCGGATCGACGATGGCTGCTTTGGCAGCGTTTCCATCTCCGACCAGGTAGGACAGGCAGGAGCCGGAGTTCAACTGTTCAAAAATCGCTTCCACTTTCTTTGCCTTTTCTTTTGCCGGACGGTCGATCACTGAGGATTATAGCCCTTGCGGTCTGCGGCCAGCTTTGCCGATCAGAGAGTATTCCGTTTCAAGGGTGGTTGTGTCATACACTGTCTTAGATAATGGTTCGCATGAAATTATTTGTTACCGTTGCATTCTGGACGGTCCTGCCACTTCTGCCCCTCCTTCTCTGGCAGATCCCGGCGTCTGGGCATAAGGGACGAGGGGATGCCGTGCAAGGTCAGATCATTGCCTTGTCCGGTGCCGTCCCTGGCAGCGGACTGGGTAATCACCAGTCGGTTCGGTTGGGCCGGGATCTATATGCCGAACGTTCTCCAAAATTTGCCGACCGGAAAGAAATGATGGACTTTAAGGGATATTCGCGCGCATACGTCCTTCATTTGCCGCCCTCCTACGTTGGCTCGTCTGGCGTGCCGCTTGTAGTCTGTCTGCACGGCGGCGGCGGCGATATGAATTTTGCCATCAAGATGACCGGTCTCAATGCCAAAGCCGATTCAGAGGGGTTCGCCGTCGTTTATCCCAATGGCACGGGCCGGCTGCGTCGGCACTTCTTGACCTGGAATGCTTTTGACTGTTGCGGCTGGGCAAGGGGCAAACAAATTGATGATGTTGGTTTCATCAGGGCTCTGCTCGCGCGCCTTGAGGGGGAGCTGAAAATCGACGCTCAGCGTATCTATCTGGTGGGATTTTCCAACGGGGCGATGATGTCTTATCGCCTGGCCAGCGAGTTGTCGGATAAGTTCGCGGCTTTTGCCGCTGTCGCCGGCTCGATGAGCGGTAAGGAGCGTGAGCCGGATAACCCCGTCTCGGCCCTTATCATACATGGCAGGCAAGACAGGCACGTGCCATACGATGGCGGTACTGGCAAGCTTGCCAAATGGGGCTTTCCTGTCAATCCTCGACCGGTTTCATACGCGGTTGATTTCTGGGTCAAAGCCGACTGTTGCTCGCCTGTCCCGCTTGTCAGGCAGGAGGGCTCGGTGACATGCAAAACCTATTCAGGCGGCAAGGACGGCTGCGAGGTGCGGCTATACGCTATCGAAGGTGCTCGTCATGCCTGGCCCGGAGGGAAAAGAGCCTGGCTGCTTGCAGATTGCCCTTCTCAGGCTCTTGGTGCCACGGACAGATGCTGGGAATTCTTCGCCCGGCACAGCAAGTCCTCTTCCCAGGGCAGACGCTGAAAAAAGGTGAGAAGCGGTCCTGCGAGGCAATGGCTGAGGAAGTCAAAGTTTGGCAGCCGAGACCATGCTGTCACCTTCCAGAGGCGCCGTCCGGGCGCGAGGGAGGCAAGGAACACGGGGCTGAGCAATGCATGAGTTCTTTCTTCCCTGGTGAATTGTCCCTCAAGGGCGGCTTCTGCTGGAGAAACAAATGTTAAGGAGAGACTTTCGCCTGCACGCCAGCTGAGTACCGGGCAGCCTGTGGGCTTGGCGCTTACATGAGCTTGCGATAAGGTAAGGTGTCTCAAACGTGGGCAGCATCAGGCGCAAGGTGGATAACAAGCTCCGGAAATCGTGCGATAATCCTTGCAAAAGTTCAATGAAACTCATATATGGTTGCCAGCGTCTCGAAGACTGTAAATGTTCAGTACTACGCTCTTCTCCGGGAAGAAAGAGGAGCGGCGGAAGAAACCTGGCAGACCGGAGCTTCCAGCTTGCGCGAGCTTTATGATGAGCTGAAGAGCAAATACGGGTTCAGCTTGCCGATCGAGCGTTTGAAGGTGGCGGTCAATGACGAGTTTGCCTCCTGGGACAATTTGCTCGGCGAAAGGGACACTGTGGTTTTTATTCCACCTGTGGCAGGGGGCTGAGAATGTTTGCTTTTTCCAGCGAGCCAATTGATATCGAAAGGTTGCGCGACCAGGTTTCTGACGTGCGTGCAGGGGCTGTCGCCGTTTTTGAAGGGAGGGTCAGGAATCACAACGACGGGCATCAGGTGCTCGCGCTCGAGTATGAGGCTTTCGAGTCCCTGGGCGCCAAAGAGGGAGAAAACATTCTCAAGGAGGCGTCGGACAGGTTCTCGCTTCTTGGCGCTTACTGCGTGCATCGGACGGGCAAGTTGGAAATAGGTGACGTCGCTGTGTGGGTTGCAGCCGTGGCAGCTCACCGAGGCGCGGCTTTTGATGCCTGCCGCTACATAATAGATGAGATCAAGCACAGGCTGCCTGTCTGGAAGAAGGAACATTATGTCGAGGGTCCAGCCATCTGGGTGAACTGTCAGTCCTGTGCTGCAGCACATTCGCCTCAAACAGCGGCGCAACCGGCACAGTCGATTTGCGCGCCCATAGGCTCGCGTCAGATGTCTGGCGTGTCCCGCTTGGATTTTAGCGCCGCTCCACCGGTTATGACCGATTTCAGCGTTCCTGAAAGCAGGCAATGTTTCGAAGAGCTGGACCAACGTGGTAGCGCAGGCAGTATCACTGTCGGAGAGGCGGAATTCTATTGCCGGCAGACCATATTGAAAGAAATAGGGCAGGACGGACAGCGGAAGCTGAAGCAGTCCTCCGTCCTGGTGATAGGGGCCGGCGGTCTGGGCAGCAGTGCTCTCATGTATCTAGGAGCAGCCGGCGTGGGTACCATCGGTATATGCGAGCCGGACAATCTGGAAGTCAGCAATCTGCACCGGCAGGTGCTATACGAGACCGCCGACCTGGCAAAGAGTAAGGCGGATCTTGCCGGAAGACGTATCAGGCAGAACAATCCTTTTGTTCAGGTCAGGGTGCACAGGCAGGCTTTGAGCCCGGAAAATTCTCTGGAAATAATGAAAGGCTATGATCTCATTATCGACTGCACGGACAACTTCGATGCCAAGTTTCTAATTGCCGACAGCGCCTATCTCTCACAAATCCCGCTCATCCAGTCCAGTGTTTATCAGTATGAGGGGCAGATTCAGATGTCCACGCCATCCGGGCTGGGACAGTGCTTGCGCTGTCTCTGGACAGAAATGCCGGAGGCAGGCTGTGTAGGCAGTTGCGCTGAAAGCGGGATTCTTGGCTCGGTGGTCGGTGTTTTCGGCTCCCTACAGGCTACGGAAGCGGTCAAGCATATTGTCGGGTTGCCGTCAGCGCTGAGCGAATATGTCGTTCTTTTTGATCTTCTTAATTACAATCTCAAACGAGTCAAACGCGTCAAAAACCCTGACTGTGTTCTCTGCGGCGTCAATCGGTCCATCGAGAGGATCGATCCTTGTTTCTACAGCCCGGAGCCAACTCTTCTGGCGGCAGACTGGGAGGTCGATATCCTGTCTCTTTCACAAAAAGATCTCGCCGAATATCAAATGATCGATATCAGAGAGCCCGGGGAGGATAAGGCGTTGCTCTTGAAGCGTTTGCTGCGCGTGCCTTTGATTGAGCTTCCGCTGAGCAAATTCGACACGAACAACCCGCCGCTCGAGCCCGGACACAAATACTTGATTGTATGCCAGCGTGGTGTGCGCAGCGGCAAGCTGGTGGCCTCTTTGAGGGGGCGCGGTTTCCGCAACGTATTTTCAGTTCTTGGTGGTATGGAGGCTATCCGGCGGAAGTTCATCGCATGAATCAACTTGTAGATCGCTTCGGAAGAGAGCATACTTATCTGCGCATATCCGTGACGGACAGGTGCAATCTTCGTTGCGTCTATTGCATGCCGCCGGAAGGAATCGATGTCAGGCGAAAGGATCTTATCCTCAGCTTCGAGGAAATTCAGCGCATCGCGCATGTGTTTTGCCAGATGGGCATAACCAAAATTCGGCTTACCGGCGGCGAGCCGCTGGTGCGCAAGGATCTTGTCACGCTTATCGGGCAACTTAGTGCTCTGCCCGGCATAAAAGCGTTGGCTATGACCACCAATGCTGTTCTGCTCAAGGACAAAGCACGTGCGTTGCGGGCGGCCGGTTTGAGCGCTTTGAATATCAGCCTCGACTCTCTCAATAAGGAGAGGTTCAAAGCGATAACCCTGCGCGATGATTGGGATAATGTCATGGCCGGCATTTATGCCTCCCTTGCCGAGGGATTCGACTCTATTAAGTTGAACGTGGTCGTAATCAACGGCACCAACGCCGATGAAATCCTGGATTTTGTCGAATTCGTCAAGGACAAGGACGTCAACGTCCGTTTCATCGAGTACATGCCGTTCAAGGATAATCACTGGCAGGCAGCCGGGGTGTTCTCCTACGCCGATATGAAGCGCACCATTGAAGAGAAGTACACTCTTGTGCCGCGATTCGCCAGCAAGGGGGATGTGGCCAAGGATTTTTACATCAAGGGACACAGCGGTACGGTGAGCTTCATCACATCCATGACCGACAGCTTTTGCGGAAGCTGCAACAGGCTGCGCCTGACTGCCGATGGCTCGATCAAGTCCTGCCTTTTCTTTGCGCCGGAGATTCATTTGCGCGATGTGCTCAGGGCAGGCATTACGGACGACGAGCTGCGTGTCTTGATTCGCCAGGCCGTGGCGCAGAAGCCGGAGTCCCACCCTCCCATGGAGGAACTTGCTGCCGGCGACAACAGAGCCATGGTGGAAATCGGCGGCTAGGAACGATCAGAAAGGCTGGACGGCGGATGATTTCTTACGAAGAAGCGCTCACGATTATTTTTGCCAACACGGAAGCCCTGCCAAAGACGCGCCAGAGGCTGGAGAAGCTGCTCGATAGCGTACTTGCGGAGCCTGTCGTTGCGGCAATGGATCTGCCTTCCTTCGATAATTCGGCAGTGGACGGGTTTGGAGTGCGTGTCGCCGACGTGGAGAAGGCGGCTTCCGGCTCGCCTGTGAAACTCTCCGTCAAAGGCGTTATCCGCGCTGGCGACGAAGGGCAGCTGAGGGTGAGGGAAGGTACTGCCTGCAAAATTCTTACAGGCGCGCCTGTGCCGCCTGGTGTGGAGGCGGTGGTGATGAAGGAATTCTGCCAGGAGCTCAATGGGCATGTGCTCGTGGCGCAAAAAGCTCGTCAGGGTGACAACATAAGGCGGCGAGGTGGCGAGTTTCTGCGCGGGGAGGCGGTGCTCCCGTCAGGGCTGCGGATAACACCGCCGGTGGTGGGTTTGCTGGCGAACCTCGGCTATTCCACGTTCGCGGTTCATAGAAAGCCGCGGGTTGCCGTGGTCACAACCGGCAACGAGCTGGTAAAACCTGGACGGCGGCTGTTGCCTGGCAAAATTTTTGATTCCAATTCTTATGCTTTGAAAGCAGCCGTTGCTGCCCTGGGAATTGATGATTGTCTGACGTTTCATGCCGCCGAAGATGAGTCCAGGACCAGAGAAGTGCTTGCCAGGGCTCTGGCGAGCGCAGATGTGGTAATTTCAGCAGGCGGCGTATCGGTGGGCGATTACGATTTTGTCAAGGGGGCGCTCGAGCAACTTGGTGTGCGCACCCTTCTCTGGAAAATTGCCATCAAGCCGGGCAAGCCGGTTTATTTCGGCACTCTTGTCGATAAATTGAGGCGCCGCCGCAAGTGTGTTTTTGGACTGCCCGGCAATCCGGTGTCCGCCCTTGTGACTTTCAACCAGTTCGTCAAGCCGGCGCTGGCTAAGATGATGGGTATCAGTGCTCCCGGCGCAGGCAGTGTCTTCATGGTCACGCTCAAGAAGACAATTCGCAAAAAAGTCGGGCGGACGGAATTTGTTCGCGGTGTGCTGAAGACAGAAAACGAGCGCCTGGTGGTCGAGGCGACTGCCGGTCAGGACTCGCACATGCTGGGGGGGCTGAGTCTGGCTAATGTGCTTATCCATTTTCCAAGTGACATCGAGCAGTTGTCGCAGGGCGAGCCGGTCCTTGTGGAATTTCTCGGTTGGAATAATTTCTGAGCGTGCAGGCTGGCTATTCTCGGAGTTAGCTTTCGGGATACTGCTATTCTGGGAATGAAATAACTGGCAAGTCGATGGAGACCTTTATCTCCTTCATGAATGAAACTCACTCCTCTTTGCAAATTGACACTCTTCTGGCTCTTTTGCTGGTGGCTTCCGCTACGGCAATATCTGTCAAGTGGGTGCGTATGCCCTATTCTGTCGCGCTGGTTATAGCCGGTCTTATTATTGGCGTGTCAGGCATTATGCCTCCTGTTGCCATGACGCCGGATCTCATCCTGGTGATTTTCTTGCCGGCTTTGCTCTTTGAAGCTTCCTGGAATATGGACATACGTGCCTTGCGGCGGGATTGGCTGGCCATCGGCACTCTGGCTACGGTCGGGGTTGTGGTCTGCATGTCTGCGGTTGCGGCAATTCTTCATTTTGTTGGTGGGCTGGATATCCCGACGTCCATGCTTTTCGGGGCTATGGTCTCAGCGACTGATCCAGTCTCTGTTATCGCTCTCTTCCGCAAAATGGGCATCGACAAGCGGTTGACGATGCTTCTGGAGGGAGAGAGCGTGTTCAACGACGGCACGGCAGTAGTACTTTTCAAACTGGTGCTGGCGGCAGTGCTTTCCGGCGGCAGCGCATCCATTGCTGCCGTCAGCGGCGGTTTTGTCTTTGCAGTTGTTGGCGGCAGCTTGATCGGAGCCTTGATCGGCTACTTCGCTTCTCGGATTACCAGTGCCTTTGAAGATCATTTGCTCGAGATCACTCTCACGACTGTGGCTGCCTATGGCTCTTACCTTGTCGCCGACCATTTGCACGTGTCACCTGTTATGGCTGTTGTTGGAGCCGGTATCGTCGTGGGCAATTACGGCAGCCGGACCGGGATGTCGGCGGTAACCCGTCTGGCAGTGAACTCCTTCTGGGAGTATGCGGCCTTTCTGGTCAATTCGCTCTTGTTCCTGCTCATAGGACTGCAGGTTAAGCTGGAGCTGCTGATAAAGTATGGAAACCTTATCGGCTTCGGCGTTCTGGCTGTGGTTGTTTCACGACTTCTGGTTGTCTATGGGCTGTGCCCGTTTGTTTCTACTCGAGGATTGCCTATTGCGAGCTCCTGGCGGCATCTTTTGTTCTGGGGGGGGCTGCGAGGAGCGCTCTGCCTGGCGCTTGCCCTGAGCCTGCCCCTGGATTTTCCTTTGCGCGAAGCTGTGATCAACATGACTTTCGGAGTGGTTCTCTTCACGCTGCTTGTTCCGGGTCTGACTATGGAGCCCCTGGTTGAGTTGCTTTCCATGCTGCCTGCCGACAGGGACTTGCTTAAGTATCAGGAGCTGAGGAGTCAGGTTTTGGCGGACAAGGTGGGGCAGGATACGCTTGAGCTGCTTTATGAGGCAGGCAGCATATCGGGAAAAGCTTATGAATCGCTGAAGCAAGAGATTGCGCATCATCTGGAGGCGGCAGAGGCACAGTTGCTATCTGCAAAAGTTGCTTGCGCGCCGGTGGAAGAGCTGGACAGCAAGCAGGCACGCATTCGTCTGCTGGAAGCTCGCAAAGACTTTCTCTCCCGCTTTTCACGACAAGGTATGCTCGCCGAAGAGTCCTTGCAAAAGTTCAAAGTGTTAATCGACCTTGAGCTGGAACAACTGGCTGAGCCTGGACAGGCAGGCAAAATCTAATTCGACAATGAGAAGCTTAATGATAGCTTGGTTTGTCTGGTCAACCGCAACGATATTTGACAAGATAGAAGAGATCATGGATATCTAAAGGCAGAAAGAGCCTGGCGCCAGGCAAGTGTCTGGCGCAGAGTATGAGGCAGCCGGCGCCTGAGTCGGGGAATTTGTCTTAGTTTCAGTTGCGCGTTGCACTTTCAGGATCTGCCTGGGGCGGGTTTTTGTTATTCATGAATCGAGAGGCAATTGTGAAAGAGCAAGGAGGTGTCACTGATGAGCTTTGCGCCTTCTTTTACCGGATTTGTTCTGTGCGGAGTAGCTTGTTGGACGGTGCCATTCAATGTGAATATCCAGTGGCTGACAGTGCCAGAGGCTCAGCCAATCAAGAAGGATGCTCAACCGGAGAAAAAGCCCGTACCACAACGTCGTGACTTGCCGCTGCCCCCGGGCATGGAAATCCGTCGGGATATTCAGGAAGTGGGAAAGGACGACAGAAGCGATCACGCTTTAATTGTCCTTTCCTGATGACCTGGAATAGAGGTCACGGTTTTTCAGAAGTCGGCTTGGACTGCTTCTGCCAGATTGAGCGCGCGTGCGTGCGTGCGGCGATAGCCTCGAACACTTTGCCTTGCTGGAAGAGGACATCGGAATACTTCTCCAGCGCCCCTGCCAGGTCGAGATCGCCGGTGTTAGTTGCTGTGTCGAGAGTGGAAACAGTCTTTGACAGATAGTCTGCGGCTTGGTCGTATTTCTTTTCTTCCAGGCTTATCACTCCCAGATAATAAAGGCATCTGGCCACATTCCGCTGGTATTTCTCGGGCAGGTCCTGCCAGTGTTTGAGGGCATCTAAATAGCCCTGCTCAGCCTGAGACCATTTTTTCTCCAGCCGTAAAATATCGGCGCGCTTGCTCAGATATAGGGCGTAAGGTTCGGAGCGGGCGGCAGTGTCCCAGGTGCTCAGGGCCAGGTTGCTGGCTTTCTCTGCCTTACCGTAAAGTTTCTGGTAATAATAAGTATCCGCAAGCTTGCTGAGCGGGCGAAAGAACGAATCTTGATCGCATTCGGCCATCGGCTCCCAGACATCCACAGCCTTTTGATAGAATTCGCCGGCATCTTTGAAGCGATCCAGGTAGTAATAAGCGTCGGCGACATCGGTGTAGAATTTTGCTTCGTCCGGACGGCTCTCGAAAGAGAGCAAACTCAGGTCATCGCGCACGCTATCATATTGCTCGGCTGCTTTCTGATACTGTCCATATGTTCGGAAAAAGTTCCCCAGCGTCACCCGACGTTGCACTATCCGCACGGTGTGGCTCTCGCATCTCTCCAGAGCTTGAATGACCGCGTGAGCCTGCATTTCTTTGTCCTGAAAATCTATGCTGTCCTTTGTCTTCTCTGGATATTTTGGCCAGGGAGATTCGTTAAATGAAGGTACTGTCTGTCCTCCGTACAAATTGCTCACGAGGTAGGCCGAGCTGGTGGCAAGAAGAAGTATGGTCAGCCCCAGATAAAGAAATACTTTGACTG
>JAHFBI010000196.1 GCA_023250095.1 Candidatus Melainabacteria bacterium
GGCATACCTGGCATATTAAAAGGCATGCCATTAAGATTGCCTATCTTCACCGGTTGGGTCACGTCAATATTAACAACGGCTGGCGCTGAAGCCTGAGCAATGTCGGCAACTGTGTTAGGTCCCATGGAGAGCGCCGCAGGCTCCATGGCAAAAGCCGGCATCTCGACTGCAGTCGCCCCATGTGTCTTGCCTGAGTGCGCTGTCCAACCACCGCCACCAGATATATCGTAAGCAGCAGCCGCAAACAAAAGGCACCCAACCAGAACCACGGCTTGTCTTCTTACACACATTTCTCGACTCTCTCCCTTAGTTCCTGAAGTTGCCGCCCCGGAAAGACCCTTTGGCATTTTCAAGCAGATCATTGCCGCAGGAGGACCATGCCCACTCCCACAAACATTACCCGATGACGCACCGCCCTGCCATATGTTCCAGCATTTGACAAGAATACCCGCGTCCCCAAACAAACAATGGACCTCACATCAGCCAAGGGCTCGTCCGGCAACGACTGGCTGCCAGCTGCCACCTGTGATGGAGAGAGCTTAAAGAGGCGAAACAAATGTCTAGCTCCCAGATGCCCAGTCATCAGCCAGAGCAGCTCCAGAGCAAAAGGCAGAACAGAACGCACCAGACATACCAAGATACTGACATGCCAGTTCAACGCACCCGCCCAGCAGACATTGACAAGTCGCCCAGGCATATCATCAAGAGGATTCGACATGTGCGCGCCAGGTCGTTGTGAAACTTCAACCGATATCGGTTGAAGTTTCACAACGACCTGGATTCACCAGCAGGTGGCACTTTCCCTCTTCAGACCTTATCCGGTTGAGATTAAACAGCTCATGACAAACGCCACCCACCAAACCGATTAAGACATATGCTTGAGCAGGCTGAATGTTGCGTTAATCTCTCAGGCAGTTTGCTAGCGTCTGCCCATACCCAGGCGCTGAGCATTCTGAAATACTTTCCCTTCAGTCAGGATCGATGGCGCGATGATGGTCTCAACTTGCTGCATCTCCCGGAGATTAGCCGCGCCTAGAGTCGACATGCTTGTTTTCAAGGCACCAATGAGGTTTTGCGACCCGTCGTCAACATGCGCCGGTCCCATGATTATCTGAGAAAGGGTGGCTGAATGACCGATACTGATGCGGGTGCCCCTGGGCAGCACCGGGCTGGGCGTGGCCATGCCCCAGTGGAATCCCAATCCGGGAGCTTCCTGAGCCCGAGCTAGAGGCGAGCCAATCATGACAGCATCGGCACCGCAGGCGATGGCTTTGCAAATGTCACCGCCCACAACCATACCGCCGTCGGCAATTATCGCCACAGCCCTCCCGGAGCGCTCTTCGTAATCTCTCCTGGCTGCAGCGCAATCGGCGATGGCAGTTGCCATCGGCACACCGATGCCGAGCACACTTCGGGAAGTACAGGCAGCACCCGGCCCTACTCCTACCAGAAGCCCGGCCACACCAGTTTCCAGAAGGCGAGAAGCAGCATCATATGTAACGCAATTGCCGACCAGGACCGGCACGCCAATGCTCTGGCAAAATTCCTTTAGATCCAGCTGAGCATTTCCGCCAGCGCTGCGGTGCTCAATACCTGTCACCGTCGACTGCACGACCAGAATGTCCACGCCGGCAGCCACAGCAGCCGGTCCATACTTGCAAGCCATGTTCGGAGTAACCGAGGCCGCCGCCAGCACACCTTGGGCCTTGATCTCTTTGACTCGCCTGGTAATCAGCTCCTCACTGACCGGTTCGCCATAGAGCTTTTGCATAACCTCAACGAATTCGCCGTTGTCACAACCGGTCACTTGCCGATAGGCGTCGGAGGGATCCTCGTAGCGAGTCTGCAAGCCCTGCAGATTCAGAACAGCCAGCCCACCTAGCTTGCCCAAAATGCCGGCGACTCTGACGTCAACAACGCTGTCCATTGCCGAAGCCAATATGGGAATTGCCAACTTGTGCCCGCAAATGCTCACAGACACATCACATAGCTCCAGATCCAGAGTAAGGGATCCAGGCACCAGGGCAATCTCATCGAAACCATAAGCCCGGCGGGTCGCCTTACCTCTGCCGATGAAAGAATCCATCATCCCCGGCTCCTGCCTGGTTACTGTCGCCATCAACTGCCACCTCTGCTTGCGCCACCGATATTTGGCATATATTAGCATCAGGCCTTTCTCAGCATCTGCAACTCCAACACAATGTCAAGGACGGATCATAATAGGTACGTTATGGCTAGACTGAAACCCCTCACTGTAATCGGTCTCAACAGCGGCACTTCCATGGACGGAATCGACGCGGCGGTCTTCCGTATCATTCCGCTCAGGCAGGCTACTGCCGGAGGCAACGGCACCACCGCCGCACAGTGCCTGGACGTAGAGATGATCGATGCCTTGCTACACCCACTCGAGCCAGCATTGCAACGCAAAATGCACTCTCTTGTCTCTGCAGGGCGCGGATCGCTGGAAGACATCTGCCGGCTCAATGTGGCTCTTGGTGAAGTCTTTGCGCAGGCAGCTCTCACTTTGATGAAAAGCGCCGGCTTGACGCGCTCAGAGGTGGATCTAATCGGCTCGCATGGACAGACAATCTGGCATGCTCCATCCTTGAAGAAATATGGTGGCATTTCCACACGAAGTACACTCCAACTGGCAGAGCCGGCGGTGATCGCGGCGCGCACAGGGATCCCGGTGATTGCTGACTTTCGAGTCCAGGACGTAGCTGTCGGCGGACAGGGTGCTCCTCTTGTGGCCTTCGCTGACGAAGTGCTCTTTGGCGGGTCCGGGCAGGCAACAGGCGTCCTAAATATCGGCGGCATCGCCAATATAACCGCCATCAACGACAAGGGCGAAGCAGTCATGGCCTTCGATACGGGTCCAGGCAATATGCTCATCGACCGAGCAATGCAGAAGCTGTTCAAGAGAGACTTTGACGAAAACGGGCAGACAGCCTCCTCCGGCAAGGTCGACAGGCAGTGGTTGAATAAGTTGCTCGAAGAGCCCTACTTCACGAAATGCCCGCCCAAAACTACAGGCCGTGAGCTATTCGGACACGCTTATGCCGATCGCCTGATCGACCAGGGCAAGCAGGCAAACCTGCCGGACCAGGACATCATTGCGACAATCACAGCGCTGACAGCCCTTGCAGTCGCCTCAGCATACACTTCTTACGTGCAGCATCAAGTACAGCTCCCCAGGCTCGTTCTCGGCGGCGGCGGTGCCGAGAATTCTGCACTAAAAAGACATCTTGTTTCCTTCTGGCCACATCCTCTCCAGCTGCTGACTCACGAAGATTTCGGCATCTCCACGAAGTACAAAGAAGCGCTTCTCTTTGCGCTTCTGGCCTATACCACCCATTTTGGTATAGCCAATAACGTGCCCCGTTGCACAGGCGCTGGCGAGCGAGTCTGCCTCGGTAAAATCTCCCGCCCTTGAAAGCAGCCAGGCAAGCTGCCGGCAACTGCCGGGCTGCCTGTCAGCGCGCAGTCTTTGTTGGGACTTTCCTATCGGCTGGCTGCCCATGAGTACCCGTCTGAATGAACTGGTCGATGTCCGGGTTCTTCTGGTAATAAGATTGGGGCTTCGAATTTAACTTAACCGGATTTTTTGGAGACGGCTTCTTTCCACCCGTTTGCTTTTCTTCCTCTTTCAGAGCGTCCTCTTCCAATTCGATGTGACAGCGAACTTCATCCTCAGTATCTTTGGGCAATCCGCACTTGAGCGCCTGAGCAAAAGCAGCGAGCGCCTCTTTATGCCTGTTTTGCATCGCATACATACAGCCGATGTCGTCATAGATGTATCCTGGATGCCCTGTCTTGCGCAAAGCCGTGCGATAGCTGATTTCCGCATTGACGAAATCGCCGCTGTCTTGATAAGCAAGCCCGAGACGATCGAAACAAAAAGCTGAGCTGGGATTGTGCTGGGCAGACTGCTTGAACATAGCTATTGCCTTACCAGGTTGCTTTTGATCAAGAAAGCGCAGTCCAGCTTCCAGTTCCTTTTTCGCCTGGCAAACAAGAGCAGGTTCAGCACCCCTGCCATCGCCATTCCCGGCCAGGGCTTCGACTGACGAAGTAAGAGCCATGGCTACCGCAAACAACAGGCAAGTGAATTCAACAATTACCCTTTGCGCACCCTTTTCCATACTGATTTCTCCTGCCGCCAGCGCCAGCGGTGACTTTAGCACCTTTTCCTGCAGCCATTATCTCAGGGTAGCCATTCCCTGCTATAAGATTGCTAATATTGAAAGCAATGTTATGGCGGCAAGGAATTTCCTTACAACACCGGCCGGGGGTCCCGGCCTTTCTCGAGGACACGCAGATGCCTGATAAGCAAACTTCACGCCTCTTTGCATCAATTACAACTAGCTTGTTCCTTGCCCTTGCGACAGCCAGTCCGAAGGCAGCCTCAGCGCCTTCCGGCTTCGATCAGGGCGTGCAGCTTTATAACTCGCGCCAATATGCCAGGGCTCTGTCCCAGTTTCAGCAAGCAGCGCGCGTTGCTCCGCAAGACGCCGCCACGCATTATTACATGGGACTTTGCTATCAGTGTCTTAATCAGGTGGCGCTGGCTACCCAGCAATACCAGTGGGTTGCCTCAACCAGTCGAAATCCTTCCTTGCGCAGCCAGTCGCAAGCAGCCCTTGCCCAGCTGTCGCACTACCAGGCTAATCGCTCCTATTCAGGCTCTGGAGTAACGGCTGCCTCCAGCCAGAACGCCTCAACCAGGCAACCGGCGCCAGCGGCCGCTGGCGCACAAAAGCCCAGAGCGAGCGGGCGGCTCAAAATACTCGAATTCTGGACGAGCTGGTGCCATGTCTGCAAGGGCTTTGCGCCAATCTGGGACAGTGTCAGCTCGCAATACAAGAGCCGGGCCGAGTTTCAGAGCCTGAACGCCGAAGATCCTGGAAACTCCGATCTCGTAGCCAAATACGGCGTGCATGCCTATCCAACGATCATTTACACCGATAACTCCGGCAAAGTCCTCAACCGTATCGAAGGCGCACCATCCAGCGAAAATGACTTTATCAAAGACATTAACCAGTATCTCTGATATCAAGTCCCACTGGCTTGTCCTTTAGATCCAGGGCACTGACAATTGTCCTGTCTTTCAATCGAGGTGTCCTTTGGCAGAACTCCACATTCCTCCAGGCATCAACTACGAATGCACAAGTTGTGGAAAGTGCTGTGGCGGCTGGGCTGTACCCTTGACAGAAGAAGACTTTGAGCGCATATCAGCCGAAAGTTGGTCTGCTCAGAACTCACCCCTGGCGGCTAAGAGCCCTTTCCGGCAGCTGACGAAATATGAAGCGCAGAACACTCCATACACACACAAGATTGTCTCGGAGTCCCAATTTTGCCCCTTTCTCGTCGATAAGCTCTGCTTGATCCACGCCAGATACAGTGCGGAATTCAAGCCCTCAATCTGCCAGTTGTTCCCTTATTCATTTGCCGAAACCCCGTCCGGTGTGTACGCCACAGTGAGCTTCGTCAGCGTCGGCGCCATTGAAAACAGCGGTCAGCCGCTTGTGATGCAGCGCGCGCTCCTGGAGCGGAAGTGGCAGGATTTCCGCAAACTCTTCCCTTCCTACAGCCCGGACTGGTCGCAAATAAAACTGACAGTCAATCAGCCTTTGAGCTGGGACGATTACTTGCTTATGGAGTCCAAGCTCCTGGAATTTCTCAGGCTCAGAGACCGTCCGCTGGAGGAGCGTATGCTTGCTGGATCGCGCTATCTCGTTTCACAGCTTGAGACCGCCGGCGGGACAAGCGCCGTACAGGGCAACTACCCGCTCGGCGGTCTCAAGCCTCTGGACAAGCACCTGCTGTCGTTTTTTCACAAAATGTACTTCCCGACAAGACCACAACGCCGGGGTGAAGCGGATTTCCACATCGGACGCCTTGTCTGCCAGCGTTTTCTGCAAAGCCCCACCTTAAGCTTTCCCGGACGTTCCTTTTCAATAGCGCAACTCCAGTCCTTCCCCTTTGCCAACGATGACCCGCAAATAGAAGATCTCCTTTATCGCTATTTCTATTCATATATATTCGGCAAAAAATACTTCGGGGCCGGCTTCGGACAGGTGAGCCTGATTGCCGGCTATCATCACTTGATCCTTTTGCTAGCCTTGATAAAACTGCATGCCAGAGGGCTGGCCGAAATGCGTGGTGCCCAGGTAGCCGACATATCCGACGTTGTAGCCACCATCAGGCAACTGGAGCGGCAGCTGGGCGAAACGAAACTGGGCGGCTGGGCGGCTGCTGCCTGGGAGCTCTTGCTCTTCAGCCCCCTGAGAGCCAACAGAGCCCTGTCGAACAGCTGACCGGTATCCGACAGAGCGCCCCGGATACTATGAGTCGGTACTCTTTCCACCGCGCAGAAGACATAGAGTAGAATTTTGTTGTCTTCCTTACATTTTAGGGCTTGACTACCCCTTTATATTGCGTTAGTCTTTGCGAAGATTTCAAGCGGGTTGGCGTCCCAGATCCTTACTAGTCCAATTTTACTTTCCGCGCTGCAAGACCTTCTTCATCAGGAGATACTTCATGAACAAACTGTGCAAACTTACTATGGCCCTGGCTACTGTCCTTTTCCTCTCGGCTCCAGCTTTCGCACAAGATGCGTTTGACAGCACTGCCGACACCGGCTCCCAGGTACAGAATACCGGCAACTACACCGGCTCCCAGACCCAGCAAGGCGGCAGCACACAAGCCCCGCAACTGCAAGGTGCCACCAACGGAACAATCGGACCGCAGGGCGCTGATGCCACCATCATCCAGGGCGTCAACACCGCAGGGACAGTCCGCGTCAACAACCTGGCCAACTTAGAAGCGCTCCTCAACATCATCGCCAACGGTATGGAAATCCTCGGCATTGCCTGGGGCGGACCTACCATGATCATGGGCTTCATGCACATGGCTGCCGGCACGCAAGATGCCATGAAGAGAGTGCTCTGGGGAGCAGCTGGTGTCACCGGCGGTCTTGCCACCCCCGGCTGCATCAACTGGCTCGTCGCCTCCGCTCGCGACGCCAACCTGTTCAGCTAGCACCGGCTGACACGACATCTCAGAGAGGAGCGCAAGCTCCTCTCTTTTTTTGGCGAAAAATCATGCCGAAAGCCCTGCAGTCGGGCTGTTCGCCAGCGTCCTGAAGACACCATCTGCCGATGCCGTGAAACCACAGTGCCTGCCCCGGCAAAGGGACATCTTTTTCCGAGGATGGGTCTGCTTCAGACCGGCTCCAGGTCGCCATCCTCGAGGGTCAGAAGCGCGACAGTCCTGAATCCGTCCGAGAAATCGACTTCGTACAGAGTGCTGCCGACATTCCCCCATGACTGATCATATACAGCTACGACACGTCCCTGTGTCCCCTGAGGCAGATCGACAACGCCGCCGCCGTAACGACTGCGGACAGCCAAGAGCGCCCTTTTCAGTTTCACGATGTCCTGCTCGACAAACATGGCAATGGACCAAGACCAGGACAAGGAGGTACACAGTCCCAAACAATCGGACGGCTGACGGTTCCTGCCGGGGATAAACAGACATCCTGACTATAGTCTACCGCCAGCAAAGCGACATGACAGATGCAGTATGTGCTGACCAAGCCGCCCTCTTGACATTTAAAAGCTATGAGCGTATCTTATTGTGAGCGGAAGCGCTTTTGCTTCGGCTTTGGAATCACTTACCACTTAACTCAAATATCACGTAGGAGGTTGACCGATAGCCTCTTCCCGATTGTCTTCGGACAAGAGTGGGGACAGCTTTAAGCAGTTGCTAGCATCAACTGCTTAAAGCTGCATGCAAGTTGATACCGCAGGCGCCACCATGTCGCCCCGGTATATCGTGACCACCAGCAGCAGCAACAGCTGTCTTCACTTAAAGCCGGGCTCGGGGACAGGCAACACACGCTTGCGCCAACACTTCTTGTTGCGCCTTTTCAACAAACACTTACTAGCTGCATCACAACACACACCAAGGAGGTTGCCCATGGACATCCCCCTATCGCGCCTAGCTGCGCGCCTGGGACTGGCAGTACTGGTCATCATGTTCGCCGCCTTACCCGCATCAGCAATTTCAGATACGCCGGACACGACAGAGTCCAGCCTCAGAACAATGGCCCTCAACGGGCTGTCCTCGACCTTCCAGTGCCCGGAAAACCAGACATCATCTTTATGGCAGCAACAGCAACTCTGGCGGCTGCAGGAGAGATGTCCTGCTCAATCCGGCAACGAGGGCACGACTCTTTGCCAGCCTCAGCAAAGCCACTCGTCGGCAAGAACAGCAGACTTGGAGAGCTTCCTCAACTTCCTTGGCTGCACCCTGGAAATTCTCGGAATCTCCTGGGGCGGCTCGACGCTCGTCCTGAGTTTCTATGAGATGACAGCCTCCAGTTCAGAGTCCCTGCGGCTGTCCTTTCTGGGAGTTGCCACCCTGACCGGCGGCTTGCTCAGCCCGGGCTGTATGACCTGGCTGCTTACCACTGTGAGAAATCTTGCTACTCATTATTGATTTTGTTGTCTATTTTACAAAATCACGCTTGACTTCGGACCCCTTTGCCCCTAATCTATTGCCTACGGTTGCACTTGCAACTTCTCTTTAAAAACCCTTACTAAACATCTTGAATACCGAGCCCCCCAGGAGGTTTGTCATGCGCATCTCTCTTACTAATCTTTGCACCCGTTTGGCCCTTGCCGCTGGCGTCGTTTTCGCTCTCTCCGTACCAGCTTTCGCGCAAGATGCCTTTGACAGCACAGCCGACACCGGCTCTCAAGTACAGAACACCGGCAACTACACCGGCTCCCAGACCCAGCAAGGCGGCAGCACACAAGCCCCGCAACTGCAAGGTGCCACCAACGGAACAATCGGACCGCAAGGCGCTGATGCCACCATCATCCAGGGCGTCAACACAGCCGGCACAGTCCGCGTCAACAACCTGGCCAACCTCGAAGCACTGCTCAACATCATCGCCAACGGCATGGAAATCCTCGGGATAGCCTGGGGCGGACCTACCATGATCATGGGCTTCATGCACATGGCTGCCGGCACGCAAGATGCTATGAAGAGAGTGTTGTGGGGCGCAGCTGGTGTCACCGGCGGTCTCGCCACCCCCGGCTGCATCAACTGGCTCGTTGCCTCCGCTCGCGACGCCAACTTGTTCAGCTAACACACGGTTTTTCCCCCGCCAACGCCAACCAGGGACCTCCCGCAAGGGAGGTTTTTGGTCTTCAAAGAAAGCTTGTCTGAGGCGAGCCCCTCTCGGATACAATTCTTGATCAACCGGAGGCGCCACCTTGTGCTATGACGTCCCCGTCCAACAGCCCTGTCAGCTTTTACCA
>JAHFBI010000197.1 GCA_023250095.1 Candidatus Melainabacteria bacterium
GGGCAAAGGGGCAATAGAAGCTGCCCACATGCGGAAAGTTGCTGCTGATAAGGTTTCCTCGCCGTACAATCCCGTCGACGTCAGGCTCGACGACTACATTGCCCAGGCAACTGGCGTCTCCGCCGAGCGCGGATATGAACGGCTGGTAAGGCGTGTGGAAGAGGAGCTTGCTCTTGCCGTTGAAGAGAGAGAGGCTCAATTCGACATTGGTTGCCAGTACAATATTTTTGCGGGTCTTGAACTCGTCTATCAGACTTTGATCGTCAGCTTCGGCACAGGCGCTCCATGTGCTGTCCAGCTGGCTGCGCAGAAAGTTCTTCAGCCTTGGCGTTACGGGAAAGTCGGCTGCCTTGATCATGGGCGAGGGCCCGTCGAAAATCATGTCGAAGGCTATGACATCAGCTCCGGCATCGCTTAGAGTGCGGGTAAGGGCTGCATAGAGCTTTCTGGGCCATGGAGGATAGGCACCCATGCGCCTTGCCGATTCATCGTCGACTGTGACAAGCACCACATCAGCGGAGGCTGCCTTCCGCAATCCAAGAACATCCCGGGCAGCTCCCCGCCACACGAAGAACTGGTCTTGCAGCATGGCTTCTGGTTCTTGTAGCAGAGGGAAGAGAACCGGAAGGCGAAAGATCATCACGACCGATGTCAACAGAGCCGTAGTGAGACAGATGACCATAGCTCTGGCAGCCAGACTTTTCGTCCAGGCTCCAATTCCGGCGAGCTTAACTGTCGGAGGGAGCGATTGCTCGGAGCCGCTCAATTATTTATCTCCGTCAACCCAGCTGAGTCCATCTGCCATATTCCACCGGACGGGGCTTTTTACCCGGCGGTAACAAACTAGCAGCATCTGGACTGCGGATTGAAAAACTGGGCGGTACTGGACTCGAACCAGTGGCCCCCACTATGTCAAAGTGGTGCGCTACCAACTGCGCCAACCGCCCAAGTAAGGGCTTATTCTAACGCGAAGGGACCAGCCGGTAAACAGTAGTTCTCGCTTTGTGTGCCGCTGTTACATTGTTGAGGGCTGGCAGCTGATAAGCTCGACAACATTTCTAAATTAAGGACATTAAATGGAGGCGGCACCCAGATTCGAACTGGGGGATAAAGGTTTTGCAGACCTCTGCCTTACCACTTGGCTATGCCGCCGCTTTCCAGACCAAATCGTAGTCGGAAGCTTCTTCGTTTGTCAAACGGCAGGGCTAAGAAAGAGCTCTCACTGCTGCCAGACTGGATCAAACGGCAAAAGTGCTTAACAAACAGCTTGCTGTATATTTTCTTCTTGGATCACATGGGCGAAGTTGGGAAAGGAATTCTTCTTCAGGGAGGACAGATGGACGATTTCATGAAAGCGGCAATTGAGGAGGCTCGCATCGGCATGTCCGAAGGCGGCATACCAATTGGCTCTGTTCTGGTTCGCCAAGGGAAAATTATCGGCCGCGGGCGCAACTGCCGCGTGCAAAGAGGCGATCCGACAGCGCACGCTGAAATCGAGTGTCTGAGGCAGGCCGGGCGCATCGGCTCCTACGAAGGTTGTGTGCTCTATTCCACTTTGATGCCTTGCGCCATGTGTGCCGGAGCAGCCGTGCAGCTCAGGATTCCGCAGGTGGTGGCCGGCGAGAACAGGACTTTTGCCAGCGCTCGCGGCATCATGGAAAGTCATGGCATTTCCGTAACCGATCTTAATCTGGACGAGTGCTACGACATGCTTCAGGGTTTTATTGCTGGCAACAGGCATCTCTGGGATGAAGATATCGGTCAGTTGCGCCAGAATTAATACCTTTTCTAATTGATATGCCAACCTGTCTTCGACAGGCTCAACGCTTCAGGCATGCCTGGAGTGCTCTGAGTGAACTTAATAAGACTGCAAGTGGCTTGCTTCATAGCTTCAGTCTGGATTGTCGGGCAACTGGTCAATTTTTATGGTGATGATCTGTTCGGCGCCACTGCGCTTTACCTTGAGTTTCAAGCTGTCTCCGATATGCCGCTTTCCGACAGCCGAGCTGACGTCGTCGGAGCGCCTGACCGGTGTGAGATCCACCTCCAGGATCACATCACCAGGTTCTATGCCGGCGCGGCTTGCCGGACTGCGAGTCCGGACTTCTGTGACCTCGACTCCGTCAGGCAAAAGTGCCGTGTCCCCTTTCAGTGGATCGCCCTGGGGATCCCTCATTACTATCCCGATATAAGGGTGAGCAATCATGCCTGAGCCGGCAAGCTTTTCGGCGACTTCTTTGGCAATGCCGGACGGGATGGCAAAACCTATGTTTTGAGCGTCGTCGCGGATGAAAGTATTGATGCCGACGACCTCGCCTGACAAATTGATGAGCGGACCACCCGAGCTGCCAGGATTAATCGGGGCATCGGTCTGGATGAAACGCACCGCACCAGTGCGGGCTCCAAAGCTCTCTGAAAAGCCCTTGGCCTCGCGCCCCAGACCGCTCACCAGCCCTTGCGTGACTGTGTGTCCCAGCCCGAACTGATTGCCGATGGCAATGACCCAGTCTCCAAGCCTCAATTCGGAGGCATTGCCGAATCGGACCACAGGCAGGTCTTGCGCCTCGATTTTTACCATGGCCAGGTCGGAAAAGCGGTCTCTGGCCGTGACGACTCCGTTGAAACTGCGCCCGTCTTTGAGAGTTACATCAACTTTGAGAGCATTTTCCACGACGTGAAGGCTGGTAAGAATATATCCATCCGGGCGCACAATCACGCCGGAGCCAGTAACTTTCATATAGTTGCTGGTTTCGGTGGGCGGCATGTCGATGCCGAACCACTTTTTCAACTGGCGCGAACTCTCGTTCTGGGAGCGCGCATCAGTCTTGTATCTGGACATCTGCTCCCGGCTCATGCCTGTAGTTGTGTTGATATTCACAACCTGCGGGGCGACAGCTTGAACTATATCGGCAATCGTATTCGGGCTGAAGGGAGGCAACCTGTAAGGCGGATAACGGACCTCGGTGCTCACGTCAGGGTGGCTCAGGCGGAGATTGTTGTTTGTGGAAGAATCTGGGCTCGAAGCGCCACCGCCTGGGGCATTTGCCGAAGAATCAGGCACTTTGTAAGTGTTAACCCGGGGCGGCAAACTTTCTGGCTCCGGGGACGAGACCGCCGGATATAGAGAAAAGGTGGGCGAAAGGCAGGCCATAAGAAGAGCTGCATGACATATGCGCCCCGTTCTTGATTTTCTTTGTGAAAAAGGCATGGTTGCAACCGCTGGTGTTTCCCTGAAAATACCCACCCTCAAAATACAATAATCCTCCCAAAGAGACACGACGGTAAAATATCCCTTTGGTTGCCACATTTGCCGGCTTCTTTCCGGAAGGACTACAACCTATGAAAAGTTTCCTCTCGCTTTGGCTGTTGTGTTCCGGATGCCTGCTTTCCGCCCTTGTTTTCTCGGCTTGCAGCCAGTCTCCGGAAGTGTCCTATCACTCGGGGGGCATGACGCACACTTTTGCCGAAGGGAAAGGGGCAGTGCCGGACAATTTGCCTGTGCCTGTATACCCTGGGGCGACTCCGTCCGGGTCGGTGTCCGTGCAGGGTAGCGACGACGAAGACAGTAAATTTGTTTTGCTTTCATCAACAGATCCGGTGAACAAAATCGCTGATTATTATCAGGAGGAGCTGAAGAAGGCGGGCTGGACGGTGGTAAGCACTCAGGTTCTGCCTGCTCTGGTCAATCTCGCTGCCAAGAAACAGGATCTAGAAGCCTCCGTCATGCTTTCTGGTGACGGTCAGAAGACAAGCATAAGCATCTCGGTGAACAAGGAATCGAAAGTGACGCCGGTGCCTACTTCACAGACCTTTACACCGGACAAGCTCAATCCGCCTACAGATTGACGCACAGCAAAGAGGTTCTTGATGAAGCCGATTGGCGAGATACTTTCATCCTCAATTATCGCCCTTGTGGCGGAAAGCTGGCAGTCGGAGGATGAGGATGGTTTGCCATGCTGTCAGCGCCCGGGTTTCGGGAGTTTCTTGAAAGTGGAGTCAAGTGAAGCTGGACTGGATATCTTCGCTGTTGTCTATAACGTCGTGACCGGACCTCAAGACGACATGCACAAGCCCTCGGCGCTGAAGTTGACGCGTCAGCAGCTCAGAGTCGAGCAGCCGCATATCTTCGCTCTTCTGCGCACGGAGATCCATGCCTCCGTAGTCGGCTATCGGCAGGGAAAGACTTATTTCCAGCGCTTGCCGCCAGAGCCGGCCCAGGTGCATGACTTCGTTTATCCTGCTCAGAAAGACGAGCTGAAAGCCATTACAGAGGATCTCGATTTCGTCAGGCTTATCGCCTGCGTTTCAGCTGTGCCCGCCGATGAGCTCATGGCTGCTGCCGTCAGGCAGGCCAGTCTCGCCAGGGACAATGACTATTCCTTTTTGATTGCTGCCGGACAAGCGCTCAGCCAGCTCTTCCGTGACGACTACGACAGGCTCGCCTGTCTTTTGCGTAAGATCAAGCCGGATGCGCTGTGAGTCGAATCAAGCAACAGAGGGCTTTTCGGCATAGCGCAGATAGATCCAGATGCCAAAGGCGACAATGACAAGCAGGATCGTCGAGACAGCCGAGCCGAAAGCCCAGTCCCTCACGCAGAGGAACTGGTTCTGAATCAGGCTGCCGATGAACATCACTCTTGCCCCGCCCATCAGGTCCGGAGTAACATAATCTCCAAGGCTCGGCACGAACACCATGATGACACCGGCGACAATACCGCGCATGCTAAGCGGTATGACCACGCGCCTGAAGCTTACCCATCCAGTCGCACCCAGATCCAGCGAGGCTTCCACCAGAGTCCGGTCAAGCTTTTCAAGCGTGCTGTACAGAGGCAGGATCATGTAGGGCAGATAATTGTAGACCATACCAAGCAATACGGCAGCCGGGCTGTAGAGAATTGACGGCGGATCTCGCCAGCCCAGGAGTGTGAGGAAATGGCTCATCAAGCCGGTCGGCCGCAAGATGATGATCCAGGCATAAATTCTCAGGAGAAAGGAAATCCATAGTGGAACGGTGAGCAAAGTCATGAAGAAATTCTGTCGTTTCTTGCCAAGAAAAAAAGCCAGCCAGAGGGCGCAGGGAAAACCAAGGATGAGACAGGACGCAGTCGTCATGCCCGCCAGACAAAGCGAGCGCCATAGGCAGCTGAGATAAGGTCCGCAGAAGAAACGGGCATAGTTATCAAGGTGAAATCCCAGAACTATCCTGCCTAGCTCATCGCGGCTGCCGAGGCTGAAAACGATGATAATCGCCAGCGGCACGAGCATGAAAATCGACAGCCACAGCCCTGCTGGGACCAGAATGAGAGTCGCCGGATTGAACTTTGCCCTTGAGCTGCCTGAGTCAGTGCCCGTTTGTCCGGAGATTTGCCGATCTTTGTTTTTTGTGATCATTGCCGCCATCGAAAAGCAATCCTGCTATTGTAAGGAATCACAAGTCAAATTGGACGGTTTTCGTTTAAGCGCCGCTTGGAATCCCGGGCCAAAGGCACAGGCAGTCTTTTTACGCGGTATCGAGAGGTTAGAAATGGGACAAGTCATCGATAAAACCTACAACGGTCTGAAAGTTCCTCAGGGAGAAAAGCTGGTCATCGCCAACGGCAAAGCTTCTGCTTCGACCAGACCGATCATTCCTTTCATAGAAGGCGACGGCACAGGCGCCGATATCTGGCGCGCGTCACGTCGCGTTATCGATGCCGCTGTCGAGAAGTGCTATGGCGGAAAACGCTCGATTGCCTGGTTCGAAGTTTTTGCCGGCGAAAAGGCCAAGAATGAATTCGGCGAATGGCTGCCTGCCGACACAATAGAGGCCATCCGTGAGTTCGGTTGCGCTATCAAGGGACCGCTGACTACGCCTGTCGGCGGCGGCATCCGCAGCCTTAATGTCACGCTGCGCCAGATCTTCGACCTGTACTGCTGTGTTCGCCCGGTTCGCTACTTCGCCGGTGTGCCATCGCCAGTAGTGGCACCGCAGAAACTGGATGTGGTCATCTACCGGGAAAACACCGAAGACGTGTATGCCGGCATTGAATTTCCGGCCGAGTCGAAGGAATCCTGCAAGCTCATCGAGCTTTTGAAATCTTTTGGCAAAGAAGTTCGTCCCGACTCCGGCATCGGCATCAAGCCGATTTCGCGCTTCGGCTCGCAACGGCTCGTGCGCCGGGCTATTGAGTATGCTATGGCCAACGGGCGCAAATCGGTGACTCTTGTCCATAAGGGCAATATCCAGAAGTTTACCGAAGGAGCGTTCAGAGACTGGGGCTACCAGCTGGCACAAGCTGAGTTCAACGACAGCACCGTCTCCGAAGAGAAGCTCTGGGGCGAACTGTCAGGCAAAATGCCCGAAGGTAAGGTTTTGATCAACGACCGTATAGCCGATTCCATGTTCCAGCAAGTTCTAACCCGCCCGGACGAGTATTCCGTGCTGGCCACGACTAACCTGAACGGCGACTACCTCTCCGACGCCTGTGCCGCACAGGTTGGCGGTCTGGGCATTGCTCCCGGGGCTAACATTGGCGATACCTGCGCAATTTTCGAAGCCACGCACGGAACTGCTCCCAAATATGCCAATCTCGATGTCATAAACCCCGGCTCGGTCATTCTTTCCGGGGCCATGATGATGGAGTTTCTCGGCTGGATGGAAGCTAAAGATGTCATCCATGCTGCTCTTGGCGCCACCATTCAGCAGAAGGTCGTCACATACGATCTCGAGCGCTTGATGACCGGTGCCAAGAAGGTCAAAACAAGCGAATTTGCCACAGCCATCATCGACAATATGAAGTCCTGATTGCCTGGGCAAAGCTCTCGACAAACGATAATCTGAGCCAAGAGGAGGTGGAACGTGACCCAAGCACAGAGAGACAAGTTGATCTATCTCAGGCAGTGGGTAGGTGAGAAGGTGCTGGCAGTGACTGTCAATCAGAGCAATTTCACCGGGCGGCTCACAAACATCGTTTTCGATGGAACCCGGCTCATGTACATCCTTCTGGACGATCAGATTTGTTTGAATTTTGACCACATCATCGAGATCCGCCTGGAAAAGTAAGTCCATTTGATGCGAATTATTTATCTGGGTACTCCGGAATTTGCCGTTCCGACGCTGGAGAAATTGCTTGCCTGGCCCAAAGCTGAGGTTGTCGGACTGGTCTGCCAGCCCGATCGCCCGGCCGGGCGCGGTAAGCATATTTTTGCCCCGCCGACTAAGCTTGTGGCGCAAGCCCATAACATTCCGGTTTTTCAGCCCGAAAAACTTAGCAAATCCGCCGAGATAGTGGCGGCAATGCGGGATCTCAAACCGGATGTACTGGTCATGGTGGCTTTCGGGCAGATTCTCAAGAGAGATGTTCTGGAGCTGGCGCCCTGGAAAGTGGTCAATCTGCACGGGTCTTTGTTGCCGAAATATCGCGGTGCCGCACCAATCAACTGGGCGATTATAAATGGCGAGACTGTGACCGGCATCACTACCATGCTCTCTGACCAGGGTGTCGACACGGGAGACATGCTCCTCCAGCGGCAGATACCGCTTGGACCTGACACTTACGCCGAGGAGCTTTCGCGGACAATGTCGATTGTAGGCGCGGAGCTTGTGATCGAGACGCTTGATCAACTGCGCCAGGGCAAGCTTGCCCCTGTCGCGCAAGACGACAGCCAGGCCACTTATGCGCCGCGCCTGACGAAGGAGATGGGGGCAATAGACTGGTTTGCTGACGCCAGGCAGATTCACAATCTGGTGCGCGGACTTTCGCCGTGGCCTGGCACTTTCACTTATTTCCGCGGCACTTGCCTGAAAGTGATTGCCACTGCGCCGAAGACTGCGACGGCAGGCGTTTGCGGTCTGGCTCAGAAACCTGGCTCAGTGATTGCCACGAATCCGGTGGTTGAAGTGGCTTGCGGCAAAGACGGGAGCCAGTCGATCGAGCTGCTCGAAGTGCAAGTACCCGGCAAGGCAAAAGTGGCAGCCAGGAACTGGGCTAATGGTATAAGACTCCAGGCGCAAGAGGTCCTCGGGAGCCCATGAAAGGAGTCGAGTCGCGCAAGGTCGCTGTGGAAGTCCTGGTAAGAGTGGAGAGGGATGACGCATTCGCCAACCTTTCTCTTGCGGCGGCTTTTGAGAAACAACAGCTTTCGGAGCGTGACCGGGCTTTTGTCACATGTCTGGTCCAGGGTGTTCTGCGCAACAGGCTTCGACTCGATGAAACCCTCAGTCGCCTGGCTACGCGTCCTCTGTCCAAAATGACCGCTTTTCTGCGCAACACTTTGCGCGTCGGTCTCTTTCAGTTGATTGAGCTCAGAGATATCCCCAGCTCGGCTGTCATCAACACTGCAGTTGAAGTCGGCAAATTGACGGGGCATCAGGGCTCTGGCAAATTCGTCAATGGCATCCTGCGCAGCTACCTGCGTATGGCCTCAACGCGCGAGGAGGATAAGGAAGCGCAGGCAGTTACGTCCTCTCAGTCAGAGGGTGCCGCTGTTTTCTTTCGGCAGGACGGTCAGGTAGTGCCTGCAGGCAGTATAAAGACCTCTGCTGAGGAGCTGTCGACGGCTTATTCTTTGCCTGCCTGGCTCATAGATAAGTGGCTGGGCATTTACGGGCAGGAAGAAACTATTGCTTTGCTCAGGTATTTCCAAAAGACACCTGAGCTTACCGTGAGAACTTGTGAGGTGGCAGTTACGACAGAAGGACTGATCTCCTTTCTGGAGGGCAAGGGTATTGTCCTGGAAAGGGGTAAGCTCGTCCCTTCCTGCCTGATTATCAAGGACCGCGGCGCTTACAAAGGACCGGTGGAGAAACTTCCTGGCTATAAAGAAGGGCTTTTCAGCGTGCAGGACGAAGCTGCTGCTTTTGTCTCGGCAGTGGTCGACCCGGCACCCGGGCATTTTGTCATTGATCTCTGCGCGGCTCCAGGCGGCAAGGCAGTGCATCTGGCTGAAATGATGAATAACAAGGGGCGCGTCCTTGCCGTGGACATCCATGGCAGGCGTTTGAATCTCTTGCGGCAGACAAGGCAACGGCTGGGTCTGACTAATATTGAAATCGTCGAAGCAGATGGCGTGAGTTTTGTGAGCGAAACTCACGCCGATCGCGTTCTGCTTGATGCGCCCTGCTCAGGCACAGGTGTGATCAACCGCCGCTCCGACCTGCGTTTTCGCAGGCAGAGGCAGGACATAGTGGAGCTGGTCGAATTGCAGCGCAAACTCCTGAGCCGGGCCGCCGATCTTGTCAAACCAGGCGGCATTCTCGTCTATGCTACTTGCTCTATTGAAGCGGAAGAAAACCAGGAGAATCTTCGCTGGTTTCTAGACAAGCGCAAAGATTTTTTGCCTGTGA
>JAHFBI010000465.1 GCA_023250095.1 Candidatus Melainabacteria bacterium
CAACACCTTGAAGGCGAGATCGTATTTCTCGTGCTGGTAATAAACCAGGGCTGCGTCGTACAGCACCATTGCCCGGTCAGCTGCCAGGCTCTCGGAGGCGGATGGGAAATCACCATCGCGCATCGGCTGGCTGTATGAAAACCAGCGATAGGCACCGACGATAGACACCACGACGAAGGCCGCCAGCAAAAGCTGAGCGAAGAGCAGCCGTCGCGCATGGAGAAACTTCTTCAGAGTATTCATGATAAGTCTCCACGTGCAGCAGCAAGCCTGTTGCAAACCCAGCTTACTGTCTGACGATGATAACTTCGGAAAGAGCGCCGAGGAGGAAAAGCCCCAGGGCCGCCGCCGAAAAGTAAAAGAACACATCCTGGTAGGACGTGTGGGTCGGAACCTCCACCGGCGAGCGTTCCATCGAGTCGATGCTATCGAAGCATCGGGCCATGTCCTGCGCGTTCTCCACGCGGAAGACCTGCCCGCCTACAGACTCAGCCAGCCGGATGATATCCACGTCGCGGTGCGCCAGGGTTTCCCCGACGCCGATGACATAGAGCCGGATATGGCGCTGCTGGAGCTTCGAACGCAAACGCTCCATGGCTTCGGCGCCAATGCGGTCTTCGCCGTCGGTGACCATGATCATCACCCTGGTGGCAGCCTGCCCGCGCTCATCAAAGTGCGCTGCGGCTGCATCGATGGGACCGGGATCTCTGTCGCCGAAATTGGTGCCGCCGCCAATGCCTTCGGAAATGAAGAGCCCCTTGCGGTAAATCATCTTCAAATCGTCGGTAAGCGGCCAGGACCAGTGGGGATCGGTATCGAAAACCATGATGCCAACGCGATCCCCTTCACCGCGGATGTATCGTGCGCGAACGAAGCGCGTCACCGCAGACTGCGCAGCATCGATGCGCCGCTTGCCGACATCCGGGTCAGGCGAGTCGCCTGCTCTGGGGCCCTTGGAGTCCGCCGGCGGCAACTCTTTGTCGAGATCGCCGCTGCCTTTCTCAGGCTTCGGGATCTCGCCTTCGAACTTGGACGTCATCGAGCCGGAAATATCCACAGCGAAGATGATGTCGCGCGACTTGACCACCTGGGTGTCGTCTTCCCGGCGCACTTGCGGGCAAGCCAGGCTGACGATGAGTAAAGCCAGTCCGATTGTAATCAAGGCCAGCGGTACTCTGTGAAGAAATCTGTTGCCTCTTGCACCCTCGACGAGACGAACATCGGAATAACCGAGATAGTCTTTTCGCCTCAGGTACAGCCAGGGCAACGGCAGCAGCAGCAATAAAGCCAGCCACAGCGGATGTAGCAGAATCATGTTCTTACCTCCTGACCGTCGCTCAGTCTGAGCGTGAGGCCAAGACATCGAGCCCCGGCAAGCACAAAGCGTGTGTTTGTGCGTTGTCAGGGCGTTCTTGAGTGCCTCATTTTGGGAGTGCGCCCTGTCACAAGGGCGCAGGCGTTATGACGAGCGGGGCTTTCTGCCCGACAGGCAGGGTCGAATCGACTCCTGCCACACACGTCGAAGAAAGCTAATCAGCCTCTTGAGAGGACAGAGCCCGGGCGTGCGTGGGCTCTGACTGCCGGGCAGACCTGATGAGGACTCTCCTTTGCTGTCCTTACCGGACGAGCAGGAGCAAGCCGCAGCACCCTTTGTCTCAGTGTCTATTCGTGCGGCAGTGTCCGAGGCCGGCGATGCCGCTCCGGCTTCTGCCGAAAGGCCTTGGCAGGTCACAGCCGACTTGCAGTTGCTCAGTTGCGAGAGGACTTTCATAACAAGCGGATCTTGCGGACCACGACCGTAGAAACGGTGGTAGATTTCCCGCATGACTCGCTCGAGCGCGTCGGCGCAAACTGGACTGCCGAACTCGATAGCCAGAAGCTCGCCTTCCCACTCTTTGCCCGTCTCCCAGTCAGTAGCGCCGGCAGACTTGCTCGGAGTGAGGTAGATGAGATCCTCGCACAAGCGCCGGGCACCCAGACGCTGATAGAAAACGAAGCGCCGTTCACGGATTTTCAATTCCTCTTCCGTAAGCGTCACGCCGGATGGACTGGTCGCCTCAATCTCGAAGAAGAGACCAAGATGCTGGGGATAATTCTCCTTCAGCTGCTCGAGGAGCCGCTTCAGGTGTTTGCTGCCCCAGCCGCCCGAGCGCTTTGTCGGGTCAGTAGCCATGTAAGCCAGGAATGAGAACTCCTCAGCCAGAGAAACCATCGTGAAGCACAGAAGATCACCGTTGGCGTCAGAAGTCCTGTGATACAGGAGCTTGCCTTCCTCCATGAGTTTGGTGAGCTTGTCTTCAGGTTCCCGCTCCTCGGCGGGAAATGCGCCTTCGTAAACCCTGCGCCATGCTTCATCGAGCGTGGCGGTCGGCTCACAAAGTCTAATGTTGTTGTCGGATTGCATAAAGCTTCCTCGTCTGCCAAGCAGACGTCACTGCGTCCCGGACTTCCAGTACCGGTCGCTTTCAAAAGACACACGACACGTCCCAGCAATGTGCTGGAATGATTGTTCACAGGCGTCGCGCCAGGCGACAGCCCTCAGTTATGACCGCTGGCTCATGTCAGTTGTGTATGGTTTTTAAAGCTCCATGGGCTTCGAAAGAAAAAAA
>JAHFBI010000466.1 GCA_023250095.1 Candidatus Melainabacteria bacterium
GAACATAGTCGAGCGAAGAATTTGATAGTGCACGTAAGAACATCTCCCATCTTATCAAGCCATTCAAGAAAGCTATGGCCAGGCGGCAGACGAATTTTTCTTTCTCTGGCAGCCTGCTCACTGCTTCCGCTTTCATCAGGAATTTGCGCCGATGAGACGGAAAGCAGCGCTGCCCCACAGAAGGTGGCGTCCCAGAGCGAAACCGCAAAGCAGAGCCCGCCGCCTCTGCCGCCGCCACGCCCCCTGAAGCTTCCATCCACTGTCAGCTACAAGCTTCCGAACGGTTTGATGGTCGAGCTGCTCGAAGATCATCGCGTTCCTTTCGTGACATTCAACCTCGGCATTAAAGCCGGTGCTTCCTTTGAGCCAAAAGACATGTCCGGACTCTCTTCAATCACAGCCGGCATGCTCTGCGAAGGGACTTCCCATAAGACTAGCCGGCAGATAGCCGAAGAAGTCGACTTCATAGGCGGCACGCTCAAGGCCGGCGCTGATGCCGATTTCACACTCATCTCCGGCTCGGCGCTCTCCAGATACACCCCTCGCCTCTTCAATATCCTCTGCGATGTCGTCTTGAATCCGACTTTTCCGGAAGACGAGCTGAAATTGCAGAAGACCAATCTTCTGCAGGAACTCGTCATGAAGCGCAGCTCTCCCGACTTTTTAATGGAAGAGAGATTTCACAAAGTGGTCTTCGGCAACCACCCTTATGCCGTCGTTGCCCCTACACCAGAGAGCGTCGAGCACATAAGCGCTCCGGATTTGGTCTCTTTTCACAAAACGCACTACTTGCCCAACGAATCGGTTCTGATCGTCGTCGGTGACTTTAAAGTCGACACCATGAAAGAGTTGGTTGACAAGACATTCGGCGCCTGGAAGCCCGGACAGCTGCCCGCCACCCATATTGCCGCGCCGCCTGCCCAGGCTGGGCGCAAAATCTATCTGGTCGACCGCCCCGGCTCCGTGCAAGCAAGCATAAAGATCGGCAACATAGGCATAAAGAAGAGCGACCCGGATCTCTTTCCCGTAGCCGTGGCTAATCAGGTACTCGGCGGAGCAGCCTTCTCGCGCCTCTTTCTGAATATCAGAGAGCAGAAAGGCTATACATACGGCGCATACAGCGGTTTCGACGCTCGCAAGATGCCCGGCGACTTTGCTGCCGAAGCCGAAGTGCGCACACCAGTCGTCGCCCCTTCGCTGCAAGAATTCCTCTATGAGCTTGACCGCATCAGAAACGTGAAGATCTCGGATAAGGAGCTTGAAACGGCCAAGAAGTATCTGGCAGGAAGCTTCCAGCTCGGTCTGGAGACACAAGGCGGGCTGGCTCAGCGACTGCTCGAGCAAAAGATCTACGATCTACCGGCAGATTACCTTGAGAGCTATACGGGCAAAGTAATGGCGGTCACACCCGATGATGTCCGGCGCGTTCTGCGCAATCATATAGATCTCGACAACATAGTCATAACTGTAGTTGGCGATGGCAAACAAATCCGCGGCGATCTGGAGTACTTCGCTCCAGTGGAAACTTACGACACAAGCGGCAAACTCGTCGGGTCCACCACAAAGAGCAAGACCCCCGGTTCCTAGAAAGGATACTCCCTTTCTAGAGGGCACTGTCAGTGTCGCTTACCTAAGCGGCGTCAAATAAGAGCAGGAGACTGCCCGAACAGCTGCCTGTGCGCATCCCTGTAAGGCTCTCCCTCGTGCCTTGCTCCATCATAAGCAAGATTGCCTGAAAACACTCCCTTGCTTATGATGGAGCAATCGCATCTGGACTGGAGGACAAATCTTTCGAAGAATGGGCTTTGCTGAAGTCGACAGGGCAAACTGGCGCCGCGGTAATTGATAAACCTACGATTGCCCAGATAGCGCAATCCCTGCAGTTATTGCCCCGACTGCCCATGATTCTGCTAGATCAATATGAAAGCCGCTGGTGAGGCTTGCAAGCTTTTCCCGGTCATAAGAACCTTCGAGTATCAGGTCCAGTGCCACTGCATATGGTGCAAGCGCTCGTGTCCAGTCCGGCTTTCAATCTCGCGCGCTTGGGCCACAGCTGACGACCGGGAAAAGCCGACCTCAGACCTGCCAAAAGAAGCCCCTAGAACATACGCGCGCATTTCGGGCAGAAGGAGAAGCCATGATCCCGTGGTGCTCCACAGTTGGGGCACTTAGCCTGCTCAGTCCCCGTCTGTCCGGGTACATCCGTCTCAAAAGCCGTTGACTGAATGGCGCCACCTACAGAAAATGTGTAAAGATTGGCGGCACCACTGCCTTCAGCTGTACGCTGGCTGGCTCCAGAAATGGCCGCCTCACCGGAGAGTCCGGGCACAGAGAATTGATAAGCGAGCGCTCCAGTGCCAATTACGCCGACCGGGCTGCCCGAGAGCATCTCCGAAGGCGTCTTGCCGCTCATCGATGGAGGGGCGCTTGAAGATGAACGGTTGTCTGCCTCTTCAGCGGCACCTGAATTTTGGTCGACTCTGTCTGGAATATCGTCGAAGCTCGGCTCGGCCCAGGTAACGGCAGGATGGACATAAGGGGCGCAAGCCTGCGTTACTTTCAGTTGCGGTTTGATGTGTCTGGCA
>JAHFBI010000467.1 GCA_023250095.1 Candidatus Melainabacteria bacterium
TGCTCTGGAGGAGTTAGGCTGGAGACCGGAAAGCCAGCAAATCGGCGGCGAATCGAGACAATTGACAATTGCTCTTGACGAGCTTGCTACGGCGCAAAAGGCTCTCGGACCGGATCATATCGAAGTGTCCCAACGCTTGCTCACGGCAGGCGACCTTTATGCCGAGTCCAACCACTATCAGGAAGCTGAAGAACACTATTTGCGGGCACTGACTATCCTTGAGCGGACTCACGGTCCCATCCACATTCAGGTCTCAAATACGCTGCACAGATTGGCCAATCTCTACTTCATACAGGACAGATACGGCGAGGCGGAGCCCTTATACTGGCGCGTCTTCGAGATCAAGCAGCGCGTTCTTGGCGAAGCTCATATTGAAGTAGCTGATTGTCTGCAAGATCTAGCCGAATTGTATGACGTGCAAAGCCAGTATCATGAGGCCGAGCGCTTTTATCTTTCATCAATCGGTATAAAGGAAAAGGTTCTTGACGCCGACCATCCGCAGATGATGGACAGTCTGAAGAAGCTGGCATTCGTTTGCAAGCAGCAGGAGCGCCGCCCTGAGCGTAAGCAGACTGGGGAATTACTTGTGGGCGCCGGAATGCTGGCGCCGCAAAAGCTCGAAGAAGGTTTGAAGATTGCCCAGAAATACAATCTGCCTCTTGGGCAGGCTCTTATTTCACTCCACCAGCTGAATGAAGAAGATCTTCAGCGAGTCTTGCATGCCCAGTCTCTGATCAAAGATGCGGTGGTCCCTGCCCATCTGGCAATCAAGTCGCTCAAGCTGGCCTCGCTCAGACATATCTCTCTCGAACAGGCGCTGGATGAGCTCGGCTGGAACGCCGGCGGGGCTATGACTTCACGGCTTGACCCGCTTCTTAAGGCGGCAGATGAGCTCGTTGCTCTGGAACACACGCTTGGTCCGGAGCACCCTGATGTTGGAGCAGCTTACCTCAGGCTGGCTCAGCTGAATGTCATTCACGGCAAAATGGCTGAAGCTGAAGGCTGCTTCCGCCGTGCGATTCAGATTTATGAGGGCTCTCTCGGTGCTGATAACTCAGCCACTACAGATGCTCTTTGTCGTCTGGCGGATTTCTATCTCGAGCAACACAATCTTTCTTCTGCTGAGGCGCTTTATCTCAGAATCATGGATATCCGCGAGCAACTCTCAGGTCCGCAGCGGATCGAGTTTGCTGAAATTCTACACAAGCTCGGTGAGCTTCGTTATGTTCAAGCAGATTATCGAGAATCCGGCAGACTTTTTCAGATGGCTATCGACATAAAGGAGAAAGTGCTGGGAGAGAAGCATCTGAGCCTGTCCGAGAGCATCGAAAGGCGCGCCGATTGTTTTGTTGCGCTGAGCCGATATGACGCTGCCGAGCCGCTTTATCTCCGAGCCCTGCAAATAACGCAGAATATTCTTCCCTCGACCTGCCGCCCGGTAGGGCATCTCGTGTCCAAGCTCGGCGAGTTGCATCTGGCTCAGTGCGATTTTCCTACTGCCGCTGCGCGGTTTGATCTGGCGCTGAAAATCATGGCGCAATCAGCAGGAAAGAGTGATCCGGTTCTTGGCGATCTGCATGCAAAGATGGCTTCTTGCCTCATTGAGATGTCCAAGTACGAGCCGGCAGAGCGGCATATAGTGCAGGCGCTCGAGATTTCCGAAACCGCCCGCGGTGCGCAACATCCTGACGTTGCCACTGTGCTGGAGGCTTATGCCAGACTTCTGCGCGTCGTCGGACAACGTGGACAAGAAGCCTGCGACCTTGAGGCGCGCGCTCAGAAAATCCGCTTGCAGAACGCTTCTTAGCAGATCTAAACGAAGGCTCAGAAGATGCGGCAAATTCAGCGGCTGAGCCCGATGGCGATATCCACAAGCAGCAAGATCAGCTCAACGACAAGAATCACCGTGATCCAGACTTCTACCTTGTATTCGCGGCTGAAGTAGCTGAATTCCGAAATGCGATCGTTGGCCGATTCGTATATGTCCTCGAGAACCTCCAGCTCATCGTCGAGATATTCCAGGCGATCGCCAAGCCAGGTCTCGTCGACCAGCTTTTCCAGGAATTTGGCTGCGGCGTCTGTGAGCCCGGCTGAAGGCAAATGCATGGCTCTGTCCAGTTTCACGAACTTCATTCTGGTGAGAGCGCACCACCGTGTCATATCGTTGACCTGCGGCCAGCGTTGGCAATCATTGTCATCCACCTGATGAGCCAGGTCGACGTCTGTCCGGGCGACCTTCCAGCGGGAGGCAATCTCGTCTTCCATCTCGCGCAACTGCCACCCCACAAAGAGGAACTGCGCCAGCGCCAGAAATATATCATCGAAACTTTCAGAACGGCTTGCAAGCAGCGCACGCCCGGGACGCAGGAGCAAACGTTGCCCTTTGGCTGTCACTTCGGCTGTTTGCCCCCTGCCAGTATCCCCTGACTGCCACAGCCACTTCTGCCAGGGCTGAGGCACCGCCTCGCCCGGCAGGCAGACAAGATATAAGACCGAAGGAGCTATGGGTGCCGATGTCTCTAATGCCAGCTGTTCTTCCGTAAGCTTTTGACAGACAACCATCGATTCGACCGGCTCGGC
>JAHFBI010000198.1 GCA_023250095.1 Candidatus Melainabacteria bacterium
CTCCTCAAAGACAGGCGACTTGTTGCGGTCCTTCTTATCTCCGGCTGTCTTGTTGCTCTGGATGTGTTTTCTGTGATCTTTCTTGTGCCGCTCGTCTGGCAGGCCAACAAACCTCAAGCAGCCCCATCGGGAGTGATCGATCTCTCGGATCCCTGGGATCGCAAGTTATCTGCCGGCTTCTCAAAGGACCAGGCAGCAGGCGATCTTACAAACGCTGATAGAGAGCCACCGCCTGACGTACCGGAGGCCGTAGCCCCTTGTCACACCACACCTGAGCGACAAGATACCTCAATTAGAGATGGCGCTGACGGTAAAGGTGGTGCCGGAGACGATCAGGGGTCCTCGTCTGAAGAAAAGCCGCCACACCAGGTGAGGCTGGCTCTGCTCGATGTCGGCGAGGACCATGAGACCAGACTTATAGCCGGAGACTATTTCGTGCCCACTGTCATTGTGTCCGGCAACGGGCGATTAAGTATCGATGGTCCTGTTAGGCTATTTGCTTCGAGCATTTCCGTCAGCGGTCAGGGCAAAGTCAACGCCGGCGGCAAAGCCGGCAATCTTAGAATTTATTGCAACTCACTGTCCGTCACAGAGCACGGAACACTCAATGGCGAAAGATACTCATGCCCTATCGATCCCTGTGCTCCAGATGCCAACGCGCCACCGCCGTGATCCTTTCGTTCTCAGGATCCATAAGGCACGAGGATCTCAGCGCACTTGACGTCTCTGATACCGTCAAAACCCGTCTCGATAATCGCCTCGGCAAGCTTGCGACAGGCTCGGAAATATTCATCGCTGGCACTCTCGCCTGTGAGCTTGCGCTCGAGATCCTGACAGAGCACGTCGGCTGCTGCAGTGAAAGTATCATCGTTGCGCCGCCACGCCCACTGGGCTGTGACCAGGATAGTGATCGTGTCCTGAACACGCTGTGAGAGATCAGCAATGCGACACTGCCTGTCAGCCAGTCGCAACTGGTGCTTGACCATGGCTCCGCTCAGCAAAAGAGGCAGCTCAGTAAGCATCTCGAGAGCAAAGTCGATGTGCCGTTTGAGCACGGGCGGGCACTGGGAAAGCTCGGCGTCTTTTTTGTCGGGACCGGCGAGCTCTTTGCCAAGGCGCCAGAAAGCGTACGGGATAAGCTCGTTGCGCAAAGCCCAGGCATGGGCCGGGTTCAGCGGATTGAAGCCCTTAATTTTGTGGCGTTCGAGAGCGTGCCCGATCGGCTCGAAAAATTGCATGCCATGCTGCTTGGCAAGCGCCTTGAAAAATGCCATCCCGAGCATCTCGCACTCGCCCTCGTAAATGCAAGGAGCAAGAAAGTCGTGAACATTGTCTCCGAAGATATGCCCTTCCAGGAAAGAGCGACCGCCGTGCGTCTTCATGAAGTGCTCGATTGCCACTTCCTTCTGCGCCTCACTGCCAAAAATCTTGGCAATGATGCACTCCAGCTCCCCGCGATAACCCTGATCGAGGAGCCAGGCCCCCCAGTTAATCAACGAGTCGGCACCAGCAATCAAAGCGGCCGTCCTGGCAATCCGCCGCTTCACCAGTTCGCGTGTCTCAATGCAATGCCCATACGTCTTGCGATAGTGCGCCCAGGGCAACATATTGGCCAGCATGATGCGCATGGAACCCGCTGCCGTCGAACAAAGGGCAAGGCGCCCCATATTAAGTCCATGATATGCCACAGTCAAACCGTCTCCAACAGGAGGAGTCAGCAGATTCTCTTTCGGCACTTTGAAGTCCTTGAAGACAAGTCCGTTGTTGTAAGTGTGCTTGAGCGCATAAAGCCCATAATCGACAACCCTCCAGTTCTCGTTTTCATGGTCCGGCAGCTCGACAATCAAAGCAGCAGGCTTGCCCTCGATGATGCAAACGACGCCAACTGTGCGATTGGGAATAGCGTTTGTTATGAAGAGTTTCTCGCCGTTTAGAATGAACTGGTCGCCTTGCAGCTCAGCGGTCGTTCTCAGTGCCGTCAGGTCAGAGCCGGCGCATGGCTCGGTCAAGGCAAAGCCCGAGGTCTGCTCGCCCGAGGCCAGGCGCGGCAAAAAATATTGCTTTTGCTTCTCGTTGCCGAAAGTGCGTACAGGATCGACCGCCCCGATGCACCCATGAACGGAAGCCATGCCGGCAGTGGTCGGATCGACCGTGGCAATACGTGTCAGGAAGCGCATGAAATGCTGAGTCGATGCTCCCTGCCCGCCATACTTCTTCTCGATCAACATGCCCCAGTACCCGGCAGCTGCCATATCCCGAAAAGCTTGATCGCTCATCTTGCCTTGCTTGTTGCGCAGGGCACCGGAATCGATAAGTTTGCGCAGCGTTTCCACTGACCTGTCCATAGCGCTCATGCATGAAGGGCTCGCCTCAGGAAGCTCTGGAGCAAATAGCTCGATTGGCACATGATCTTCCCAGACGGCGCGGTGCACCGGGCTGTTGGCTGTCTTATACTGCGGAGCAAATAAAGATTCGACTTGATCGTCGGCCTTGTCTACAGCACCGGTCCGTTTCGCTTCCTCTTCAGTTTTTCCCGACATCCGCATTGCCGTCTCGGCAAAGCTGACATTGCGATCCTTTTCATCCCCGGCTGTTGTCATGGTAAGCCTGCTTGCGCTTGAGCGACTGGTAACGCTTCAATGATATAGCAGAGCCGAAGGCTTCTTCAAAGATCGCCTGCATGCTTGTTGGCATCCTGGTCACGCAACTCATTCACACGCCTGATGTACTGGAGATAAAGGGACCTGTGAATGTAACGCAAGCTAGAGCGGTCCGGGCTGGTACCGTCCATTTTCCTCAGCTTGATTTTGCTCACAGCGTTGTCCCACACAAGAATGTTATCGGTGTAAACGGCACCGGAGGCACCACGAACTTTTTCAGTTAACTCGCTCGGCTCTCCGTATTTCTTTATAAGAGCATCGCGCATCTGCTTGAAATTAGAACTGAAGAAGCTCATATAAATCTCGAAAAGATGATAAGAGCCCTGATCCATGACAAAGCGGAAGTCAGGCGTGCAAGCGATACCGGCTACACTCATGGGTGCAGGCAGCCAGTTGTTTGGCTCTGAGCCGACCCGCCAGAAACCGCACTGGACTATTTCGCAGCTGGAGTCCTCGGCGGACAGCTTCTCGACTGTCTGCCCGGCATCGCAAGAGCACACAGGCTTCACTTCACCACCTGTCGGTAATGGGGGCGGTTTCATGCGCGAGAATTCATCCAGCGACATCCCCAACTGGAATTCTTTGAGCGCATAGGGCGTCTTACCCTGCGATTTCATCAGGAGCCTCTGTGCCTTGGCTTCTGCAGTATCGGCGTCAGTACCTAAAGAGAGCTTGCGTAAGAGGTCGGCATAATTCTGCAGAGCCAAAGCCAGCTTGGCGTCCTCGGCGCCGACCTTCTCAAGCAGGCTTATGTACCGGCAATAGAGCGGCTGGGCGCTCTCGTAGTTACCCTGGGCATAATATCTGCCTATCAGAGCGCGGGTTTCTTCAATAGCCTTATAATCGGCGGGGCTGCCCGGAGCTCGGGCGGCTCCGGCTCCGCCATCGCCCACGCCAGTCTCCGGTTGGCAAGAAACGGTTGTCTGGCAGAAAGCCAGAACAATTGGCAGTAGCGCCAAAAACAACAATGATCGCCAGGAAGAAGGCATAGTGTCCGAGAGCCTCGGTAGCAGGGATTCCTCTTAAACGTCCAAAGGACTCTTTCGATTATACGGTTTCTTTATCCCCTCTTTTTGCTCGGCTCTTTCTGGCGCCGATTAATGAAATCGCCGGGCAAAACGGTTACCGTAATGCATCAGGACAATAATTGCTGCCACGTTGCTGCCTCCGAAATGGCTCCTTCAGACAGCAAATTTTTGAAGTAAACAGGAGCGCGCTGAAGAGCACGCGCAAGACAAAGGGGGAGGTCCATGAGTCAGAGCCCGGTGATGGTCAATCCCTTGAAAGAAGGTCTAAAAATTGAGCAGGCATCCGAGCCTTGCGCCATGGTCGTTCTCGGCGCTCATGGCGACCTGACCAAGCGCAAACTGGTTCCCGCCCTCTTTGCCCTCCATCAACAAGGGCTCCTGCCACCGGGCTTTTGTATCGTCGGCATGTCGCGCACAAAGATGAGCGACGACGAATTTCGCCAGTCCATGGCCCGGTCCATCCAGCAGTTCGCCCCGGAAATCCCTTTTGATCAGTCGACCTGGGAGAGGTTTGCCGCCTTCCTTTATTATTTGCCTTCTAATTTCGGCAAGGAAGAGGGACTTTTCGACCTGGCAAAACTTCTCAAGGAGCTTGAGCAGCGCCATGGCACGAGAGGAAACAATATCTTTTATATGGCGACGCCGCCAAGCCTCTACGGGCAGATTGTCGACAGACTAGCAGAAAGCGGGCTGACTCAAATGCACCCCGGGCTAAAAGCCCCCTGGCCGCGCATTATCGTCGAAAAGCCCTTCGGGCGCGATCTTTCCTCTGCCCGGGAGCTGGACCTGCACATCCATAACAGTTTTGAAGAGGAACAGGTTTACAGGATCGACCACTATCTCGGCAAAGAGACTGTCCAGAACATCATGGTTCTGAGATTTGCCAACGGGATTTTCGAGCCGCTCTGGAACCGCCAGCACGTCGACCACGTGCAGATAACCAACGCCGAGACCATAGGTGTGGAGGGGCGTGGCGGCTACTATGAAGAAGCCGGCAATATGCGCGATATGATTCAGAACCACATGCTGCAATTGCTTTCTCTGGTGGCCATGGAGCCGCCCATTTCTCTCGACGCCGAAGCTACGCGGGACGAAAAGACGAAAGTACTCAAATCGATGCGTCCCTTTGATTTGAAGAGTCTTAAGAAATTCGCCGTGCGCGGGCAATACGGACAAGGCTTTATCGCCGGTCAGCCGGTGCCAGGCTATCGGCAGGAGGAAAGTGTTTCCGGCGAATCTAAAACCGAGACTTTCACGGCACTGAAACTTTTCATAGACAACTGGCGCTGGGCGGATGTGCCGTTTTATGTACGGTCGGGCAAGCGGCTCGGCCGAGCGATTACGGAAGTGGCCATTCATTTCAAGCGCGCGCCGCACCGGCTGTTCAGTCTAGATGCCGATGACGGCGGGCAGGCCCTGGGACCCAACGCCCTGGTCCTGCAAATCCAGCCTGATGAGGGCATCTGCTTGAAGTTCGCCACCAAGCAGCCAGGACCGACGACACAGTTGCGCTGGTTAAGCATGGACTTCAAGTACGGCACCGCATTTGGTGTACGCTCGCCGAGCGCTTATGAGCGCCTGGTGCATGATTGCATTCAGGGTGACGCCACATTGTTCGCTCGCACCGATGCCGTCGACGCCTCCTGGTCGCTGATCAGCCCCATTCTTCAAGAATGGGCGCAAACTCCCTGCAATCAGTTTCCCAATTATGCCGCCGGCTCATGGGGCCCGGCCGAGAGCGATGAGATGCTGCTTGCCGACGGTCGCGCCTGGAGGATAATATGACACCGAGTGCGCAAAAGACAGATTCCAAATCCTTTCTGTCCGGCAGGTTGACGCAGGTCGACCCGGACGGCATCGAACGAGAGTTACGGCGGCTCTGGGCACAGGCGGCCGATGGCGTTGCCGCAGGCACACACCCTGATGTAGTGCGTGCTTGCTCGTTCAATCTCGTCCTCTTCAGCGGTGACGAAGACGCTGAGTCGAAGTGCGGGGAGATTCTCAGCGAAATCGTCTCCCATCATCCTTGTCGCTCTATTCTGGCCATTTATCGTCCCGAGAAGCCCTCGCATCTCGAGGCCTGGGTCTCGGCTGCCTGCCATCTGACAGGAGCTGCCTTGATGAAGCAGATATGCTGCGAGCAAATAACCGTCGTGTCCGAAGGGCAGGGATCTAGTGCGCTACCGTCTGTTGTAGCGCCTCTCTTGATCAGAGATCTGCCGGTATTTCTCTGGTGGCGTGCCAACCAGTCCCACTTCCAGATTATGGAGAAGCTGCTCTGCTGTTGCCGGCGGCTTATTATCGATTCAGGGCGAGAACCTTTCAATTTGCCATTCCTCATGCAAGCCGCCGAATTGACAGCCCTGCCCAGGAAGGATGTTTTCGCCTCGGATCTAAACTGGCGGCGCCTGCTGAGCTGGTGCCAGAGTCTGGGAAATGCTTTCGACGGCTTCCCGCTAAGCCTCGACTATCTCTTCACGGTGAGGCAGGTAAAAATCCTCCATTCAGGGCAGGTTGCCGATAGGCAGGAGATTTCCTGCCAGTCTCTGCTTCTTGCGTCCTGGATGGCGGCCCGGCTTGGCTGGCAGCCGACAAGTTTTCTCAGGAACCCGGACGGGACTGCCACCGCTGCCTTTTCCTACCAGGGGAGCACAGTTCAAATTCACTTTGCTCCTAAAGCTGACTCACTGCCGGCAGGCTCCGTAGTGAGCTTGACCTGCACATTTCTTGACGAGCGCCATCTTGAGGTGTCTTATCAACTCCGGCAGGGCAGCGAGTACATCGTTGCTGCCACCGATTCCCCTGACGGGAGGGCCGAGGAGCTTGAGCCAACAGCATTGACGGTGTCCGAGTCCGATCTTATCGGGCAGGAAGTGGAGGTAATTTGCCGGGATGCCGTGTATGAAGCGACGATGAATATGGTCTACCGCCTGATTGATATGCTCAGCATGGAGAAATGAGATGGACACAGTCACATTGAGACGAGCAAACGTACATATTTGCCAGAGCCGCGACGAATTTGCTGCCGAGGTGGCTCGCGAGTTTGCCGCGCTTTCAGCTGAGGCCATTTCCGACCATGGCTATTTCAGCGTGGCCCTGTCAGGCGGTCACACACCGCCCATCCTCTATGCCAGGCTCCTCCAGGACGACTACCTGAAAGCCATCGCCTGGAACAAAATCCATTTTTTTGTCGGCGATGAGCGCTGTGTGCCGGCAGACTCGACTGACAGCAACTTCGGAGCCGCCAACAGGCTCTTCCTCAGCAAGTTGCCGCTGCCAGCCGAAAACCTGCACTGCACGACCGAGCAAGATAGCGATCCGATCAAGTCAGCTAAGTTATACGAGATGGAGATTCAACATTTCTTTGCTGAGGCAGGACAGAAGGATGGGCTCCCCCGCTTTGATTTGATTCTTCTGGGCATGGGACCGGAAGGGCATATCGCTTCGCTCTTTCCCGGCACAAAGGCTCTTGCTGAAACAAAAAGGCTTGTCACGGAAAATCTTGTCGAAAAGCTCAAGGCGACTCGCATAACCTTTACTTATCCACTTATCAATAACGCGACCAACGTCATCCTCATGATAGAAGGGCCGGAAAAGAGCGAAGCTGTAGCCGAGGCACTGGAGTCACCGGCAGCCAGCGCACCGGTGTCTGCCGTCTGTCCGACAAACGGCAAGCTGCAGTGGTTCATAGATCAATCCGCAGCCCGCGATCTCTGCAGCCTTCCTCGAAGCTGACCTTGCCTGAATTGCCGATTTATTTGTCTCCTTCAATTATCGCGATATTTGTCCCCCGGAGATCAATGTCTCACGGCTATATGTATGTGGCGCTCCGGAAAAACGTGAAGCTTGAAAGGGCTTCACTTCGGCTAATTGTCGATACCTTAGGCGGTGTCAAGGAGGAGAATCCTGGCGGTCATGACGGTACAATTTGCCATGGTTAGCTGAATGCCACGATGAATGTTGAAAACGTTCGCTTGAGCAAGTTTTTATCGTTGTTACTGCGGCATAAGCCTGAGTCGATTGACGTCGAACTTGACGAATCCGGGTGGATCTCTGTCGATAAGCTCTTAGCAGCCTGTGCCAAGCATGGTCACCCGATTACGCTTGCTCAATTGAAAACGATCGTCGGTGGTAATGACAAACATCGATTCGCATTCAGCGTTGACGGTATGATGATTCGCGCAAGCCAGGGACACTCCGTTAGGGTCGACCTGAGTTACGAGCGCCAGGAACCACCGGCTGTTCTTTATCACGCCACGGCTTCTCGATTTCTTGTCTCAATACGCAACGAAGGCTTGCAGAAGCGTGGTCGACACCACGTCCATTTGTCTATGTCTCCAGAAACAGCATTGACAGTGGGTCGGCGATACGGTAAGCCAGTACTATTGCAGGTCCAGGCACAACGGATGCATGCCGATGGGTATGTCTTTTTCCTCAGCGCCAACCGTGTTTGGCTAACTGATAATGTGCCCGTCGATTACATCTTGTTTCCAGAAGAGCTATGATTCCCTTCGCCACACCGGGCTCCCCCGAGCTAGTCTATCCTTGCTCTTTTGTCGTCAGAGCTAGCGATTCATTCGAAATTCTGTCCGCACAAAAGTGAGCCCGCCTCTTCCAGCTCCTTCAGATCCCGGATCTGCCTCCCAAGAGTTGCTTTCCATCCTACCAAGCCTGATGCCGCCTCGTTGGTGACAGCAGACTCTAATGATTCCACCTTCACCAACTCTCATGCGGAAGGTCGATCAAGTTCTGGTGTTGCCATACACACATCCGCTTGCAACTAGGAAAACGTTGCTACTTCGTGATCTTTCCGGCTGTAAACTGATCGTCCCTTTGCCAGATCGCCCGCATCGCCAGATGCTTGCGGCGGTCCTTCAATCAGCCGCAGTCAGTTGGGAAGTAGCAGTAGAGGCAAATGGTTGGGAACTCATGCTGCACTTCGCCAAACTTGGACTAGGACTGGCCATAGTCAATTCAATCTGTTCTATCCCGCGTGGACTAGTGGCCAGAAAATTGCCAGGGCTTCCCAGCGTGCATTACCATGTTTTCAATCTCGTCGGAGCTGCTGATGCGATCCCGCAAGCAGAACTAAGGAAGATGTTGTTAGCTTCGAACCGCGGCTAATGTTCATAAATTTCACCTGGCGATGTTTAAGATCAACATCACACTTCCCTTCTTCCTTCATCTTCTTAAGAGCTGCTCCGTAAGCCGAATTAAACTGCACCGGAAGGTGAAGATGAAATCGATTCCGAGCGTTTATGATTGCAGGTCGCTACAGCTAGCTCTGTGCTTTGGCCTTGAGCAGGTCGTTCCAATCGACATGAACATGTCCGAGGTCAGGATTGTCCTGCCGTACGAAAGTATGAGCGCCGAAATAATCACGTTGGGCTTGAGTGAGGTTTTGCGGCAGGTTGGCACTGCGATAGCTGTCGAAGTACGCCAGGCTCGCACTCAT
>JAHFBI010000199.1 GCA_023250095.1 Candidatus Melainabacteria bacterium
ACGACGGCTTCCGGTATGGACAGGCGGTAAGTCAAAAGAAGCGATGCTACGAGCGGTCCGCCTTTGCCGACCTGGACGCCAGTGAGCTGTGCGGTGATTGGCTGGTCGTCGGGCAACGGATCGAAATTGTAAGTATCGCCGCCGTCGCCGACGTCAGCCAGAATATGCCCCAGCCGAAAGAGCCGTGCTTTCTGTCCAGGCAGGCGGCTTTCGACAGCCACTGTGCCATCGCCTTCTACGGACAGTGTGAGCAAACCATTGGAGAGGACCTTTCTTTCTGTCACTTGTGCCAGGTTGTAGAAACTGTCTTTGTCAGAGGGGATTGACGCCGGCAGGCTCTTGCCAGTTGCAGCTCGGGAGCTTCTGATGTCGTCTGCTGAAGCTTCCAGCCCACCTTTGATTTGAGAGCGCGCCTGCTTGCTGTCTGCCAAGAGAGGCCACCGGAGGGATCTGGCGGAAAATGGGGGTATTGGGTCAGGAAAAACAAAACCCTCGACAATCTCTACATCTTTGTAATAGGGCACTGTCCCCCAGCCAGAAAAGAGCTGGTCGCATGGGCGGCGAGAAATTATCTGCAGCCGATCGCTTTGCTCTAGTTCTTTTGAGCCGGGCAATTCCATCCATTTGTGATAAAAAGGGCCCTGGCTTGTTTGTCCGGAGAAGTTGAGGATTGAAAGTCTGTCAGCTCCAAAATCCGGGTCGAAAGGACTTATTAAAGACTCTTGCCCGCCGCCTGCGCAAAAGAGAATCGCCTTGTTTTCTAAGGACGTCAGAAGGCTCATCACACCGGCGAACCTGCTCATCATCTCCTTATGTACGCTGTCGATGCTGCAGCCGCAAATGCTGTCGTGAGGATGGTTTTTCAATAAGAGCTTCCATGCTCGCTCGAGTTCCTTCTCCGGATAATCAAATCCCAGAAAGAGGGAAAGCATGGTAAAAGCAGGCTCCAGATGGTCGGAGAGACGCTGCTGCGCCAGACGGTTGGCTTGCTTGAGATAAAGCCGGCTGGACAGCACGCCATACAAAAGATAGGCTCGCTCCCAAAATTCGGCAGCCACATTGCTTAGCAACTCTCCTTCAATGCGGGAGACGACTGTGAGCTTGCTGCTTGCCGCTGCGCGAACATCAGCTAGAAATTCATCGAGCTTCGAGGGAATTACAAGAGCGTCAACTCCTGTTTCTTCAAAATGTTTGTTGATTTGCTTGATAGTTCTGTTCAAATTGGGCGGCGACCCGATATGATCCCCACCGCAAGGCACAAGGGCGCCTTCGATGGTTGGGTAATAGCTTGCAGGCAGTTCTTTCTTGTCCCCTCCCAGTCCCACCCAGCCGGCAAGCCAGTCAGCTGCCGCGGCAATTCCGCCTTCGCTGTCCTCCATTTCGTGAATGGCACTTTGATAATAGCCACGGCTCAAGTGATAAGTGAGGACCCGGCTGCCATCCGGACTGAGCCACCAGAAGAGTGGCCCCATTTCCAGATAAGGGACACCGCGCCAGACCAATGCTGACTCGATGCCGAAGCCGGCAAGAATCCGCGGCAGGTCCTGGCTGTGCCCGAATGTGTCCGGGCAATAGCCCACAGGACAGGGCTTGCCGAACTGGACTGTCAGGGCAATTCCTAGCTTCAGGTTCCTTATGAGGCTCTCGCCTGAGACAAGCATCTGATCGCCCAGCACGTACCAGGGACCGGACAAAAGCCTCCCATCTTGCATATGACGCGAAAGTCGCGGGGCTAGAGACGGGTCTATCTCCAGGAGATCTTCAAAGATAACCGACTGTCCGTCAAGATAAAAGAAAGGTAGCTCGCCGTGATCAAGCCGGTCGAGAACCTGGCGTACGACGGCAAGAAGCTGGCTGCGGAAGGCTTCGAAAGGCAAGTACCATTCCCTGTCCCAGTGCGTATGTGGCAGAAGAAAGAGCTTTCTCACAGGGCATCCTTAAAGAAGAACAAGCCGGGTACCTTCATCAGCGCAAAAGAGGCGTCAGCAAGGACATGGCCGCGCCAAGTGAATCTTCCAGATCACTTTGTGTCTCGCCGCCGAATTCATCATCGAGATGGATGGAAAAGCCTCCTTGAAAATCGTAGAGCTTGAGCGCTTCTATGAGCTGGCGCCAGTCTATCTGCCCTTTGCCCGGACGCCGATAGCGCCACCAGAGCGGGCCGAAAATGCCGCTGTCGGCAAGCAAGGGGCGGTTGATCTCTACATCTCTGGCTTCAACGTGAGCTATGGCTGCCATCAGCCCCGGGAGTATTTGCAGATAGTCGATGTTTTGCCAGGCAAAATCAGCTGCTGAAAAACTCAGACATAAACCGGGGCAGCCGGCAAGCAGATCCCTGATTTCTTGCGGCTCGAGCGGGCGCCACTTCTTCAGGCTCAGTCCCTGGCTTGCAGATGGCGTGGAAAGGCTCAGAAGGAGCTTCATGTCAAGCTGTGCGAGATCTTCCAGCACCGGCTGAAGCGCACCCTCGGCTGAAAGAAGAAAGCTCTCGTCTGAGCAGGGCTTTAAATGGAAAGCAATCTTTTTGCAGCAGAGATGTCCTGCTACTTTTGCCAGCCGGGAGATCATCTGGCGGAAAGATTTGTGAGTCTTTGGCTTCGATACATCGAGCAAGACGTTCAGCTTGATCAAAGACACAGCCACTTCCCTGTCCGCGCACAGCCGTGCCACATCTTCGAGGAACTGCTTTTCTTGCTCGCTCAAGGCAGTTGCTTTGCCGGTCGTGGCGAAGGGTTCGAAAGTAAATTCGACAGCGGGCACCTTCTTCAGGGAGGCCAGCTCTATCGCCTCTTTAAGACCGAAACCAAACCTGGTGGCATCAAAGCACAGCTGCATGCCTGGAGTTTAACATACTGAGATCCCTGAGCCGTTTACATGCTCATCAGGTAATCGCGCCGTACGATCGGGTCAGTCAGCTCGTTAATATCCATGCGCGTGCAGTTTACGACCTGGAAATCTCCGCCGCGCATCACCGAAATGGTAACGGGAGTGCCTGGACTGCCGATGATAAGGTCGTAGACTTCTTCTTTGGAAAGTCCGTAAGTAGGAACCCCGTCCACTGCCACGATGATGTCATTGTTGCGCAGCCCCACCTTGGAGGCAGGTGTGCCAGGGAAGACTCTGTTTATGACTGGCGGGCGGCCAAAAGCCAGGACGAATTTCACGCCGATAATGCCAAAGCCGGAAGTAATCTGTGAACTGAGGGCGTTGTTGTCGTTCGCGCTGGCCTTGCTGCGCAAAGGACTTGCTTGAGCCTGCCTGGCGCCAGCGCGCAATTTGCCCAGGAAAGACTTGTTCTGAAGCTTTTCACTGTGCTCGATCTTTGCTTGCAAAGGACCAGTCTTTTTTGTGGGCTCTGGCTCGCGTTTGGAATCGGCGGCGGGATCAAGTTTTGGCACATCCGGTTTGAGAACAGGCGTCTCGTCCGCCAGGCAATTCCCTGCTTCCAGGCAGGAAAGAAGCAGTGCTGCCATTAAAGCCAGCGTCACGGACAGCTTTACCGAGCCCTTCATCGCGCCAACTCGAGTGTCATGAATCGGACTGTACGCCATACTTGTATCCTTGCCTGAGCAAGCCCCATTTTGTCATTCGGGCATTTGTCTTTGCTTATATACATACCCGGGAATTTAATGCCATATCCGGCAAACTGTTCATCAAGATGAGAAGGAGAGCTGCCAGGTTCCCGCTCTTGAGTAAAATTTGCACAATTGAAACAACTCCTGACAACCACCCTCTGGCTGGGCGTCTTTCCTGGAATTCTCCCTTAAGGGAGAATTCCAGGAAAGACATGCGAAAGCCTGTAAACATGGGCTTTGCCAACTACGGAAAGAGGATGCTCATATGGTAAGCTGGGCTGCCATGTAAAACAATTTTCCGCCCTTGCAAGGGATAGGAGGAACGGCTGTGAGCAAAGTTACAGTAGTAGGATCCGGTTTTGTAGGAGCTACAGTGGCGCAACACGTTGCCGAACAAGACCTGGCCGATGTTGTCGTTATCGACGTCATCGAAGGCAAGCCTCAAGGCAATGCGCTCGATCTTATGGAAGCCGCCCCGATACTCGGTCATGATCGCAAGCTTATCGGCGCCAATGACTACAAAGATACCCGTGACTCGGATATTGTCGTGATCACAGCCGGTATTGCTCGCAAGCCAGGGATGTCACGCGAGGACTTGCTCAAGATCAACGCCAAAATCGTGCAGGAAGTGTCAAGGGAAACAATCAAATACTCTCCCGAGGCCACATATATAGTTGTCACTAACCCGCTCGATGTCATGACCTATCTTTGCTGGCAGACGACGAAGCTGCCAAGCGAGCGTGTTATCGGCATGGCCGGCGTTCTGGACAGCGCCCGCTTTCAGACTTTCATCGGCATGGAGCTGAAGATGTCCGTCCAGGACGTGCGCGCCATGGTTCTTGGCGGGCACGGCGACCTGATGGTGCCCCTGCCGCGCTATTCCACAGTCAATGGTGTTCCGATCACGGAGCTTATGAGCCCGGACCGCATTGAGGCTCTCTGTAAGCGCACTCGCGACGGCGGAGCAGAAATAGTGGGCTTGCTCAAGACCGGCAGCGCTTATTACGCCCCGGGTGCCTCAGCCGCCCTCATGGTCGAGTCCATCCTCAAGGACAAGAACAGGCTCTTGCCCTGTGCCGTTTATGCCGACGGTCATTACGGGCTGAAAGACGTTTATGTGGGCTTGCCAGCCGTGCTTGGAGCCGGCGGGGTCAAGCGTGTAGTCGATCTGCACTTGAGCAAAGAAGAGGCAGCTGCGCTGAGCGCGTCTGCTGACTCAATCAAACAGAACATCGACATGATGAACCAGCTCCTGGTGGCAGTCTGAGGGCTTCTTTCCGTCTGCCTGGCTGGCAAGCTACGTCCCGGGATTCTGGCGCCAGCGCGCAAGGGGTACCGGGCCAGCTTTCAGGTTGCCTGGTTTTCGGTATAATTTGAACTTGGCTGGACCCGCAGGCGATCCGGCTGGAACACCTGGAGGAAATTGTGTCTTCATTTGCCCGGCTCTCATGCAAAAGATCCTCTGCCCTGGCTGGCTTTGTCTTGCTTTGCTGTCTTTTCTCTGCGCCTTTGCCCGGCTCTGCTCTCGAGACGCCCTCTACGGCGATTGCCCCGGAGTTGACTCTGGATGCGGAAGTCAAAAACGAGCAGGATAAGAAGGAAGTGGACAAGCTTCTCCAGAGCATCGAAACCGACTGGAATGCTCATAACCTGGAGACGGTTATGAACTATTATTCCGACGATTATATGAACAATGACGGGCTGGACAAAAAGGCTGTTTCTGCGCTAACGCAGGACTTCTGGAAGACTTATCCGGACGCGCGCTCGACATCGCAAACAAAGCAGATTCGTGTCGAAGGACCCTTCGCCACAGTTGAGTCGCGCGATGTCGCTGTGGGAACGACTTCCAAGGAGATGCCTGGCATCGGCACGAAGGGCGAGTTGCAGTCCGTCTCCGAAGGGCAGCTCTATCTTAAGAGGCAAGGGGGTAGCTGGAGGATTATTGGCGACCGCATCGATTATGAGAAGGTGAAAGTGGCTTTCGGTCTGGCCAGGCAGCTGCAGGCCAGCTTTTCCGCGCCAGAGCAAGTCAAAGCGGGGCGCCCGTATTCAGCCAAGCTTGAGCTTTCTTTGCCCACCGGTTTGACGGCTGTCGGCTCCATAACTTCTACTCCCCTGCAATATCCCCAGCCCCAGCCGGAAGATGCCTGGCGGCCGATGAACGAGCCTTCTACGGATAAACCGCTTCTGGAGCGGGTCATGGGCGCCAATACCAAGAATCGCAATGAATTGCTTATGGCGACCGTCGGTATCACAAATTCGGCCCGCAATTCTTTGATGGGCATCGCTTTTCTGACCAGACGGCTCAATGTGGTCCCTGCCATGGAAGAGGAGCCCGTCAAACAGCCGGAGAAGGATGCCACGGCCCATTCCGACAAGAATGGAGACGATGCCGTAAGGTGATGAGATGCCGGCAGCCAAACAGCCTCCTCGCCTGACAATGAGAGAGCACGACGAAAAGCCTGCGCGCGTCAAGCTGCTTGCCCCCTGGATAACACCGGTTGTAGCCTCCATCTGTCTTTTTGCTGATGCGGCCAGCAAAAACTGGGCGCTGGCGCATCTGACGGCTGGCAAGATTTATCCTTTCATTCCCGGTATCTTGCAGCTGACGCTCACCACGAATACTGGTGGCGCATTTGGTATCGGGCGCAATTTCAAGGAGCTCATGACAGTGCTGGCGGCTGTCATTGCTGCGGGCATCATTGCCTGGATTGTAAGGAGGGAAAGATCGCGCAATACGCCTTCTCTTGTCGAGCGGCTCGGGATGGCTCTGCTTCTGGGGGGAGCGCTGGGCAATATCTTTGATAGGCTCGTGCTGGGGTGCGTCACTGATTTCCTCGACTTTGCTTTTGTGACATTTCCCGTTTTCAATCTCGCCGACGCTGCGATCGATGTTGGCATAGGCTTGCTCGTTGTCCGTTCTTTCTTTTCATCTCGTCTCGATGAGGAGCCGGACAGGCAAGAAATTCATGGATGAGGGAAGACTAATTGAACTGTTCGTTGACGAGGACGCCGAAGAACTCTGCCGGCTAGATCAATATCTCACTGCCGAGCTGTCAGGCGAAGTTGCGTCTTTCAGCCGATCTCAAATTCAAAAATTGATCGGCTCGGGCATGGTCACGCTGGACGGCAAGAAGGCAAGAGCCGGCAGCAAGCTGAAAGGCGGAGAGCTCATTGCCGTCACACTGCCGCCGGACGTGCCGCTTTCTCTGACTCCCGAGGACATCCCTCTCGATGTTGTGTATGAAGACAGTCATTTGATAGTCGTCAACAAAAGGGCAGGCATGGTGACGCATCCAGGCGCCGGTGTCACCTCTGGCACCCTGGTCAATGCCTTGCTTCATCGATGCGGCAGCTCTCTGTCAGGCATATCCGGCGTGTTGCGCCCGGGTATCGTTCACCGGCTCGATAAGGACACGTCAGGTCTTCTGGTTGTGGCCAAAGACAATCTCGCTCATCAATCCCTTGCCAGACAGATTAAAGAGAAAGAAGCGCGCCGCATCTATACTGCTTTGCTCGAGGGCACTCCGCCTGCCACCGCCGGGCTAATCGACAAACCCATCGGGCGGCATCGGCAAAAACGCAAGCAGATGGCCGTCAGTGAAGGCGGCAGACCGGCGCGCACGCACTGGGAGGTACTCAGGCAGTATGAGCGCTTTTGTTTGATCCAAGCAAAACTGGAGACCGGGCGAACCCATCAGATCCGCGTGCACATGGCCAGCATTGGCTGCCCGGTCGTCGGCGACATTGTCTACAATTCCAAATCTACCGGCACACTTTCTGCGCGCCGGCAGCTCGGGCTGGTCGGGCACGCTTTGCACGCAACATTCCTTTCTTTTGTGCACCCGAGCCAGGGACGGCTGCTAGAATTTGTTGCACCGTTGCCAGACGACTTCCAGAACCTGGTCGCTTCTTTGTAGGAGTCAATATGTCACGTCAGATGTGGGGCAAAGTTATCCAGATCCTTGCTCTTGCTCTCATAGTTCTGCTTTTCTACCAGAACCAGGCACCTTGCGATCTCACTTTTGTTGCCTTCGGTGTCAGAGCCTCTGCCGGAGTGGCTCTTCTCATTGGTTATCTGCTTTGCCTGGCGGCCTCAGGGGCAGCAGCTTTTTTGAGCGCATCACAGGGAAAGCAGAATGAAAAGAGGTTGGAGAAATGGCAAAATCAGGATGCCAAGCTGCTGGTCGAGGTGCAATCCGACAAGGAGAAGCAGCTCGAGGCCAAGATTGCCACGCTTGAGGCAGCTCTCAAGCGCGCCTTGAAAAAATAGCCTCGAGTTGCGGCTTATTCGCTACCTGACTGGGGATTCTTTCCCTCGCCTTTTAAATCCTGGAAATCAGACGCTTTCAGGTTGTCGATAAATTTCTTGAACTCTTCGGCTTCTTCCTCGTCCTTTTCAAAATCAGCCGGAATCGTGCCTTCGGCAACCACTTGCGGCGAGACGAATATGGGCGCTTTGGCGCGCAGCGCCAGGGCTATGGCGTCAGACGGGCGGGCATCTATGGCTTTTGTCTCTTCTGTCTTTTGTTCGGGATCGTTGACCTGAAGGACGATGGTTGCAAAATATGTGTTGGACGAAAGCTCGTTGATTTCAATATGTTTGACCTTGTAACCGAGCCCGACAATCGAGCTGAGCAGGAGGTCGTGAGTCATAGGTCTTTCCGGTTTGTAATTGTCCAGTGCCCGGGTAATGGCATTGGCTTCGAACATTCCGATCCAGATGGGGAGAGCGCGCCGCTTGCTGGGATCGTTTAAAACCACGATGGGATGCCCGGTTCGAGCATCCAGCGCTATTCCAGCAACGTACATCTCAATCATGATGCGAATTCCATGGATTCCAGCTCACTGTAATTATTCCCGGAAGCTGAGCTTTTATCGGTAATCAAGATAAATTTTTGCCGATAGTCGCACCAGCTGAGGCGCTAAGAAGAGATATCGCTCAGGATTCTAACTTTGTCAGAGGGAGCCAGCCTGCTAAGCGAGTTCTCTGTGCTTCATTCTTGCACATTGCTGGACAAACGGCAGAAGCGCCCGCCAGGCAGATTCCGTGACGTCCTTGTTACAAAATTAGGCCCTAGGCAGCGTCTTTGTCATTGTCCTGCCGGGTCACTATTGACAGTTGCTTACCTGCCATTGCTAAACTATGGGCATTGTCGGTTTAGAGGCAAACCTGCCTTCTGGCAACTGCCGGGCAGGGAGGACCCCAGCAAGGAAGCTTGCCTCATCTCTGGCAGACCTTGAGTCCGGATGGCGGAACTGGTAGACGCGCACGTTTGAGGGGCGTGTGGGCAACCGTGAGGGTTCAAGTCCCTCTCCGGACAGATATTAAGACAGCAGGCAGGACCCTTGTTTCTTGCCAGAAAATACCAGGCTTGGACAACTGCCTTGCAAGTCCTTTCTGCCTGGTATTTTCTTTGGCGGGAGCACCCATGTCCGGCAGGGTGATGCCCTGCAAGACTCTTTTGCCAGTTGCCTTTTCAGGAGGCAAAAGCTTTGCCTTTTGCAAAGCGGCAGGGGCTGAGCGATAATTGACTGAATCCCTCGGCTTTGCATCTTCCT
>JAHFBI010000007.1:0-37715 GCA_023250095.1 Candidatus Melainabacteria bacterium
CAAAAGCGTGAGCCCAGAGTATAAAGCCACTCACCGGACCGGCAATAAGATAAATCAAGAGCAAAAGGAAGAGCACTTCTGCCACTGATTCCGAGTCGACAGGCAAACGCCCTTGTGAAGCCCTGCTTTGTCCGGGGGACGGCACGAAAAACCTCCCTCAGGCTTCGTACAGGGATTGCTCCAGAACCCGGCGGTAGGATGGATCCGTCAGCATCTTGCCTGTGCCTATGGCCACGCAGGAGAGGGGATCTTCGGCGATAAAGACCGGCACTTCCGTTTCGTTGGAGATCAGTTCGTCAAGTCCCTGCAAGAGAGCGCCGCCGCCTGAAAGCACTATGCCGCGATTGTAAATGTCCGCCGCCAGCTCAGGAGGAGTTCTCTCCAGGGTGCGTTTTATCGCTTCGACTATGGCTGAAAGTGGTTCGGCGAGGGCTTCGCGCACTTCTCCTCGGCTGATGGTCACCGTGCGCGGCAGCCCATTAATGAGATTCAATCCCCGCACATCATACTTGTCATTGTCCTGCGTCTTGTAGGCCGATCCCAGACGGAACTTGATTTCCTCTGCTGTCCTTTCACCCGTGGCCAGGCTGTGGACTTTCTTCATGTAATGGATGATGGCTTCGTTGAGCTCGTCGCCTGCGACGCGGATGGATTCGTTGACGACTATACCGCAGAGGCTGATGACGGCCACTTCCGTGGTACCGCCGCCAATATCAACGATCATCGAGCCGGTCGGCTCGGTAACCGGCAGTGAGGCACCGATGGCCGCGGCCATCGGCTCTTCAGGCAGATAGGTCTGCCCGGCTCCGGCGTTGTAGGCCGCGTCGCGTACGGCTCGCCGTTCTACACCTGTTACGCCGGAAGGCACGCCTATTGCGATATCTGGCTTCATGAAGCTTCTGGGACCGACCACGCGCTCGATGAATTTTTCCAGCATCAGCCGAGCATACTTGAAATCGGCGATGACTCCGTCGCGCAAGGGGCGTGTAGCTTTGATGCCCTGAGGGGTGCGCCCGATCATGGCTCTGGCTTCTTCACCGACTGCAAGCACGGTCTTGGTCTCATCGTCGACAGCCACGACTGAGGGCTCTCTCAGCACTATGCCGCGGTTATCCAGATAAATCAGGGTATTCGCCGTGCCCAGGTCGATGCCGATCTCCTGACAAAAGTATTTTTTGAGAAAGGACACAGCAAACTCCACGCTTACCAGAGGAACGTATATCAGGGGAACAGGATACTTACCCCCGGCTAAAGTCTAGCACGTTCAGTCTGAGCGTTGCGTTTTCTCCAGCTCTTCGATGCCGCGCAGTTGAGCCTCCATATCGTCGCCGCTTGCTTGACCGCCATCTGCTGACCCGACGACGAAGGGCTTTTGCGGTGGTGTCACTTCAGAAGGAGGCGGCACTGCACTTGTTTCCGGCAGGCTTGTGGCAGTTTTTGCTTGCCTGGCGAGGCTTTCCGAGTTGTTGCTGGCGCTTGTGCCATGTGGACGGTAACCCAGGACAGCCAGGCGCAGAATTGTAAATGGTTCTTCACCCTCTCGCTCGAGCGAAAAGGCCTGTTCGTCGAACCAGCGAAGTCTGCCCACTACGGTATTCCCATTGGCTAGAAGAAACTCCAGGGAGATCCCGTTGCGGATGTAACGTTGCAGTTCGGCAATGCTCGGTCCCCGGTTGTCGTGTCCACCTACCGTCATGCTTGCTGGCCTTCCTTGCTTCCGAATTTGGGCGTCCGCTTTACTATCAGATAACACATACAGGGTACTTAGCACCAGGCCATTGTGTCAAATCGAGATATGGCGTGTAAGTAATTTGCCAGCGCCTGCCTCCGGCGAACCTATCTGGCTGTGCCGGGTATGGTTCAGGCTTTTCGCAGGGCTCATGCCGCGGTTGCTGGCTTCGGACTTCAAAGAAGAGGATAGTCCAGGGCTGCCGGCAGCCGGACCTTTCTTGCTTGACTGGCTTCAGGTATTGCGGCTATTTCTTCTCATAGGTATAAAAGCCGCGCCCTGTCTTGCGTCCCAGGTGTCCGGCCTCAACCAGCTGCCGGATGAGGGGACAGGCGCGGTATTTGGGATCGCCAAAGCCCTGGTAAAGGGTTTCCATTATGTGCAGGCAGATGTCCAGTCCAACAAAGTCCGCCAGAGCCAGGGGACCCATGGGGTGGTTGTAACCCAGAGTCATACCAGTGTCGATTTGCTCGGCAGTGGACAGTCCTTCCATGAGTGCGAAGGCCGCTTCGTTAATGAGCACGAATCCCAGGCGCGTAGTGATGAATCCTGGCATGTCTCTGGAGTTTATGACAGTTTTGCCAAGCGCTTCTCCGAGACTGCGGATTTTTTCCAGGGTTTCTGCCGAGGTATCGAGTCCGGCAATAAGTTCGAGCAATTTCATGATGTGCGCCGGCGAGAAAAAGTGCATACCGATAAATCTGTCGGTGCGTCCAGTGGCTGCCGCGAGTTTGGTGATTGATAGAGAAGATGTGTTGGAGGCGAAGATTGCCTTGTCAGGACAAATCTGGTCCAAGTGGGCAAACAACTCCTGCTTAAGTTTCATGTCTTCGGCAATGGCTTCGATGACAAGATCGGCGGCAGAGGCTTCCCTCCTGTCATCGCTATAGCGGATGCGCCCTTTCAGGGCTTGCAGTTTATCGGCAGTGATGAAGCCCTTGTCGAGCGAACTTTTCCCCATCCTGTCTACGGTAGCCTGGGCTTTCTGGAGCGATTCGGGGTAAATGTCGTAAAGCGTTACTGATGCGTCAGTTTTGGAAGCAATCAGATAGCCGATGGCAGAGCCCATGAAGCCGGCCCCGGGGATGAAAACGTTTGTGAAAGTCATTGCCTGTAGTCTCTTGGTAACCGTTTCCTGTCTCTGGCAGGAACGGGGACATCCTACCACTTCCCTGTCACGGTCTTAATTTCAATCTAATTTGAATGTATTCAAGCAAGAATGCTGGTAGCTTGAACACGCTTAGGTCGTTGACTCCATCTAAAGTTTGAGCGAATTGCCAAATGTTTCAAAAAATTCTTGTAGCCAACCGCGGCGAGATTGCCGTGCGCGTCCTCAGAGCCTGTCAGGAGCTGGCAGTCAAAACTGCAGTTGTCTTTTCAGAAGCGGACCGCCATGGCAGGCATGTCGCTCTTGCCGATGAGAGCTGGCTGCTTCAAGGACAGCCTGGCAAGGTCTATCTAGATATCGCCCAGATTATTGAATTGGCTCGACGCTCAGGCGCCGAGGCCATCCATCCTGGGTATGGTTTTCTGGCTGAGAATCCCGAATTTGCCCAAGCTTGCCGGGAAGCCGGAATCGTTTTTATCGGACCGGAGCCTGAGGTCATTGCTCGGATGGGCAGCAAGGTTGAGTCTCGTCGCGTCATGGAGGGTGGCGGCGTGCCCGTTGTACCTGGCACCACTGAACCTGTGACGGATGTCGCCGCCATCAAGGAACTTGGTATCAGATACGGTTACCCACTGGCCATCAAGGCGAGTGCCGGAGGCGGCGGGCGCGGACTGAGACTTGTGCGCAGCGAACAAGACATCGAGCAGGCTCTGTCCGGAGCCCAGCGGGAAGGGCAGAGCTATTTCGGCTGTGGCGAAGTCTATGTGGAGAAGTATCTGGATGCACCGCGTCACATTGAAGTGCAGATTCTTGCCGACAATTATGGCAATGTGATCCATCTGGGCGAACGTGATTGCTCCAGCCAGCGTCGCCACCAGAAGTTGCTCGAGGAGAGCCCGGCTCCAAATCTCGATCCCTTGCTGCGCGAGCGCTTGCTGGCGGCAGCCGTCCAGGGCGTCAAGCATATTGGCTACAGCTCGGCCGGCACGGTCGAATGTCTTGTCTCGGGCAATGATTTCTACTTTCTCGAGATGAATACGCGAGTGCAAGTGGAGCACCCGGTAACGGAATTTGTGACCGGCGTCGACATCGTTAAAGAACAGATCCGCATAGCCTCCGGCTTGCCGCTGTCTCTCAAGCAGTCAGACATTGTCTTTCGCGGACATTCTCTGGAGTGCCGGATAAATGCCGAAGATCCCTTCAAGAATTTTATGCCGTCTCCGGGCACCATAACTTGCTATCAGGAGCCAGGCTTGCCCTGGGTGCGCATCGACAGCGCCTGCTATTCCGGCTATCAAGTCTTGCCTTTCTATGATTCACTTCTAGCCAAGGTCGTCGCCTGGGGATGGACGCGTGAGGAGGCGATCGAGCGCATGAAACTTGCGCTCAAAGAATTCAGGATTGAAGGAGTCGCCACAACGATTCCTTTCCATCAAGCTATCCTCAATGATCCTTCATTTCTGGCGGGCAGGATTTCTACCGGTTTTGTCGAAAGCGAATTCAAGAAAGTTTTCGCCAGGTCTCAAAAGGCTCCTGAGGGAGGTGGCGATGCCATGTTGCGATCGGCAGCCATTGCCGAGGGCGCAGAGGCATCTGTGCTCGGGCAGTTGCCCGCCGTCGTAAGGCAAGAGCCGCGGGCCTTTGAAGTGGAGGTCAACCAGAAGCTCTTCAAAGTTTCCGTCACCGAAATCCACGCAGGCTCTCCGGAGTTTGTCGCCAACGACAATCGGTCCAGGGGAGCTCTTGAGGGCGAAAGACACAGAGGTTCAGTACTCCCTGCTCGTCGAAGAATAGCTCCGTCCAGACGTTCTGCCAGCCAGACCGGTGAAATCCGTTCGTCCATGCATGGATTGGTTAAAGAAATACTTGTGAAAGAAGGCGATCGTGTGACTGCCGGACAGAAACTTCTAATATTCGAAGCCATGAAAATGGAGTCAGAAATAGTCGCTCAGTGCGATGGCAAGATAGAGGTGTTGAAGGTCAAAGCTGGCGAGACTGTTGAGGCAGGTCAGGTGATGATTGTGCTTGGAGAGTGATTCATGCGTGTTGGCAATGGCTTTGACGTACACAGACTCGTGGTTGGGCGTCCGCTAATACTGGGCGGGGTACATATCCCCTTTGAAATGGGACTGGAAGGGCATTCGGACGGCGATGCGCTCTGCCACGCAATTGCCGATGCTATCCTCGGAGCATGTGCTCTGGGAGATATTGGGCAGTGGTTTCCCCCGGATGACTCTCTCTATGAGGGCGCCAATAGTCTCGAGCTACTGAAGACTGTCGTTAAATCTGCTAAAGAACGTGGCTTCCAGCTGGGAAATATAGATAGCGTGATCATTTGTGAACGCCCGAAACTCTCGCCTCATTTTGCATCTGTCCGCAAATCCTTGTCCGAGGCCACCGGACTCGGGCAGGACCGGGTTAGCGTAAAAGCCAGAACGACAGAAGGGCTCGGTGCTATCGGTCAGGGCGAGGCTGTAGCTGTTGAGGCTGTTGTATTGATTGAGTAGCCCGTTGTCAGGGTATGGTTTGTAGATTCGGGGTGGTAGGATCTTCAGGGTTCTGCCGAGTTATTGTTTGTATTAGTTTTTTTGCAGGCAAGGTTAGCATCACCCATGGTGCCCGGCAACTTGCAAGGTGAGAGCAATCAGAGGAAGATGCGGTAAGTCATAATGACGTTGATAGGCATTTTCCTGCTAAATACGCTTCTTGTCCTGATGTGGACAGGGCTGACGTTTTTATTTTTTGCCTATTTTCGAAGGTTGCAGGGGCGCAGCCTGCCTGACTCTGATTTGCCTTTTATCTCGGTGATTGTGCCGGCTCGCAACGAAGGTGGCAAGATCCGTCGCTGTCTGGAATCGCTGGCACGGCAGAATTATCCAAATTATGAAGTAATCGCCGTCGATGATCGATCCGTCGATGATACAGGCGCGATTATTGCCGAAGTCGCCTCCAGATATCCCCACGTGAAGTGCGTTAGAGGACAGGATACTCCACCTGGCTGGATTGGTAAGTGTAATGCTCTGGTCACAGCGCAGAAGCATGCTTCTGGCAAATGGTTTCTTTTCACCGATGCCGATACCTGTCATACGCCAGATTCGCTTCGCTATTCCGTTTCATATGCCCTGGCCAACAATGCTGAACTCATCTCATTCATGCCCGTGCAGGAGCTGGGGAGCTTTTGGGAAAAGGTTGTGATGCCGGTGTTGCTCGGGTCCTTTCTTTGTGGGGATCCGATGAACACGATCAACGATCGCACGAACGATCGCGCTTATGCTTATGGGCAGTATATTCTCGTGCGCCGTGATGTCTATGAGTCTGTAGGCGGACACGAGGCTGTCCATGATCAGATTCTCGACGACATCAGCTTCGCGCGTGTCGTGAAAGGGCATGGCTATCACATCATGGCTGCCGACGGGCGCTTGCTCTATCGCGTGAGAATGTATACGAATCTCCAAACTCTCTGGCAGGGATGGACAAAGAATCTCTATGCCTTGATTGAGTGCAAGCTCCTTTATCTTTTGATTGTAATCTGTCTGATTAACACGGCTCTATGCGGACCTTTCGTACAAGCAGGGCTCGTGACTGGATGGTGGCTCAGGGGTGAAATCGCGCACGATCTTCCAACTCTGACAACTTTGACCGGCATACAGCTGGCGTTGCTTCTGGCATGGTACCGGCGCACTTCCCAACATTACATTGGTGTTGGTTTCCGGCACTTCTTTCTCTTGCCGTTCGGTTGCTTGACAGTGACTGTTCTTTATCTTCATTCTGCTTATCTAGTGCTTTCGGGGCACAAGGTCAGCTGGAAAGGACGTCGCTATACAGTGAACACATCCAAGTCTATCGAGCCAGAGGGGACTTGCTCTACCGGCTCTCAGCTGGAGCCTCTGGACAGCGCCTTTGTTCCGCTCACCCCGACTGATTCAGGCACTTAGCTCAAGCTGACGGCGCGAGGGCTGACAAAGCTTGTTTGAGAGTGCGGGCGGATGTTCCTTTGAGCAGACCTGCCTGAATTATCCCGGACGGGAGACATATTGCATCAGCTCAAGAAGTAAGGTGTCGATCTCGGCAACTACTGCGCCAAGGTCGGAAAGCATTGCTGCTCTCGAGCTAAGCATATCGATGTTGACCTGCTGCCGCTGGGAACTGGCCGAGGCAAGCTGTTCCAGGGCTCGATGGAGGTTTGCCCGATTGCCTGGTGTCACGCGCCCAAGTTTTATCCAAGTGGAGAGCAAATGCTGGCGGCGTGTGAGCCCGTTTTTTGCTCCGGGAGGAACTGAGTTGAGGTAGGTCCACACTGTAGGTGGGAAGTCAGAGTCTGCATCAGGAGTGAAGTCGAAGAGCTTTGCCAGCATATTGGGATCGCTCTCGAAAGAACGTTGCTCGCCGCGCTGCTGACGGAGAGCCAGAAGTGACAGCCCTGTCTGCAGTCCGCCCCCTATGATTTCTAGCATGTTGCCTGCGCTCTGGACAGGTTCTCTGGTCGAAAGCTGCAGCCCGCCGCCAGCGATTTCAGCAATTCCGCCGGAGGTGAAGTTTGCGATGCTGTTAATAAGGACTCTCTTGTCACGCCGGTCGGAAAGAAAGGAGGCAAGCTCATTAGTTTCGCAGATTTCTCGATTGATTGCCGCGCTGGCGCCTCTGACCTCCAGCATAGCCACAATGATATTGTCCGTGAGCTGTTGCTTTATCGAGAGTTCCGCTAATTCAGAGGCGGCTTGCGCCCCTTTATTCGTTATTGCTCTGGATTCAGTAAGCTTGAGTATGAGCGGGAGGACGCCCATCTGGCGTACCAGTTCCTGGCAGGACGCCGACAAAGGCAGAGCCGCCGGGACAGCAGCCTCAGTCGGTATACTAGTTTTTGTCGTCGTCGGCGTGAGGACGCCAGGCTTCTTTGAGCTTTCCTCGCCGGAAGCGGACATGGTGCCACCGGCGGTGCCAGAGGGACAGGATATATGGGAGCTAGGACTGTTTGTAATGTGTGGCAGCTCTGCCGTGGGCAGCCTCGGGTGCCGGGAGAAGGCGTCATTGGGCAGGAGCAAGTTACCTGATGTGTTTTGTGTTTTTTGCGCTGCGACCGGACACGCAAGCGTACCAGACACCAAGAGTATCCAAACCATAGAAGCGACCTGCCAGGCTGGCTTACGCTTGTTTTTTATGCTCACTTGCAATTTCGTGCTCCTGCCAGCTGGCTAGTTCGGCTTCATTTGAGCCAGGCGCGAAAAATATTTGACGAACATTCTGATTCCCCCGGAAGCCTGCTGCCAGTCGAAGTTTTCGTTGACGGCGTGATAGCCGTGCTCAGGGATGGAGAGCCCTAGGAAAATGATCGGTGAGTTGAGAATCTTTTTCATGCTTACGACTGCCCCGATTGAGCCGCCTTCGCGCACAAAGGCCGGATCTTTCCCGAAAGCCTCGGACATGGACTGCCTTGCGGCTATGGCATATGGACCGGAGAAATCGCTGAGATATGGATGGAGGGTACCTTGAGGGGTTACGGTTACATCTTTGTTGTTTGCCTGGACGAAATCAGTGACCAACTTGAGGATCTTTGCGGGATCTTGATCAGGCACAAGGCGCATGCTGATTTTGGCTTCCGCCTGATGGGGCACGATGGTCTTGATGCCTGGACCGGTGTATCCTCCCACAATGCCATGCACTTCAAATGTCGGCAATGCCCAGATGCGCATGACTGCTTCACTGTTGTCTTCAGTGCGCAGTCCACTGAGCTCATGGGCAGCCTGAAAATGTTCGGTGCTGAAGCCTGAATTCAGGAAGTTGTCCCTTTCGGCGTCGGTGAGGGGGCGGACATCATCGTAGAAGCCTGGTATATGAACCTTACCAGTTCCCGCATCATAACATTGGGAAATCAGCTGACACAGTTCGCCGACAGGGTTTCGTGCCAAACCACCGGTGGTCCCTGAGTGAACATCTTTAGCACCAGTCGACAGCTTCAGGCATACGCCTTGAAGTCCGCGCAACCCGTAGCCGATGGCCGGCCGTTCTCTGGATACCCAGATAGTGTCTGAAACGACGACCGAGTCAGTCTTGAGTTTAGCGATGTTCTCGGTGAGAAATGTTTCAAAGCTCGGGCTGCCTATTTCCTCTTCCAGTTCCCAGATGAACTTTATGTTGATTGGAATCTTGTGCTCTCTGACATATCTTGCTGCATAAAGTACGCTCAATGCCGGTCCCTTGTCGTCTGTCGTGCCACGCCCGACGTAGGAGTCATAAGCGATCTTCATGTCGAAGGGGGCAGACGTCCATTCGGATGGTTCGGCAGGTTGAACATCCAGATGGTTGTATACGGTGACAGTGGGGTGGCTGTCTGAAGAAATCATTTCGGCAAAGACAACCGGGTTGCCCTTTGTGGGCACTATCTGTGCTTTGGCTCCCGCGTCGGTGAGAAGTTTGACTGCATGTGCTGCCGTGCGGACAATGTCGCTCTTGTGATCCGGGTTCACGCTGACGCTCGGGATGTTCACGAGAGCCTTGAGATCCAGCTCGTATTGCCTGCGCGATTTGTCGACGAACTGTCCGAGCTCGGCGGCATCGATATCGACTTTCATTAAATTCCCCGTTTTTTTGTTGCAATGACGGTAAATGGTGAGGGATTCCGGCACCAAATTCAAGAGTGCCTTGTCAGGGGGGAGGTACTCATGCTGCTCCGCCTGGAGTGCCTGGGAGCGAAGTCCTTCGTTACGTCCGGGAAACTTTGTTGGAAGGAATGCTGAGGCTTCTCTTTCCTGCGCCTCTTTCTTTCTTAGTTGCGGAGGCAACAGACCTCAGGGGCTGCACGGAGAAACTTCTACATGCAGTGGAGAGACATAGGAGATAATCTCCTTGTAGCTGATGGCGCCAAAGCTCAGGCACGCCGAAAGGAGACAACCTTGCTGCCAACGGATTCTGTCAACCTGGCACCAATACCAGGCAAGATAGTTCTGAAGATATTTCCGGCTTATTCCCTGAAAGTTAGAGCGGATAACAGCAATAATTTCCTCGACAAGTTTCATCGTTGCTTCAGAGGCGGAATGCTCGCGAGGTGAAACTTGACTGGACAGTCTGGAGCTAACGTAGCGGTCGCCTGGCACGCTCTTGATGAGTCCCGAGAGCTCTAACATCATAAGAGTGGCGAGAAGGGACCCTGCAGGCATGCTCGTTTGCAGGCACAGGTTGTCGAAGTTAACTTCCTCGGTTAAGAGTATTTCGTATATTTGTCTCTCTTTAGGGCTAAGGGCTGTTATAGATGTTGTTTCTTCAGCCATCGTTTTATCCGAGAGCGCCGTGGCTGAGTCTTGCTGGCAATACGTATCGGTCAGAGCTTTTTCTTCGGAGGCAGAAGGCGCCAGTGAGGCAATACTCCGAGGCAAGGTCTCATGGCGCAAACCGGCAAGCGTCTTACTGCGCTCCTTCTTTTCGATTATTTCTTGCTCGGCAATCGGGTGCTTGTTGGCTGGCGTTTCCCGGCTGCGCCTGCAAAACAAGACGCCGAAAAGTCCCGAAGGCAAAGCCTGCGCCCTCTCTGCGACTTGGCTCTGAATGACCATTGTAAGCTTCTTTAGGATGGACAGAGCAGAGGAATAGGCGATGCCGACAAGTTTGTGGAATTGCCATGAGTTCAAGCGCACACCGTGTTCAAGCAACCAGATGGCTGCCATCCAGGGGCGGGCAGATCTTATGCGGTGGAAGAATGTTCCAGCCGTGAGCCAGGATTGCTTGCCACAATGAGGACACTCAATTGTTCTGACGCCATGGACTTTTGCTATGCTTCCGTAACCACAATGTTGGCACTTGTTATTCCCGTCAGAAAGCGCCAGACACAATTGCTCCATACAGTCCTGTTCTGTAGGGAAGCGAGCGCTAAACTGGCGCCAGTGGAACTCGAGAGTGCCTTCGCTGTCGGGATGGTCTCCATCTTCGTCAGAAATACAGGAAATATCATTCATGGTCTATCCACCTGCTTTATTTGTTTTGACGTCTTCTGTTGAAAAAGTGTTCATTCACCGGGCAGAGTCATTTGTTGAATGTTTTCTTGTTTGAAAGGGCGTTACTGACTGGTTCGGTCGACAGGGTGGCGATGTTTGTACGCACTCGCATGTGCAGCAGGTAGGGGCAGAAAGTAAACCGATATCGGTTTACTTTCTGCCCCTACCTGCTGGGATGTTGGAAGCCACTATTCCAAGTAAATATGTCAGATGCTCATGAATTTGGATTTCTTGTCTGATTTGGAGATGCACCCTAGCGGAGTGCCTAAATGGGGACTGATGTAATATGCGTGCAGCTTACTTTCCACTAATGTCAAAACAACTTTGTCAGGTTACATCCGCTCTGCAAATTTTTATCGGTTTCGTCGTTTTCTAATTGGAGCTTTTCGGAGGCATAGCCGGACGTAGCTGTCTGTCGACCTTATAAGGTAATGGTATGTATTGCACGGCCGATTTGAGATGTCCAGACTGCGGGTAGAGATCCATGAGTGTATAAAAGTCTTCCGGCAATCCGGTTTCTACAGGCAATCCCAGTTCCCTGGCATCTTCGAAAGTGATGGGGTGGTCGTGAGTAAAGATGCCGGATACCAGTGCCTGGGTTAGTCGGGGAATGTTTTCTGAGTCTACTTTTACTGCCGGTACATGATCCATGAGGATCTTTTGAAGCAATGCTTCGACCTGCTTGAGCGATTTTGCGGCGATGTCCGCCATGATGAGAGTTTCGTCGGATAGCTTATCCGGAGGTTTGGACTCGATCAGCTTCAGGAGGCTGACTGCGGGCATTGTACCTATCTGCGGGTCGATTGGCCCGAGCACGGCATTTTCGTCCATGACGATTTCATCGGCTGCCAGAGCGATCATAGTGCCACCGGACATGGCATAGTGTGGGATGAAGACTGTCACTTTCGCCTGGTGTCTCGTTAAAGCCCGGGCTATCTGGTGGGCTGCCAGTACGAGTCCGCCTGGCGTATGTACGATTAAATCGAGGGGCATGTCCGCCGGCGTAAGGTGAATGGCTCGGAGAATACGCTCCGAATCCTCGATGCTGATGAATCTGGCGATCGGGAGCCCCAGGAAGTTCATCACTTCTTGGCGATGAATGAGAACGATGACCCGGCTGCCGCGCTTCTTCTCGAGTCCGTGTATCAGGGACTGGCGTCTTGACTCAAGTGCTGATTGCCCCAGTACCGGAGCCAGAATGGCTATGATGAAAAAAATGAAGAAAAGATCCATGAGCAATTGTTCTAGGTATCTGAGGCTGTAGTGCGGCACAGCGCTGTCGGGCAAGGCGCTTTCATAAATATTTCTTCCTCGGGTAGCCCGAAATCCAGGTGCTTCTGACCGCCGTCCTTTGCCTGTGGGATAAGAAGAAGAGCGACGTCGTTGCTTCTGAGGAAGGATATGAGCCAGTCTTTAAACCTTGTCGTGAGGACAAGGTGCTCATATGGCAGTCCCAGCCTGGCGAACTCGCTGTCGGCAGCTTCCTTTGCACCTTTGATGCGCTCAGAGTGTAGTAGCTTTTCTTCGCTTGAGGTAGGGGAGCCTGGCGCGGCAAAGACCATGGCTGTGGGATCGGGAATAACCACCAGGATCTTCAGTCGTTTTGAGAGAGCTGGTGCCAATGTTCTGATCATAAAGGCGTCGGCACTGTTATCCAGGAGGAAAACTGCCCACAATTCCGCAGCTGCGTTGTTGATTTCGCGCGCTCTTACGAGTGTGCCTGGGAAATGGCTCTGTGATAACTGTGCCGTCACAGAGCCATTTAACAATAGATCTTGCGTTGAGTGTGGTCCAGGACAGACGATTGTGACCGAATGGGAATTAGACCTGGCAGCGGCTGCGATGGAGTCGGATGTAAGCCCCTGCAGTACCTTCTTGTGGACTGTGCAACCAAGAAGTGTCAGAGGTTGGGCGATGAGTTCAAGCAGGCGTTCTGCCTGCAGTAAGGCACTTTCATATGGCGCCGGCTCTGTCGCAGATGTCGCGTTCGTTGGCTCCTGTGTTGCAACTACATGGACCAGGGTGACCTCGTTGCCGGCCAATTCAAATACTCTCAGGGCCAGGGCAATAGATTCCTGGGAGTGAGGCTTACCGTCAACTGGAATCAAATAATGCATGGTTTTGCTCTCTGTCTGTCTGTCTGTCTGTCTGTCTGTCTGTCTGCCTGCGTGTCTCTAAAATAGTTAACTTTTGGCCACTGGGCTGCGCTCACTTCTCTTTAGGTTCACTCCGCGCGACTGAAATTGAGAAATGAAGCTGTGAGCCGGCACGCACTTTTCTTGCGGTAGCGTGCCGCGTGACATTATTTCACCGGAGGCTACCATCTGAGCAATGATGGAAATTGGGAAAGCCGTAGTCCGCATCATGGCTGAGAGCCCGGTAGCTTCATCCATGTAGTCTATGGCTTCCCAGATGACTTCGGTGGGTATCTCTTCCCTGATACCTTTAACGCTGACTCTCAATAGCACAACGTCGGGCTCGTCTTTCGGCAACTTCTGCTCGAGCAGCGTCGCAAGAATTGCTCGTGGGCGAACCTGCTGATTGCCCAGTTTGAGAGGGCGTGTGTCCATCAGCCCGAGATCTCGGAGCAGGCGAACCATTTCACAGTGCCCTCTGTAGCGGATCGTCTTGTAATCCATATGCACCACGCGATCACCTAGCGTTGTCGGTAATGTGGATATTCCGCCGGAGGTATTGAAGGCCTCGAGTGTTCCAAAAGGCTGCGGGAACTCAATCTCTTCAAGATCCTGCAGGGACGGGACGCGGATCAAACGACCGCCACGGATCACAGTAGCATCTTCGACATATTCGTTGATCAATCCCTCGACCGAGAAGAAAAGAGAATAGTTGAGGGGCGGTCTTGGCTCCACCGGCAGTCCGCCCACGCGGATGCGGATCTCGGAATACTCATCGAGGTCCTCGCATGCCGATGCGCACAGGATCGACACCATGCCCGGTGCCAGTCCGCAGTCCGGGATGATCGTCACACCCTTCTCTCTGGCCATTTCGTCCAGCAGGAATTCCTTGCGAACAACGTCTTCGTTGCCTCCGAGATCGCAGAAGCTTGCCCCGGCTTCCATAGCTGCTTTGGCTAGCTCGTAATTGAATTTGTAGGTAACGCAACTGATAACCACATCGCAACCGGACATCAGATAGCTCAGCTCATCGCAGTCGCTGACATCGGCTTTCACTGCTGCAATGCGATCGTCTTTGAAGGTGCTCTTGATGAAGTCGAGCCGCCTTTCCTCGGTATCGACCAGAAGAATTTGTTTGACTTCCTTATTCGTTAGCAGATCGAAGACAACCGCGTATCCCATGCGGCCAGCTCCCAGGACCAGGAATCTCATAAGCAGTACCTCGACAGTTGAACTACCAGTTAATAAGTCGATCGACGTTTGCCGCCGTCGACACAGATGGTTGAGCCGGTGATATATGAGGCTTTTTCCGAAGCCAGAAACAGAGCGGCAGCGGCAAACTCTTCCGGTGTCCCCAGTCTGCCTGCTGGAATGGTGTTTAGGTATTGCGACATGTATTGCTCTCTTGTGAGCCCGCTTTTTTTCGTGCAGGCTGAGAGCAAATCATCCAGTCTATCCGTGGCAATCGAGCCAGGTGCCAGGCAATTGACGGTGATGTTGAAGGGTGCTACTTCGTCGGATAGCGTTTTGAACATGGCTGTGACCGCAGATCTTAGGGCATTCGAGACGGCCAAACCTGCGATGGGCTCCAGCACGCTTAGAGATGTCACGGCGATAATACGCCCCCATCCCTGAGCTGCCATGCCTGGGATGAAGGACTCGTTGAGATGAGCAGTGCTTTGAAAGAGTCGCTCAAATCCTTCCTGCCAGTCCGAAGCGCAAGTAGTAAGGACAGTCGACGTCTTCGGACCGCCGACATTGTGAACAAGAATATCCAGTCCAGAGAAAACCTCCTTTACTTTGGCAATCAGCTCTTGGCGCGAACTTATCTGCAAGAGATCGCATGATTTGTAATGGACCTTCTGACTGCAGGATTCTTCAATGACTCCCGCTGCCCGGGCAAGCGATTCCCCGTCGCGAGCGCAGAGGAAAAGGCGGACGCCTTCCTCTGCCAGGCTGCGGGCTATAGAAAATCCCAGGCCTTTCGATGCCGCGCAGACAAGCGCCTTCTTTCCGCTAATTCCCAGTTCCATATAATAAGCACCTGAGTTCAGGGTCCTTTGATTTTACCCTGTTGCCGCGCGGCGAATCCGGACTTGAGGGCATGACAATGATGCCCCAGGGGAGACGGTGCCCAGGAGGCGACAATTATAGGCTTACGCTTCCCTATTCGCCGGACGCCTTCTTTCCCTTTCCTGTGGCTAATGCCAGTTCTTCAGCTGTTGGGCGGGAGCTTCCGAGAGCTGCAGATTGCCAAGGGGGACAATTGGCATCTGCCAGGGAAGAAATACTTGCAAAGATCTATCCCAACTTTTGTAAACTCAAAGGCTCAGAGCTGGGATAATTTGTAGGTCGAATTATTCTGCCCGGTTTAGAGTTCGTCCGGCGCCGGTGAGATTGATGTGGCAAGCAGGCTCTTTTCTTTGTCAATTCGCTGGAGCACGATCTAGGCGCCCTGAAATTCATTTCTTGGTTTTTTATTTGCGATTTTCCAGTCCCTGACACTGTTCGTGTGGCCCCAGTGCGTCTCTATAGTAATGTTTTTGATGTATCGCATCGCTGGCTTGTTGCAGAATCAAGCGGAACAATAGGAAGATCCGTCCTTGAAAGAGGAATTGATTAAAGTATGATGTCGCACATTCCTAACATGCCTGAGAAATCTGGACCCGATGCCGGGGTTTGCAAGATTACCGTTTGTGGAGCCGGTCTTGTCGGCAGCCTGCTATCCATATTTCTGGCCAGAAGAGGTTTCGATGTCCAGGTCTTCGAAAAGCGCGCTGACATGCGGCACCAGTCAGTAGCTGCCGGTCGTTCGGTAAACCTGGCTATTTCCAATCGCGGTATCAACGCACTCAGGCAAGTAGGGCTCGACAGAGAAATCCTCAAGCAGTCAGTGCAGATGAAAGGGCGCATGATTCATTCTCGTGAGGGAAAGCGTTCTTTTTTCAGCTATGGCACTGCAGAGTCGGATTGCATCAACTCCATCTCCCGGGCGACTCTCAACAAGGTATTGCTTACTGCCGCTGAGGACACAGGGCGCGTTCATCTCAATTTCGCCCGGAAAGTGATTGCAATGAATCCTCGCACCAGGACCATCGCCGTCCTTGCCGAAGATACAGGAGTGGCTAGTGATTATGAAACCGAGATATTGATTGGAGCCGACGGCTCGGCTTCGGCCATGCGCGATGCTATTCTGCGCGTGCCAGGTTGGCAATTCAGCCAGTCGATTCTTGAATATGGCTATAAAGAACTTTTGATTCCTGCTGCCTCAGGCGGTATTTTTTCGCTGGAGAGAAATGCTCTGCACATCTGGCCGCGCGGGAATTATATGCTCATCGCCTTGCCTAATTTCGAGGGCAGTTTCACATGCACGCTCTTCCTGCCTTTGGATGGGCCGGTGAGTTTTGCCGCTCTTCCGTCGCCTGAGCTGCTGAGGGCTTTCTTTCAAGAGCAGTTTCCGGATGTTTTGCCCTTGCTCTTCGATCTGGAAGGCACTTTCTTCGGCAATCCTACTTGCCGCATGGCGACGATTAAGTGCCATCCCTGGAACCTCGGGGGGCAGGCTCTCGTCATCGGCGATGCAGCTCACGGCATAGTTCCTTTCTTCGGACAGGGCATGAATTGTGGCTTCGAGGATTGCTCTGTTTTTGCTCAGTGTCTCGATGAATACGGCGCCGGCGGGCAAATCGACTGGGCGAGACTTTTCGAGGATTTCGTTTGCCGGCGCAAGAGCAATACTGATGCCATTGCTGACATGGCTGTAGCAAATTTTCAGGAGATGGCGGATAAAGTAGCCGATGTTCAATTTCAGAAGCGAAAGGCAGTGGAGAAGGTTCTCGAGAAGAAATTTCCCGGGCGCTATTTCTCGCGCTATGCTCTGGTGGCGTTTTCTTACGTGCCTTACCGCGTGGCACTGGAAGCTGGTGAAATCGAAGAGAGAATTCTCACGGAGCTTTGCCTCGGTCTTGAGAATCCTCAGGATGTGGACTTGCAGAGGGCTGACCGTCTGATCGACGAGCTGCTGTCGCCTTTGCTTTCTCTGTACACGGTCGAGCTGTCTCCATGTTTGAGCCATTGATTTTGGGGAAGTTGCTTGTCATGTTCAATCCAGACTGCTTCGAGATTATCGACATATCCCAACCAGTCTCATCGGCTACAGCTTGTTTTCCAGGTGATGTGCCGTTTCATTTTGACCTGACTCTTTCTTTTGCGGACAGTCAGGTCGTCAACCTGACTGCTCTGACAATGAGTCCGCACGTAGGCACGCATGCCGATGCGCCGGCGCACATCGGCGGGGATCTCTTCGATACTCAGGGAGTGGTTGGGAACCTGCCCCTTCAACCTTTCCTCGGGGAGACATTGCTTGTAGACATTGCTCCCTGGAACACTGAAATTCGCCTCGAGCACATCAGTTCCAAGCTTTCGGATAAGCTGCCTGCGCGCTTGCTTGTCCGGACGAAGAGGCAGATACGTTTCGATGTTTTCGAAGACGAGTACGCTTATTTTGCCGGCGATCTGCTTTCCGAGCTCGGGCGCCGGGGCGTGCGGTTGCTGGGCATCGATACTCCTTCTGTCGATCATGTTGGCTCAAAGAAGCTGCCTGCCCATCATGCTTTGCAAACCCTTGGTATGGTCTGGCTGGAGAATCTGGATCTCACGAAGGCTTGCGCCGGAAAATACTTTCTTGTGGCCCTGCCTTTGAAATTCATGGAGCTGGAAGCCAGTCCCGTAAGAGCCGTTCTTCTGTCGTCGCAAGAGCAAGCCTTAGCAGCCGGGGGTTTCAAGGATGTTCAATCGTAAGTGTTCGATTATTGGCGTCGTGCATCTGTTGCCTCTGCCTGGATCTGCTGGCTATGGCGGAAGCATGGATGAGATCTTGCGCTTTGCTGTGGGAGATGCTCTTGCCTACAAGGAAGGCGGCGTCGATACTTTGCTCATTGAGAATATGCATGATGTGCCTTATTTGAAAGGTCATGTAGAGCCGGAGACTGTGGCCGCTTGTGCGGTAGTGGCGCAGGCGGTGAAGTATGAAACGATGATGCCGCTGGGGATACAGATCCTGGCAGGAGCAAATCTGGAGGCTCTCGGTGTGGCGCTGTCGTCCGGGCTGGATTTTTTGCGTGTCGAGGGCTTCGTCTTTGCCCATGTCGGTGACGAAGGGCTGCAGGACTCTTGTGCAGCCAGTCTTATCCGCCGGCGAGCTGCTCTTCGAGCCGACCATATCAAAATTTATGCCGACATAAAAAAGAAACATTCCGCTCACGCCATGACTGCCGATGTGAGCCTTGTGGAAACAGCGGAAGCTGCCGAGTTCTTTCGGGCTGACGGTGTCGTGATCACAGGCAGCGCTACAGGGCGCCCGCCTTCACCTGAGAGTGTGTCTGCCGTGCGCCAGTCTATTACCACAGCCGTCCTGGTCGGCTCTGGCGTCAGCGGAGAAAATGTTCGGGCTTTCGCGCCGGCGGCTGACGCCCTCATTGTCGGCTCAGCCCTGAAATATGATGGGAACTGGCGCAACCATGTCGACAGAGATCGGGTATCTCGCTTTATGGAAGTAGTGTCCAGCCTTCAGTAGCTCATACTCAATCGTTTGTGTAAGATTTGCGCCTGGCTAGCTCCGCAAAGGGATCGCCTTGCGGCACCCGCGGTTTGACGATATGCGCGGCGGCTGTCGCGGGCTTGCTGTGATGAACTGCCAGCCTCCGGGGGGCAGGTGTTGCGCTCCTATCTGCAGGAAGGCTCTTTCCTGGTGAGGAGTCCGACACGGAAGTCATCTGTGAGCGCGTTGGCTTTGTGGGCGACGGCTGAGGAACGGAGTCTGTCTGCGTGGCTGCCGTTTGTCCTTGCCCAGAGGGAGGATTTGAGGGCGTCTGGCTGGCTGTGCTTGAACCTGCTGAGCTGCCCTTGAGTACTGTCGCCGGAGTCACGGGCACGCTGGAAGGAGGCGCCGGTGTCAGGACTGTCTTTGTCGGCAGGGGTCTGTGAGCGTACATAAAGGTGAAAACAATGCCGCCGACAATGAAGGCCACAAGAGCCGCCAGAAGAGCTGGAAAAATCCAGGATTTGTTGTCTTGTTGTCTTGCCCCTGGCGGCGGTTCGATGACAGTGCGTAATTGCTGGCTCTGTCCCGGGCGCGGTATGGAAAATTGCAAGTCTTGAGCCAGCTCAGCCATGGTTTGCGGACGCTGGTATGGATCTTTGGACAGGGCGCGCATTACGACTTGCTCGACGCGCTCGGGGATGTATAAGTCCGGGCGCACTTCATGGAAAGGTGGTGGCGTCTCGTTCAAATGTTTGGACATGGTTTCGACCATGTTCTTGCCAAGCAAGGGCAGTTTGCCGGTCAGTGTCTCGTAAAGCACAACCCCCATGGAATAGATGTCGGCGCGTGCGTCGAGGCTCTGTCCCAGGCACTGTTCCGGACTCATATAGACCGGGCTGCCGCACACTTCCCCGGCCTGCGTCAGGGTCTGAGACTCTTCGCTCACATTGTTGATCGGGATGAGCTTGGCGACCCCGAAGTCCACGACTTTGACGAAATCCTGGTTGTCCTCGGTTTCTTCCAGCATGATGTTGCCGGGCTTGAGGTCGCGGTGGATAACTCCTTGCCGGTGTGCGTGGTCGAGAGCATCACAGGCTTGCGAAAAAATGTGGATGCAGCGCTCCACGCTAATCTGTCCCTTTTCTTTGATCTCCTGTGCCAGGCTCCGCCCTTTCAGCCGGTCCATCACCATATATGGTTGTCCGGTGGCGGTGACGCCGAAATCGTAAGTGGTGACCACGTTGGGATGCTTTAGCCGGCTTGCAGCTTTGGCTTCTTGCTGAAAGCGCTTGACGCTCAAAGTGTCATTCAGGAACTGGGCGCGTAACATTTTGATGGCCACTTCACGATCCATCAATTCGTGATAAGCCAGATAAACTACGCCCATGCCGCCTGTGCCGAGCACTGATTTGATCTGATAATGGGCCCCTAGCTTGCGCCCGAGATAAGGATCCTGCGGAAGCGGTACCAGCAAATTGCCGTCGTTCGGGCAGCAACCCTCGGCGCCGGAATATTCCCGGCTGCAAGCCATGCAGATTTTTCTAACTACCGTTCCGGTAAGATCTTCAAATGGCACAGCAGGGTTCTCTATCACCTTTGTTCATCATACAGTGACCTAACTGCAGGCGCTGGCTTGATAAGCCCTCAGATGCCTGGAAAGCCTACAGCGGTTCTTAACTTGTGTTAATGTACCCTCCTTGCCGAGGAAATAATCCTCCTGCAACAGGATTGTGATGGCAAGAAGGGCGCCCAGCGGAGGTTTATCGCCTATGCCCGGATGCTGCGGGTCTGCGACATCAAGAGCCGATGGAAAGAAACGTCACGTTATCTGCCGGTCAAAGGGCGCCGTAGGTGCCTGGAAGATTATTGCAAGCAGCATGGCGCCGTAAAATAGAGGGCTGGGGGTCAGGCTATGTCGGAGGATTGTTACCAGCCCTGTCTGTCTATATACGCAACTCGGAAATTCTGGAAAACTGAATGAGAGCTCGGGCAATTTTTTATCAAGGTAGAGCTCAGGAACCTGAATCCTGGTTTGAGCCGGTCTGGGCTGGTTCTGCCATATTTGTCATATTTTTGGCGTGTTTCTGCCTGTGTTTTTAGAGATGACTTGCCGGAGCGCTCTTATCGGCATTGATATTTCCCTGGCAGACAGTAAATATGCGTGCATCTTTCAGCCAGATTGGATCGAAGCCGCTCACATGCGTGGTTGTGATGATGGTTTGCATGTTTGCCTCGACAGCCAGGAGCAGTTGAGCCTGGCGAGCCGTATCCAGCTCGGCCAGAACATCATCGAGCAAGAGGACCGGCAGGTCGTTCAACTTTTCCTGGATGCAGTTTAGCTCTGCCAGTTTTAAAGAAAGAACTATGCTGCGCTGTTGCCCCTGGCTGGCAAAGGAGGCCGCGTCAGTTTCGTTGAGACAGAAGACTATGTCATCGCGATGGGGACCGATGAGGCTTTGCCGCCTCCTCAGCTCTTCAAAGCGATGGTCTTTCAGCTCTTTGAGAAGTGTTCTGGCTAGATCAAGCTCTTCCATGGCTGCCAGCTTCTCGGCGCAAAGAGGTCCGGTCGAAAGCGGGCTTTCAGTCGAGCCGTCTGCATCTGGCTCTTCGACTTGCTCCAGGGAAGCAGATCTTTCTGCTGGAGCGCGAAAAACATAGCGCAAGCTTAAGTGTTCTCTCTGACTGGAGAGTTTTTCTTGCTGGTCTTGAGCCAGAGGCAGGAGATCTGAAAGAAGGGTAAGACGAGTCTTGATGATGCGGCTTCCAAAACGAGCCAGCTGCTTGTCCCAGACAAGGAGCTGATCCTGATCTGAGACTGTCAGCTTCCCTTTCTCGAAGAGTGTCTTTAAGAGTTTGTTTCGCTGAGCAATCGTTTTCTGGTAGCTGGAGAAGACCTCCTGAAAGGACGGGCGTAGCTTCAGGATCAAGCTGTCTATCCAGTCGCGCCGGAACTTCGGGCCACCTCTGAGCAAATTAAGATCCTGGCTTTTGAAGCTGACGACTATCAGCCTGCCGATCAATCCGGCAGCAGACGGCTGTGTCAACTCGTTTACTTTGACGGTTCGCTCGACCCTGCTGCCTCGGCACGAAAGCTGGGTCTTCTGTCCGCCTTTTTCGGCGACGCAAGAGGCAGCCGGCTGTCTCAGGGCAAAAGATAATATTTCTTCGCCACGTCCCCCTTCAAGCACAAGCTCGGCGTGCATCTCTTTTGCTCCCCAGGCAATTAGGTCGAAGTCGCTGTCGGCTCGGCTGGACTTGCCCGTGGCAAGCAGCTCTATGGCTTCGAGAAAATTGCTTTTGCCTTGAGCATTTTGTCCGATGAGAATATTGCGCCCATGACCCAGCTCTACGCTTGCACTGCTCAAGTTACGGAACTGGCCAAGATGGATCTTCTTGATTCGCATGTGGCGGCGTCAAATCGTTTGTGCCAGAGGCTGGAGGAGAAACTCAGGATGGCGCACGAAATAATCGGCGGCTGCCTGGCAGTCTGCAGTAATCTGCCCTTTCAGCTCGTCTATGGAGCTGAACTTTCTCTCGCCGCGTAAGAAGTGTAAGAACTCCAGGCTCAAAGTCATGTCATAAAGATCTCCGCAGAAATCCAGGAGATGAGCTTCAACAGTCAGGGTATTGCCGTTGCCGAAAGTCGGGCGATGTCCGACATTAACCACGCAAGGACGGCGGCTCCGGTCGCTCAGGCAGACGATACCCACATACACGCCCGGGCAAGGAAGCATTTGTTCGGGGTGTGTGCTTATATTTGCCGTGGGGAAGCCGAGAAGCCGTCCGCGCCCATCACCACTTCTGACATTGCCCAGCACGGTGTACGGGCGGGAAAGGAGCTGGCAGGAACGCTCGAGGTCACCTTTCAAGATGGACTCGCGAATGGCCGAGCTGGACACTTCGCCTGTGTCCAGCACTATCTCCGGAGCCACATGGACGCTGTATCCATGAGTCAGTCCGAGCTGGGAAAGGAGCTGCCCGTCGCCTTCCCTGTTCCGCCCGAAGCGATGATTAAAGCCAATGGAAAGAGAGACCGCTCCCATGCAATCGACCAGAACTTTCTTTACATATTCTTCCGGCGAAAGCAAACAGAGCTCTTCTGTGAATGTCAACACGAGTGTCGCTTCAATGCCCATCGAAGCGAACAACTCCTGCCGTTGTTCGATGAGAGTCAAGAGAAGGGGTGGTTTGCCAAGTGTCAGTGCCCGGGGATGCTCTTTGAATGTGATAATTGCCGGAGTAGCCTCCAGTCTCTGGGCTTCGGCTAGCGCCGTGGCAATCACTGACTTATGACCTTGATGTACGCCGTCAAAAAATCCCAGCGCCAAGGCTGATTTCTTGAGGAGTCCTGGTTTTATTTCATAAAACGTATCCAAGATTGATGCTCGATAGTCTGCTACGTCCCTGCCAGAAGACCCCCTCCAGAGCGTATTCTATCCCACATCAGGACTCTTATTCTTTGTCGGCAAACAAAGGCAGGGTCTTTGAGCAGGCGCCTTTCTTGAGCACATTCATCACCTGGACACGCGCCGGCGCTGTCGATGCCGACGCCGTCGTCGTTGGTTGGTGAAGTCCATATCATTGAAGGGCTTACCTCAGCCTCGGCTTGCCAGCTGCCTGCCGTGATAAAATTGAGCGTGTCTTGAATACGCAGATGTTTCGACGTCTTTCCTGCTTTGCTTGATCTGGCGTGATATTCACGATCGATTCGAGTCAGGGCGAGTTTCTGGTGAATTAAGGATGCCCGACGATAAATTTTCCGCAGCTACTGCCGCAATGCAATCAGATAATGTGAACCAGGCTGAGGCCATGCAATACGATGAGGGCGCCATCCGGGTCCTCGAGGGGCTTGAGGCTGTCCGGGTCAGACCGGGCATGTATATTGGCAGCACCGGCCCGCGCGGCTTGCATCATCTCGTTTACGAAATCCTGGACAACTCCGTGGATGAGTCCCTGGCAGGCTATTGCAAAAATATTGATGTCATTATCAATGAAGACAACTCTGTGACAGTGGAAGATGACGGGCGCGGGATTCCGACGGGCGTTCATTCTCAGACCGGCAAGAGTACTGTGGAGACTGTTTTTACGGTGCTGCACGCCGGCGGCAAGTTCGGCGAAGGTGGTTATAAGGTTTCAGGCGGGCTGCACGGAGTGGGTGCCTCTGTTGTCAATGCGCTGTCGGAGAAGCTACTGGTGGAGGTGTCCAGAGACAGCAAGCTGCACCGCCAGGTCTACCGGCGCGGCAAGCCCGAATCCGACCTGGAAGAGGTCGGTGCTACCGATAAGCGCGGCACGAAAGTCACTTTCTGGCCTGACGACGAAATCTTCCACGACATCAACGAAGATAACGAGCGTGTGGCGATTGTAGTCGAATGGGATGTTCTTGCAACGCGTTTGCGTGAAATGTCCTTCCTGAACAAGGGGCTGCGCATCACCCTTGAAGATAAGCGTCACAACAAGTCCGAGACATATCACTATGAAGGCGGCATTGCCAGTTATGTCGAGTATATAAATGATACGCGCACAGCCATTCACAAGCCACCGATTTATTTCGAGCTGGAGCGCGAGGACGTGGTTGTCGAGTGCGCCTTGCAGTGGACGGATGTTTACGCCGAGTCTATATATACTTTCGTCAACAACATCAATACCCATGACGGCGGCACGCACCTGACTGGCTTCCGTAACGCACTTACGCGCATCGTTAATGAATATGCGCGCAGGAACAATTTTGTCAAGGAAGCAGAGGCTAATTTTACCGGCGAAGATGTGCGCGAGGGGCTGACTGCGATTGTTTCCGTCAAAGTGTCCGAGCCACAGTTCGAAGGGCAGACCAAAGAGCGGTTAGGCAATCGTGAAGTGCAGGGCATTACGCAATCCGTGACAGCCGAGAAGCTTTCCGACTGGCTGGAGTTGAATCCCAAGCAAGCCAAAGATATAGTCAACAAGGCGATACAGGCACGGCAGGCGCGTGAAGCTGCTCATAAGGCCAAGAGTCTGGTCAGGCGGCAGTCTGCTCTGGAAAATTCCAATTTGCCGGGCAAGCTGGCTGATTGCTCAGAGCGCGATGCTGCCAAGTGCGAGATTTTTATCGTCGAAGGTGACTCTGCCGGTGGTAGCGCCAAGCAAGGGCGCAACCGCAATTTCCAGGCAATCTTGCCCTTGCGTGGCAAGATTCTCAATGTCGAGCGCGTTCAGCCCGGACGTATTTACGACAATGCTGAAGTGCAGGCCATGATTCAGGCTCTGGGGCTGGTGGTCAAAGAGGAAGAAGAAGAAGGTGGCACCAAAGGTACGGGGCTTTTGCGTCCCAACGCCAGCAATCTCGATCTCGGCCGCTTGCGCTACCATAAAGTAATCATTATGACCGACGCCGACGTGGATGGCAGCCACATTCGCACGCTCATACTGACATTCCTCTTCCGTTATGCCCGCCCGGTGATTGAACAGGGTTATGTATATATCGCTCAGCCGCCCCTCTACAAAGTGGAAAAAGGCAAGCGTAGCGAATATTGCTATAACGAGCACAAGCTGGAGGCTGTGTTGGCCGAGATGGGAGACAAGGCAATCGTGCAGCGCTTCAAAGGCCTGGGCGAAATGATGCCAGAGCAGCTCTGGCAGACGACAATGAATCCGGAGACCCGCACACTCAAGCAAGTGACCGTTGACGATGCTTCCGAAGCAGATCATGTTTTCGATCTTCTGATGGGCGAGGCAGTAGAACCAAGAAAGAAATTCATCCTTGATAACACGCACCTCGTAGCTAATCTGGACGTCTGACATTCCTGCGTAAACAAATGTCTTCCAAGCCGCTGACTAAAGAAAGAATCCGAGCCATCCTCAATTTGTTGCCGGTGCTTTTGAACACTGTCGCCGAGTCTGAGGAGCTCTTCCCTGGTTGTGGCGGCGACACAAGGAGAGGGCCTCATCTAGATCGAATCGTTGAGTTTTCAGAACAAGGACTGGCGGCACCCGAGCCCTCACTGGACACGACAGAGCCAGAGACTCCCGATGACGGTGCCAGTTCCGCCGATGTGCACGAAGCCTTGCGACAGCACTTGCGTTGTCTCATTGGTGCTGTCGGGGAAAACGTAAGGCAATTTCTTCTTGATAGCAAGCGTCTCCTGGAGATAGCTGGTTATGTGCGCCAGGGCGGCGTGAAATCGATGGTTTACCGGCTTGAGACCGGGCTTTCTTTGCCTCTTGCGCCGAATTATTTCGCCGGGGCTATCGAGCGTCTCTTTATAATTGCCCGTCAGGGAGAGCTGACAGATGCAGGCTTTGAGGCGAACCACTCGTGTCTGGAGCGGCTTGCTTCCATTGCCCCCGAAGAAGAAGATGCTGTCGCCTCTTGCATGAGCCAGCTCGATGAGATTCTCTTGTCCAGATCAAGGCGTCAGTCTCTGGCTATCGAAGAGCCTTGAGAAGGAGTCGGATAGGCCGTGATTAATGTCCCGAATCTGGTGACTGTGGCACGTGTGATTCTTGCGCTTGTGACAGCCGGGCTCATCTGGCTTTCGGCCGACTCGATGCGCTGGCTCTCTCTTTTTTTCACGATAATAGTCATCTGGGGCGATGGGCTGGATGGTTATTTGGCGCGAAAGTTGAATCAGTGCACCAAGCTGGGGGCCGTGCTGGATATTGCCGGAGACCGTGTTGTGGAGATGACTTACTGGATAGCATTTGCGGCTCTAGGCTGGCTGCCTGTGTGGATACCGCTCATCTTCCTTGTGCGTGGGACATTTGTCGATGCAATGCGGGCCCAGGCTTCTGAGCTAGGCAAGACTGCCTTCGGCGAGAAGACTATGATGGAGACTCCTGTTGGGAAGTTTCTCGTTGCATCCAATTTCAGCCGCTTTACTTATGCTGTTGTGAAAGCTCTGGCATTTTGCCTGGTGATTGCCGCCCATACCACAGCTTTGCAAAGCACATCCGTGCCGGCTGTCGCGCTTGCTCTTTCTTATTTCGCTACTTTCTTTTGCATCATGCGCGGTCTGCCAGTTCTCATCGAAGGGCGCAGGCTGCTTGCCGGTTAGCTTTGCGGGCAGGGGTCTGCCAGGGGCAGGTTCTTGGGTCCGTCAGCTATGTCCTGGAGCATTTCCCCGCATTCGGCAGCCACTTGCCGGGCACTGAGTTGAGACAGGCACTGACGCTGTCCCTGGCAGGTTTTTTTGTAATTGCAGGGACGGCAGGGCAGTTGAGCGTCGAAGACAGCTTTGTGTAGCTTGCCGAAAGGACGCCAGCGCACAGGATCTGTCGGACCGAAAAGAGCGACGACTCGGCATCCCGCTGCTGCTGCCAGGTGGGACGGGCCCGAGTCGGTTGAGACGGCAAGATCCAGGGTGGACAGAAGGACGATACTCTGGCGCAGGCTGAGATCCCCGGCCAGGTTTACCCCTGCCATGCCGGCCATTTCTTGTAATTGCTCGTATATTTGCCTGTCCTGGGCTGCTCCGATGAAAAAGGGCAGAAAGTCGTGTTTTTGCGCCAGAAGCTTCATTACTTCCGCCCAGGAAGAGAGGGGATACATTTTGTCCGGGTGGGCTGAGGCTGCATGGAAGAGGACTTTCGGCTTGCTGCTGCCTAGAGCCGGAACCAGGGAAAGCAGCTCTTCCTTCTCGCTCTGGCAAACCCAGGCTTCCAGATAGTCGTCAATTGGCTCCACGCCGGCAGCGCGCAAAACATCGAGCAGGGCTTCTACTTCGTGGACGTGCTTGTTCCATGGGACAGGATGTGTCAGGAACAATCGCCTGTATTCAGTGTCCCAGCCGACTCTGTGGGCAGCCGAGCTCAGCCAGGCAAGAAGGGCGGATGAAAAGGATCTCTTCAGGACGAAGACAAGATCATATTTCCGCTCCCTCAGATGCTTTGCCTGCTGAAGAAAACTGAGCTTCTGTCCATTGCCCCGGTCGTATTTGTGAAAGTTCGTCGTGTCGAACGGTAAGAGTTGATTGATATAAGGGCAGCCCTCGAGCACTTTGCCGCTTTCCGGTCCGACCAGCACATCGATCTGGCTGTCGGGGTAGTAGTATCGCAGATTTCGCAGGAAAGGCACGGTAAGGATGGTATCGCCAATGAAGCGATAACGCATGACCAGAATCTTTCTGGCTGCAAGCGGTGCCTGGCAAATCATTTTGAGCGGGTTGTGTGCGTCCATGATTCAGTCACATGCCCATTCTATTTGATTTGTCCAGACTTGCTCCCGGCGGGATGGGACCTAGCCAGGCGCATTTGAGTTTGAGTGTGGCAATAGGCAGGTCCCCGACAAGCTGGCTGCTCAGGCGGACGGCGTCTTTTTCTGTCGTCACGAGCATCTCGGCTTGCGTGCTCTGAGCGAGGGACTTCAAGGAAGCAATGTCTTGCGCGGTATACCAGTGATGGTCGCCGAAGCTTCTTTGCCCGACCACCTCTGCGCCCAACGATTCAAGTTCGGCCTGGAAATTTTCCGGGCGGGCTATGCCGCAGAAAGCCAGCACTTTCGTTTGCGCCAGTGCCGACGGAGACAGGGCTACTTCCTGACAGCCAAACGGCGTGAGTGCTGAGGGCTCGAAACGGCAGGCGGTAATTGTCGCTGACGGGGACGCGGAGGACAGCAATGACCGGACTTGCTCTAGCTTCTCTTCGTCGAAGACGTCTGGCACTTTGGTGATGACGATCCAGTGTGCCCGGACAAGAGCGCTCACAGGCTCGCGCAAGCGCCCGGAAGGCAGCAAACTGTCCTTGAGGAGATCGTCATTGTAGTCGATGAGGACGATGTCCGTGTCGCGGGACATGGGGAAATGCTGGAAGCCGTCGTCGAGGATCAAGATATCACAGCCATGATCTTGGATAGCCATGGCAGCGGCTGTTGTGCGGCTCGCGCCGACGATGACGACTGCCTGCGGGCAGGACAGTGCCATCATATATGGTTCGTCACCGGCATCGGCGCAACTGGTTATCGGTCCTTGCCCGGCACTGACAATGACTGAGCTTGCCCGGGACAACCTTTTGTACCCGCGACTGAGGATGCCTACTTTGTGCCCCGAATCGCTCAGGCGCTGGCAGATGTCGACCACGATCGGAGTCTTGCCAGTGCCGCCTACGGTCAGGTTGCCGACACTGATCACTGGCTGGGCAAAATGTTTTTGCTTGAGAAGCCCTAGATTGTAGGACATGATCCGGCAATATGAGCCTGCCAGAAATGCGGCAGACACAGGTTTAAGAAGACCGCTCAGGAGTCTTTCGCCTGTCGTTTGCGGATTACCCCAGCTCATGGCCATTGCTCCTGAGACCTGTCCAGCTCCTTGAGGGAGTTATTTGTTTCCAGCGGCTGCAAGTCAGCAAACCTGCCGCTTGCCTTTCCTGAAGAACGGGACCCACTTGCGCCAGCCAGGACAGAATCGAGCACGGACATGGTGCGCTCTACTGCACCATGGGCTTCGGAAAGCACTGCTTTGCCGGCTGCACCCAGCTGTGCCTGCCGTGAAGGGGAAGCCGCCAGGTGCGACAGCTGGACAGCCAGCTCCTGTTCATCGTGCACCATCACCAGTGCCTGGCGGGAAAGGAGCAGGGAGGCTGTGTCGCGGGTTTTTTCCACATGCGGTCCGCAGATGACAGGACAGGACCAGGCGTAAGGTTCCATCAGATTGTGACCGCCGATTCTAACAAGTGTGCCGCCAACATAGGCGATGGAGGCTATGGCATAAAAAGATGTCAGCTTTCCGATTGTGTCCAGCAAAAAGATGTCCCTGTCGCCCTCAAAGCTCTCTTGCAAGGAGAAGCGGCGCACAAGGAAGTGAGCGGATTCAATCAGGCTGGCCACGCGGTCGAAGCGCTCCGGATGGCGTGGAGCCAGGATAAGCCGTGAGGGCACCTTGAGTTTTTGCCAGGCGTTAATAAGGGCAATCTCTTCTCCTTCGTGCGTCGAGCCGCCGATTATGACTGTTTCTTCCGGTCTGAGCTTCAGAGCCTCTCTCAGCTCATCTGTCTGCTGGCTGCCGAGCGTCTGGCTGCCGTCAAACTTCAAGTTCCCGCAAGTGAACACAGAGCGCTCGGCTGCGCCGAGGGCGAGATAACGGAGAGTTTCTTGATCCGACTGGGTGGCTATCGCTTTAAATCGCTTGAAGGTCGGTGCGATCAATGGCTTGCCTAAAAGGTACTTTTTGAAGGATCTCGGTGAGATGCGACCGTTTACCTGGCACACAGGAATACCGCGCAATGCTGATTCAAAGATAAACCCCGGCCAGATTTCGGTTTCGGCAACAGCCACCAGGCAGGGATCTATCGTATCGAGCCAGCGGTTAATGGGCAGGGGCAGATCAAGCGGGAAATAGAAGATACTGGCAAAGTCCCCGGCTTTTTCCAGAGCAAGCTTCTGACCGGTCGCCGTTGTCGTGGAAACACAGATGTGATATTCAGGATGTGCCTGCCGGAAGACTTTGAGCAAAGGAAGCACGGCGTTGAACTCCCCTACCGACACGGCATGAAACCAGACTCGCCTTAGATCTGGCGGGAAAGACTTCTTAAGCTCCGCTGGCGGGAAGCCGAGCTTTTGTTTCAGTCCGGCGCGAGCTTTGGGCTGAAGCAGAAGGAAAGGTCCGGCGACCACAAGAGCCAGTATGACGAGAAAGTAATAGACCAGCATCATATCTTACAACTCTACAGTCCTTGCCCTTTTCCTGCCATGCGGTTTGTTTAAGGCTTGATAGAGTGTAAGGTAAATGTTGCCGCACGCCTGAATATTCAAGACTATGAGACTCTAAAGAACACAGGCAACTCAATCTCTTTGCTGTGTTCTTTGTCGCGCGCCTGCTGCGGGAGGCTAGCTTTGCTCGGGCAAAGAACTTTTTTGTCGGACTTTCCGTGTAATCAGAGCATGTCCTGGGCGTCGATATCTATGGCCAGGGCGACGCCTGGACCAACACGCCAGAGGAAGAGGAATTGCCCAAGGAGCTTTCGTCCTGCAGCTCCACAAAGGTTTTTGACGATGACATGGAAGCGGAATTTGCCGCGCAACCTTTCGATGAGACAGGGGGCCGGTCCAAGTATTTTGATGGCTGTCAGCTGTACTTTGTCTTCCAGATAAACGCTGAGCGCCTCTGCCAGCTGTTCGGCAGCGCTCTGGGCGGTCGTCTCCTCATCGGCTGAGAAGACAATGCGGATGAGTTGACTGAAAGGGGGGTATTCAAAAGACTGACGCGACGCAAGTTCCTGCTCAGCAAAAGTCTTGTAGTCATGTCTTTGAGCCAGAAGCAAAGCTGGAAGCTCGAGATTGTAAGTTTGCAGGATGACCTGCCCCTTGTATTTGCCGCGCCCGGCTCGCCCTGAGACCTGTGTCAGAAGCTGGAAACCTCTTTCCAGGCTACGGTAATCAGGCAGATTGAAGGCAGCGTCAGCTGCCAGGACGCCGACCAGGACCACATTTTCAATGTCTAGCCCCTTGGAAACCATCTGTGTGCCAATAAGAATGTCAGCCTGCCCGGAGGCGAATTTAGCAAAGATTTCGTCGGCAGCACCGCGTTCTCTAGTGATGTCGCTATCAAGCCTGAGCAGGCGCGCCTCTGGAAAGCACTCTCTTACTTCTTGCTCGACTCTCTGCGTGCCCAGGCCGAACTGGCGGATGAAAGGACTCTTGCAGGACGGACAAATTTCGGCAGCCCCGGACCGGAAAGCGCAGTGGTGGCAAATAAGATAGCCGTCCTGCCCTTTTCCTTTGCTCTGGTGGAAAGTGAGAGAGACGCTGCAATTGCGGCATTTCAACACATAACCGCAAGCACGACAGAGGACATGGCTAGCAAAACCTCTCCTGTTGATGAGCAAAATGGCTTGCTTGCCTTGCTTGAGACAGTCTTTAACAGCCACAGTCAGCCGGTCGGAAAAAATGCTGTAATTGCCCAGGGCAAATTCGCGGCGCATATCTACAAGATGCGACTCAGGCATTTCTTGCTTGAAAACACGCTCTGGCAATTCCAGAAGGTGGTTGTTCGACCTGGCTTCAGCATAGCTGCCGACATCCGGTGTGGCGCTGCCCAGAAGCAAGAGGGCGCCTGAGCGCTGGCAGCGCTCCCTGGCCAGGTGTCTGGCATGATAGCGAGGGCTGGGGCTGCTTTGCTTATAGCTGCTGTCATGCTCTTCATCGAGAATGATCAGACCGAGGTGATTCAAGTCAGTGAGAACGGCCGAGCGAGCCCCCAGAAGGACACGAGCCTGCCCAGATTGTAAACGCCGCCAGGTATCGTAACGCTCGCCCTGTGAAAGTGCGCTGTGCCATACGGCTACGTTTTCCCCGAAACGTGCAACAAGGCGCTCAGCCAGTTGTGGCGTCAGGCTGATTTCCGGAACCAGCATCAAGGCTGTCCGTCCTTTCGAGAGTGTCCTTGCGATAAGACGCAAATAGATTTCTGTCTTGCCGGAGCCAGTAACACCATGGAGCAGCCAGGGAGGATCTGCCTTGTCTGGGGAGTCCGCTTCTTCGGAGAGTCTTTCATCCAGACTTGCCTCCAGTACGCTCAGGACTTTTCTCTGGTCGCTCGTGAGCGTCGGCAAGGCAGCCTTTGTGCCTGGGCTGAGCAAAAGATGGCTGAGCGGGTCGCGCAAAATTTCTTCTTGAACTCGTGTGAGTATCCCCAGCTGGCACATGCGGTTTATGGTGCTGGCGCTTGTATGGGCTTGCTCGATGAGTCTGGCTAAGGCCAGTTGCCCGCCTGCCTGGCGCAAAACCTGGACTATTGACTCCTGACGCTGGCTGGAGGCTGGCTTACGGGTCCAGATGACACTCTGGACAACTTTTGGCTGGGGAGAAGGCGAGCTTTCTTGCTCGACCTTGATAAGCCCTTTTTGTCTGAGCTGGCAGAGGTATGTGTAAAACTTGCTCTGGTTCAGTCCGGTCTTCTGTCTGAGAGCCCTGAGCGACAGATAGCCTTGCCTGGCGCTTTGCAAACTGTCGTAAATGAGCAGTTGTTCTGTCCCTTTGGGCGGCAGGGGCACTCTGGTGTCCAGTCCGGGGCAGATGCGCACTATTTTTTTCAGCCTTGCTGACAGATCGGAAGGGACGCAAGCGCTTATCACTTCGGAGATAGGGGCTGCATAATAGTCCGCCACAAAATAGAGGAAGTTTATATAGGAGCGATCGAATATAGGAGCGCTTTCGAGCACTTCGACAATGTCTTTGATCAAGACGGGCTCCTGTCGGGCAGCTGTTGAGGCTTGCCAATCGGCGCAGTCGCTAAGGTCAATAACGAAAGCCGGGACAAGGTTCTGCTTGCCAAACGGCACCAGGACCTGGCTGCCGATGAAGACTTCCGACTTGAGGTGCTCGGGCACGCCATAAGTGAACAGACGGTTGCCGAGGTCGCGGCTAATAATGTCTATGGCGACATCAGCCAGAATCCTCTTTTCCGGCGCCGTCGGGGTTGGCGGATTTCTCTCTAGAAGGGAGCCATTCGGTTGGTCCTCAAGAAAGGTTCTCTCTTGAAGGGCGTTATCGGTTCCACTTACCTGGTCGCCGGGGCTCTTTCGTCCCGCTTCTGCGCTCAATGAAAGCCTCCGCCTCAGGCGGTCTGGGAGCCTCCCTCCATAAACTTCCGGGAGGCGGTCTGACCTTACCATAAGCATAACCTCCGGCATAGCTCATGTTTGCTTAAAGAGCTAAAACGCCTGAGGTTCGAGAAAAGTTCAAGCACCAATCAAATATTTGTTCCAGTAAGAGTGACCGGAAAGAGAATGCTTGGAGATTTCAAAGGAAACGTGGCTCTGCGGGCGGCGGGGCACGCAAAGCAAGGGCATGTTGGCTTCTCTGGGGGTGCGGTCGCCTTTCTTGACATTGCATCTCAGGCAGGCCGCCACTACGTTTTCCCAGGAATCACCACCTCCCCGCGAGCGCGGCAGGATATGGTCGATGGTCAGGTCGTGCCGGCGATCGCCGCAATACTGGCAAGTGTAATTATCCCGGTGCAAGACGTTGCGCCGGGATAAACTGATTTCTTTATAGGGGATTTTTACATAACTACGCAGCCGGATGACCGTAGGTAAGTGAAAGTCAGCATAGATTAGTTTGCCATTATGCTCGATTTGTTCGGCTTTTCCCTTCATGATGAGAACAAGAGCCCGCCGCCAGCTACATATATTTAGCGGTTCGTATGATGCGTTGAGTACCAGGACTTTAGACAAGGCAAACCTCTCTCTGTTGTATGTCTTTTTGTTTATCAGTCCTCAACCTGCCAGATGGCGGGGATCTTAGCAATGCGGACTAGTTTCTCCTTCCAAGCAAGAACAGCTTCTTAAGCATATCTTCATATTGTCACATTATAACGAGATCTCGCACAATTTGTCTAGAAATCGCGCTGGCGCGGCGTCCTGTGCTACAATTTACGACCTGTCAAAAAAGACGGAATCGGGCCTTAGCTTGTGATCTCGCCCCAGAATGCCTCAGTTGGCATTGTCGCCGAGAGCAACATCACAAGCGGTGAGACTCTTATCGGTAATTTCAAGAGAAGAAACGGTCAGTCCAGTGCAAACCATCAAACAGGAGAGAGGAGCAACCTTGCCAGTAGCAACAATGAGACAACTGTTGGAGGCCGGCGTCCACTTCGGGCACCAGACCCGCCGCTGGAATCCCAAGATGCGCCAGTACATTTACGGCGAGCGCAACGGGATCTATATCATCGATCTCGAACAGACATCGCGCGCCCTTGACAAAGCTTGCGATTATATGCGGCAGGCAGCATCCGAGAGAAAGAATATTGTTTTCGTCGGCACGAAGAAACAAGCCGCCGAAATTGTCGAAGAAGAAGCCAAGCGTGCCGGCGCTCATTACGTCAACCGGCGCTGGCTGGGCGGTATGCTCACCAATTTCGAGACTATCCGCCTGCGCATCAATCGTTTGAAAGAGCTGGAAGAGATGCGCGATACGGGCGAGTTCTATCGCCGTCCGAAGAAAGAAGTCGCCGTCCTCAATCGCGAGCTGACGAAGCTGGAAAAGTCCCTGGGTGGCATCAAACTGATGCGTGGTCGCCCGGACGTGCTCTTCGTGATTGACCAGAAGCGCGAGCTCATCGCTGTCGCCGAAGCGAAGAAGGTGGGCATCACTGTGGTTGGCATCATCGACACCAACTGCGATCCAGACGGCATCGACTATGTCATTCCAGGAAATGACGACTCAATCCGCTCCATCAAGCTGATTTGCTCGAAGCTTTGCGATGCCATTCTGGAAGGCAAGCATGGGCAGCCGAACCTCGGGCTCGAAGAAGAGCGCACGCCTCCCGAAGAGCCCAAGAGCCTGGTTTCGGTGGCAACTGTGCGCGGCGCCGATGAAGGCACCGAAGAATCTTTCGAGGCACCGGCACCCGAAGGGCTCTAGGGTCATAAACTGCCTGCCGGGCCGCTTCAGGCATTTTACCTGAGGCTGTCCGGTTGAATGATCTGGTTGAAAAACAGCTTTCTCAGAAAGAGGAGATGAAGGAAATGGCTGATATTTCGGCTTCCATGGTGAAAGAATTACGCGACAAGTCCGGTGCTGCCATGATGGACTGCAAAAAGGCACTGGTGGAAGCGAACGGAAATTTCGACAAGGCCATCGAATGGTTGCGACAGAAGGGCATGGCCGTGGCCACCAAAAAGGCTTCCCGCACGGCTACTGAAGGGCTGGTTGTCGCAAGGGTCGCAGACGATCTCAAATCCGGAGTCATAGTCGAAGTTAACTGTGAAACAGACTTTGTGGCACGCAATGAAGAATTTGTCGCCCTCTGCCAGGAAATCGCCGCTACGGCTTTTGAAACCAAATCTCTCGATGCCGAGGTGCTGATGAAACAGAAGCACGGAGCCGGCACGGTTGCCGATTTCGTGACGGAAAAGGTGGCCAAGACTGGCGAGAACATGGTGGTCCGCCGCCTTGTATATGTGAACATTGAAGGACCGGGAGCCGTTGGCAGCTATATTCATGCTCTGGGCGGTAAAATGGGCGCTATTCTGGCGATCAAGAGTTCCAAGGATGTCGCAAGAGAAGAAATGTCTGCTCTTTGCCGAGAGCTGTCTATGCACATAGTCTCGGCCAAGCCTCAATACATAAGCCGCACTGAAGTCCCGGTCGAGGTCGTGGAGAACGAGCGGCGCATTGAAGCCGGCAAAGAGGATCTTGCCAAGAAGCCGGCGGAAATTCGCGACAAGATTGTATCTGGCCGCGTTGATAAGCTGATGGCGGAGCGCTGCTTCCTCGATCAGCCCTTTGTCAAGGATCCCAATCAGACCATCGCCCAGTATCTCAAGCAAAAGGGCACAACACTCGGCGCCGAGCTCACACCGGTCAAGTTCGCCCTGTTCATTCTCGGCGAAATGACTGCCGAGCCGACAGCGGAAGCTCCTCCAAGCAATGGCTGTTGCCAGCACTGAAAGCTCAGGACACTTCTTCTTCTACTTCTTCGAAAAAGCGCATCTGGCAGTTTATGCAACTGCTGGTTGCCTGTCCCTGACGTGCTGCAAGATGATCCGAGTTTTTACACTGGCTTCTTAACAACTTTAAAAGGGGCGGGGCTCATCGCAGGCAGCCTGCTTTGTTCGGCGGCTCGCCAAGTTTGGTGGCAATAAATGTCTTTGGCGGCAAGACGATGTATGATGCTTGCTTGGAGACATTTCAAGGGAGCCGCGTGCTTGAAATACAGGCAAGCTGGTGAATCGGATATACATGGGGAACCTCAAATACAAGCGAATCCTCCTTAAGCTCAGCGGCGAAGCCCTGACCGGCGATAGAGGTTTCGGCATAGATTCGGCGGTGATCGGACGTATAGCCGCTGAGATATCGAGAGCGCATATCCTGGGAATTCAGATAGCTGTCGTCGTCGGAGGCGGCAATATCTTCCGCGGCGTGCAGGGCAGCGGCTGGGGAATGGACAAAGCGGCAGCGGATTATGTTGGCATGCTAGCCACAATCATGAACTGTTTGATACTGGCCGAGGTGCTCAAGAACAAGAGCATTGACCATCACCCCATTGAGACACGCGTCATGACTGCCATTGCCATGCCGGAAGTGGCAGAGCCGTTTATCCGCTTGCGCGCCATTCGCCATCTTGAGAAAGGACGTATTGTCGTATTCGGCGGCGGCACCGGGAATCCGCACGTTACAACGGATACGGCCGCCGCCTTGCGCGCGGCAGAGATCAAGGCTGATGTCGTTCTCATGGCCAAAAATCACGTGGACGGCGTCTACAGCGACGATCCTAAGAATAATCCCCAGGCGCAGAAGATATCCGCCATTACTTTCGACGATATGATTAGGCGTGGTCTGAAAGTGATGGATCCGGCAGCCGTGTCGCTTTGCCAGCAGAATAACATTCCTATTATAGTTTTTGACTTTGCCAAAGAAGGAAGCATTGAGAGAATTGTCCAGGGAGACAAAGTCGGTACTCTTGTCGGGGTAAGTTGAATATGACGGCTATAACAGAAGTCCTTGGCTCTGCCGAGGATCATATGAAAAAGGCTCTGTCCAACCTTTTGCGCGAGTTCCACACTGTCAGGACTGGGCGCGCTAATCCAGCCTTGCTCGACCGGGTGGAAGTGGAATATTACGGGACGGCCACGCCACTCAAGGGACTGTGCAATATTTCGGTTTCGGAAGGGCGGACTCTGGTTATCCAGCCTTATGATAAGTCCGCTCTCAAAGATATCGAGCAGTCCATACACAAGTCCGGACTGGGTTTGACGCCCAATAACGACGGTTCGGTTATTCGAATCAATATTCCTCAGCTGACCGAGGAGCGCCGCAAAGAACTGACAAAGGTCGTAAAAAAATACGCCGAAGAGTCAAGAGTGGCTGTGAGAAATATACGGCGCAACACTCTGGAAGAGTTCAAGAAGCTCAAGACCGCTCAGATCTCCGAGGACGAGATCAAGCGGCAGGAAGAGTCGCTGCAGAAGATGACGGACAAATATATCAAGGACATCGACAAGATGACTTCGGACAAAGAAGCCGAAGTCATGGAGGTATAACTTCTCATGTGTGGAATCGTTGGTTATCTCGGACCGGCCAAGGCTGCTCCGGTCCTGCTTTCGGAATTGCGCTGTCTCGAGTACCGGGGCTATGACTCGGCCGGCGTGGCAGTGATCGAGGACGGGCAACTCTCTGTGATGAAGGCGGCCGGCAAGCTGGCCAATCTGGAGATTCTCCTCAACGACAAGCGGCCTTCTGCCACTGTCGGGATAGGACACACCCGCTGGGCGACGCACGGCATACCTAACGATCAAAATGCTC
>JAHFBI010000007.1:37725-39535 GCA_023250095.1 Candidatus Melainabacteria bacterium
CCGACTGCACTTCCCAGCTTGCTGTCGTTCACAACGGCATCATCGAGAATTACCAGGAGCTAAGAGAGGAACTTACGGCTGCCGGGCATCCTTTCCAGTCGGAGACCGATACTGAGGTCGTTGCCCACCTGATCGAGGAAGGATTGAAAAAGGGGCACGACCTTCTTCAATCTATCAAGGGTGCCGTCAACCGGCTGAAGGGAGCTTATGCGCTCGGGATCGTCAGCCAGAGTTACCCCGACAAGATCTTCGCCGTCAACCACCACTATTCGCTTGCCGTCGGTCTAGGAGAAGATGAGACTTTCCTGGCCTCTGATAGTGTCGCCGTGTGCCAGTACACCAACAAAGTGCTGCGTCTCGAGCAAAGCGAAATTGCCGAGATAACTTCAGCCGGCGCCAGACTCTTCAGCTTCGACGGGCAGGAAGTGCGTCGCAAGCCGGTGGATGTCGATTCCGTCCCTTATGTCATCGACAAGAAGGGGCACAAGCATTTCCTCCTGAAGGAGATCCACGAACAGCCTCTGGTCTTGCGCCAGACACTGGGCAAATATCTGCAGGGTCCCAAGAAGCCCGTCAATTTTTCTGCCTTTGATCTCCATGCTCCAGGCAACGGCAACGGCGTGGGCTATGGGGTGCGCCTGAGCGACCAGGAGATTTCCTCCATCGATCGCATCAAAGTGGTGGCCTGCGGCACGGCTTATCATGCAGGACTTGTCGGCAAGCACATAATAGAGGAGCTTTGCGGAATTCCGGTTGATGTGGAGATGGCTTCCGAGATGCGCGCCAGAAGGCTGCTTGTCGACGGACGTACTCTCACCATCGCCGTCAGCCAGTCCGGCGAGACCGCCGATACGCTTGCTGCGATCGCCGAGGCCAAGAATGCAGGTGCCATGACACTTGGTATCACCAACCGTCCGGACTCACATCTGGCCCAGATGACGCCTAATCTGATAGTCACCGAATGTGGTATCGAGGTTTCTGTCGCCGCCACCAAGACTTTTACCGCTCAGCTTGTGAGTTTCTATCTCCTGGCTATTTATCTTGCCGAGAAGAGGGGAACTGTCAGCGCCGAGCGCCTTGCTCACCTGAAGAAGACTCTTTCCATGGTGCCGACCATTCAGGAACAGGTTCTTTCCAGACAGGATGAAATCAAGAAGCAGTGCCTGAAGTACGCGGATGCGCACGATGTGATGTTCATTGCCCGCGGCGTCAACTTCCCGGTCGCCCTGGAAGGCGCCTTGAAGCTCAAAGAGTTGAGCTATATTCACGCCTCCGGTTATGCCGCCGGTGAACTCAAGCACGGACCTATTGCCGTTCTCGATGCACAGGTGCCCGTGGTCACGATCATGATGCCAGGTAGTGTCTACGAAAAGACTTTGTCCAATGCTCAAGAGGCCAGGGCCCGCAATGCGCAGATGATAGCTGTTGCCATGGAGGGCGACGAGCAGGCGAAAAGGACTTTCGAGACGATACTGGCTGTGCCGCCAATTGAGGAGCTCTTCAGCCCGCTGATAACAGTGTTGCCTTTGCAGCTTCTCTCCTATTTCATTGCTGATTATCTCGGCAAGGATGTGGACCAGCCTCGCAATCTGGCTAAATCTGTCACTGTCGAGTGATAGTCAAATATATATAGCTCAAAATACCTGAGCCTTGCGGGGCTGTTTCAAGCTGATGCACAGGCATAGCTTGGAAGAGTTACTCGAAGCCTCAGTCAGAATTGAAGGCGACGACTTCAGCGGCCTCTTAGCAGGCAAAATTTGACTATCCGAATGCTTGCTGCTTGCTGCAGAATTACATTTACATCGTTGGC
>JAHFBI010000008.1 GCA_023250095.1 Candidatus Melainabacteria bacterium
TGGTGATTATGCCCCCCGAGAGGTGGTTCATGGCGCTATTTTGGGTGCGAAGGAGTTCAACGTAGCCGTGCAACTGGTTGGCCAGCCCGAAGCCATCCAGAACGAATTGAAGCGCCATGAAACTCAGGGGCTTAATATCAGCATCATACCGGCTTCCGAAATTGTCGGAATGGATGAAAAGCCAAGCCGCGCCATAGTCAAGAAGAAAGACTCATCGATTGTCGTGGCGACAAGACAGGTAGCCGAAGGGCTAGCCGACGGAGTAGTGGCCGCCGGGTCCACGGGGGCAGCCGGGGTGGCAGCACAGATCAATCTCGGGCGCATAGCCCATGTCGACCGAGCGGCAATAGCTGCCGTCATGCCCACTTGCTCGGCCAACCCAGTCTTTTTTATCGACGGCGGCGCCAATGTGGAGTGCACTGCCCACAACCTCCTGCAGTTCGGCTTGATGGGCTCCATCCTCTCGGCTGGCATCTTCAAAGTGAAAGATCCCCGGGTTGGACTTCTCAACATAGGCACCGAAGAAACCAAGGGCAACGAACTGGTACAGGCAGCTTACAAGCTATTTAAAGCCAACGATCAAATGAATTTCATCGGCTTTGTCGAAGGGCGTGACTTCCCCATGGGCAAATGCGACGTCGTGGTTACTGACGGCTTCACGGGCAATATCGCCTTGAAAACAGCAGAAGGTATTGCCAAGATGATCAGCGTCATAATCAAGCAAGAGCTTCTTTCTTCCTGGCAAACTAAAATTGGCGGGAAGATGGCAGAGCCGGCGTTCCAGGCCTTGAAGCGGCGCATCGACTACAACGAGCTAGGCGGCGCTTTGCTGGCCGGCGTCAAAGGAGTTTATGTAATAGCGCACGGCGGCTCGAAACACACAGCCATCAAGAACGCGGTGCGCGCGGCGCGCGACATGGTCGAAGCAAATATCATCAAACAAATCGAATGGACGCTGTCGTTGACTGCGGCAGGGAGCAACAAGTGAAATTACCCGTTGGCGCAAAGCTCACGGGCGTGGGCGCAGCCGTGCCTCACCGCATAGTCACCAATGCCGATCTCGAGAATCTCGTCGATACATCCGACGAATGGATTACAACCAGGACAGGCATACGTCAAAGACATGTCGTATCCGACAATGAGACAGCAACCGGGTTGGCTGTCGAAGCTGCCGGCGATGCTGTGGCTTTTTCGGGCATAGATCCCAGCATAATCGATCTGATAATTGTCGCGACATCAACTCCCGACAACCTGTATCCCTCGACGGCGTGCATGGTTCAAGCAGCCATCGGCGCAAGCGCCGCCGCCGCATTCGACATGGAAGCGGCTTGCTCGGGGATAATTTACGCCCTTGCCGTCGGACAGCAGTTCATCGGCTCCGGCACATACAAGACAGTTCTTGTCATCGGCGTAGACATACACTCGCGCTTCCTCAACTGGGAGGACCGCAACACATGCATCCTCTTCGGAGATGGAGCTGGCGCTTTCGTGCTGCAAGCCTCTGAAAGCGAGAACAACATCCTGGCGACTTATTTGCGTGCTGACGGTAAAGGCGGGCACCTGCTCAGCATCCCCAACCCGGGCACAGCGTATCCCCATGCGGGCACCACCCCACCCAAAGCTGCACACCGTTTCTTGCAGATGAACGGCAGGGCCATTTACGAATTTGCCGTCAATGCCATCCCGGAAGCCGTGCGCGCTGCCTGCGCCAGGGCCTCGATACGCCCGGAAGAGCTAGACTTTCTCGTACCACACCAGGCTAACCAGCGCATCATCAAGGCTGCCGCCGAGAGACTGGGCATGCGCAAAGAGCAGATTGTCAGCAATCTCGATCAATACGGCAATACCTCGGCAGCCTCAATACCGCTCGCGTTCGCTGACGCGATAAGACGGGGGCAAGTGACACCACCATCCACTTGCGCTCTTGTAGGCTTCGGCGGCGGACTTACCTGGGGAGCGGCAATCGTGCGTTGGACAGCTGTCGACAGCCGAAAGCTCAGCACCGTAACCGAACAAAGAGAAAAGCAGCAGCTGCAAGAAACCAATTACCAAGGCGAAGGAGCATCCCATGAATAAAATTGCATGCCTGTTTCCCGGGCAGGGTTCTCAGAGCGTCGGCATGGGCAAGGACCTTTTTGAAAGTAATGTTCTGGCAAAGCAGTGCTTCGAAGAGATAGACGCAATCGCCGGACGCAGCTTGAGCGGGCTTTGCTTTGCCGGTCCCGAAGAAGAGCTGAAGAGGACAATCAACACGCAGCCGACAATTCTGGCCATGTCGCTGGCTGTCTGGAGATGTTATGAAGCAGGCGGCGGACCTCAACCTTCCTTCGTTGCCGGTCACAGCCTCGGCGAGTTTACCGCCCTGGTTGCCGCCGGCGCTCTGCCGCTGGAAGGCGCCGTGCGCCTGGTCGAAAAACGGGCCAGGCTGATGGAGGAGTGTCCGCCAGGCGCCATGTCGGCGGTAATCGGACTGACAGCAGCCGATCTGGAAGCTATCTGCCGTGAAGCGACAGCAGAACTGCCGCCTGAGCTGAAGCAGGTGGCTGTCGTCGCCAATTTCAACACGCGCGAGCAGCTAGTTGTCTCCGGCAGCCCGGAGGCCGTGCAAAAGGCCTGCGCTAGGGCCACAGTCAAAGGCGCCAGAGTGATATCTCTTCCAGTAGGCGGCGCTTTCCACTCACCGCTGATGTCCGGGGCAGCCGATCAGTTTGCGCAGGAACTAGACAAGTGGACACTTGCTGCGGCGCGTTTCCCTGTAGTACAGAATGTGGACGCCCGTCCGGCAACCGAAGCTGCCTCCCTCAAAGCCAAGCTAGCCTCCCAGATGCCCAGCTCAGTTCGCTGGTGCGACACTATCGAATACATACTCTTGCAAGGCGTCAATACATTCATCGAAATCGGCCCGGGCAAAGCGCTGTCCGGCATGATCAAAAAAATCGACAAATCCGCAACCACTTTCAACATTTACGACCAGTCTACGCTTGTCCAGACTCTGTCAGCCCTTCGACAGACAATCACCGTCTCGTGAGCCCTTGAGCCTCTGTTGTTAGCTCAAGAGTTCCCTGGCTCTGGATCTTTTTCCGTGAGTCCTGGCTCAGGGGAGTATGATCATGATATGAACGTGGCCACGAAATTCTTTTCCAGAAAAGTACCTCTGACAAACTGGCAGCTGAGCGTACTCAAACTGGCTTCGTTTTGCATCGGTTGTGCGGTGGGTTGTTTCTTTGCAGATTTCTTCAAACCATTTGTTTTGCCGCTCGTCGTAGCCGCCGTTGTGGCAGGGGTCTGGTTCACCGGCATCTGGTTGAAAGCAATGAAAGAGAACTCCTAGTGGACTGGATGCGCTTGACGCGGACCTTGTCCGAGCAAGGTCTGACTTGGTCAATTACGGCGACTGCCAGCGCTCCATCCACATAGATTTAGTATGGTTCCTCTTCGCCTGCTGCCTGGCATGGCAGGGACGGACAACAACCGGCTGGCTCGATCTTTATCCAGCCCTTTCAGAAGGAGGCACCTTTGCCGCCCGGGTTTTGGCCGGCGCTCCCCGGGGGTACAAGGGTGGAGGTCCCACCCGAAGAGCAAGCCATGTGGTTCTATGTCAACAGTAAAGATGAACTGAAGCGCGTACCCGATGGAGCGCGCATTGAGCTCACTTGCGGGAGTTGTAAGAAGAAGGCCACTTTTTACGAGGCAGGGATCTCTCAGAAGTTTTCTCTCTACGTCGTGCTGCCTATCTGGAAGAAAGAGAGACACGTCATGCAATGCGGTGAATGCCTGGCGGTTTGCGATTATACCGATGTCTTTCCGGCAGATGAAGCCAGGAAAGCACAAGCGCCGGAGCCGGAGCCCGAAAAAACCCGCCTTGATTTTGCCGGGCAGTTTCAGGGTATGAGCGACTTCCTCGGGAACACAGCCAAGAACGTATTCAACAAATTCGACCAACTCACCTTCAAGATGCTGGTGGACAATCTCAAATCCAGCGACACCGATGCCGTTTTCGAAGCTATCGAGCAGATTGCCCGGGAAAAGAAGCCGCTGGGTGTCCCGCCGCTCTATTTCGTCTCACGCGCACATTCCCACGAAATAGTACGCGCTAGAGCCGCAAAAGCACTGGACCAGATGGGATATGCCACCGAGATTGAAAAGCTGACTGCAGGCAAAAGCATAGAAGAATCGACAAGGTTACTCATCACCCATTACGGACATTACCGCGCTTAGATACTACTGCCATTTCCCACTTATGCATATGCGCGTGTGGCCCATGAGCTTCAAGAACAAAGTCAAAGCAAGAACCTATTTGCTCTGCCCCAGCAACCGCTCGACCCGTGCGGCGGCAAAGGATTCGCCTGCCGTGTAAGCAGCAATGAGCTGACGGAATTCGCTCTGTTCCCCGGCAGTCCACTTGCTGCCTCTATCAGCCAGTGTCAATTGCAGAGCAGCAATTACTTCCGCCTTGCTTGTCGGTTTCATGCCGAGTTCTTGCAAAACATCGCCAGTGTCTTGAAACATCGAGACAAGAGAATCGGCCTTGGGAAGCGCCTTTGCCTCTGGAGCCGCCTTAGTAGCCGGCGGTTCCTTACCGAGCAAAACATGATCGCCTCTTGCCGAAAGCGATTGCACAAGCTTCCTGGTAATCACAGCTTCTCCTGAGCCCAGTTTGCCACCATTGCGAATCTCGCCTTGCAGCCTGATCAAAGCCTCCTGCACTTTCTCCGGTTTGATCCCCAGCTTCTCAAGCCTCTTCAACACTTTTGCCTCGGAGCGCGCGCGATCGAGATCGATTCTGGCCTGTTGCCGGGCTCTATCAGATGTTGCCTGGTCATACGCTTTCTGAGCCCTTTCCGGGCTAATTGATCCAAGACGCAACAAATCAGATCGCGCCGCCTCGAAAATCTGGGAGATGTTTCCGCCGTCTATGTGCTCACCATCGGCAGTGGTCAATTTCAAGCGGTCATTTGACGCGTCGAGCTTGTCGCGCCGGACATAGACCTGGCTCACAGTCTCTGGCGGCTTGCCACCGGAGGCTGCAGGATCTACTCGGGTCAGCCTGCCGATAATGTAATCGAGCACGGCGGCCCTGGCAGCTTCTTTCGCTTTGACTTCGAAAATGGGATCGCGCCGCTCCACCTGGCTGACTTCCAGAAAACGGCTGGCGCCTTTCTCCAGACTGGCAGCATAGCCTGACAGATCGTCCCGGCTGCCAGGGTCCCCCTGACGAGCTTTCTCTTTCAGCCAGGACACAAAAGTATCCACCTGGACCTTCGCCTCATCCGGAGTCAAACGGCGGAAATCCGGAAAGGGGCACTCGCCTAACTTGAAAGGCGAGCTTGTCCGTGTGAGACCTTCAAGCTGCTGGCGCAGACGGCCCGGAAAATCCTGGGCTTCGGGAAATTCTTCGACTCTCAGCGCGCCAAGTATATCGAACCACCTGGGCTCAAACTGGATGACTCCAGCAGCTCTTATCGCAGGCGGCATTTTATCCGGATTGGAAGTAGCATCAAGCAGATGAAACTCTCCTGTCTTCTTGTTCACAAGCAAATAATCCGCGCCCACGGCATCGGCTGGTGATTTGATCGCTGTAGGATAAACCTCCCAGCCCTTGCTCTCCAGCCCGGAGTCGTGCAACTGCTCCTGAATAACTTTGTACACATTCGACTGGCGACTATCTGTTCGATTAAGTTCGGAAATTATCGCCGGTCGCGCTGCATCCATCTCGCTCAGGTTCTGGGAGAGGCTCCGTACAGCACCCACTTCGCCTGCGCCAGCCACGTCCGCCTTCTGCCTGGTCGCAGCAAACAATTCAGCTGCCGGCACTGCCTTTGCTCCTATCCTGTCGAAGTCTCTTCCGAAGCTATCTGAAATTTGCACAAGCGCGCTGCCGGAAGCCTTGTCCCGGACAGGTTCACCGGAGACGGGATCGCGCAGCACATCGACAATCACCATATGCCGCTTCAAGGTCTGACCGAAAGGAGCTGCCATCTGGTTGCCGCCGCCAAACAAAGGATGCTCAGGGTCGACCTCCAGAACAAACGGACCCTTGCCCTGGCTGATCAATTGTTCAAGCTGGCGCGCAGACTGAAACGCAACACCTTGATTGGCGGCAAGCGGCTGCCCCGAATTCACAAGCACAAAACCGCCCTTGCTGCTGTCGCTGCCGCTCAGGCGATCGAACACAGCCTGTAGATCAAGAGACTTGAGTCCAGGGCTTGTCTTAAGAACACCACTTTCCATCACCGGCTCGAATGCGCCATCTGAGCCCCTGCGGAAAAGCCGTTCGCCCGTGTCGCCAGCAAGAGCGGGATCCGGTCGCCCTTTTACATAGAGAGTCTGCCCTTCCGGCAAACCTTGAGTGTGCATGTTCACTGCCAGCAGCTGCAGCAACTGACTGACATAGGTCCGCTCCCCGTCAACTTTCGGCAGCATGTCTCCTGCCGGCCGCGACAGAGAGCGCCGGGCTTCGAAATCCGGGCGCAGAGCATTTTGATAAGGCTCAGGCAGCTCCCAAAGCGTAGCAGGTGAGAGATCTACTTCGACGGGCGGTTGACCGAAAGACCGGTACTTGCCGGTTGTGAGCAGGCTGACCACTGCCTCGGCCGCTTTGCCTGGATGACGCCCGAGAAGCATTTCTTGAACGACTGTCGCGCCACAAGTATTGTTCGGTCCCTGGTCAGCATGCAAAGGATTGGCTGCTTCGAAGAGGAGCTGCTTCGCCAGTCCGAGCCTTTGCTCAGAAGTGAGATCCACAAGAAGCTTTTCTGCCTTCAGAAGCCGGCTGACTGCCTCAAACGTCCGGGACACTTCGCCTGGCTCCACCCCTGTATGTTCGCGCGCTGCCACATCCTGCGCCAGGCGCGCGATCTCCTGCTTCTGTTTGCCGGCAGTGGCTTCGGCAAACGGAGCGTCTGCCTGGACTTGCCGACTTAATCTCTGCTCTACGGCAACCGACAATCTCTCACCGGCAGCAATGACTTCGGCAGAGTTGCCGTGCCCGGGATTTGCACCGCCGACGGTATCAGCAGGCGCCGCCTTATCGACAAGTAAAGACTTGGAGCCGCCAGGCAGGACGTCCTTGGACAGCCCCTGTCCGGAGCCAGGCGATTCAGGTGCCGTCTGACTACCTTTGGGGGAGCTGCTTCCTGGCAGCCTGTCCGGGGAGCCAGTTGCGGTAGCTTCCCTGAGGGAACCGGCTTGCAAGCCTCCCTGGCGCCCATCTAAAGAGATGCCAGCGGACCCTGGACTGAACACCCTGCCGGCGGCAATATGCGCCAGATCAAGTGCGCCGCCAGTCACAGTAAATGTTGCCACCGACTTGATAATATCCTGCCCTGTCGCCCACTGCCCTTTTGTCAAAAGGGAGCCGGCTTCAGCGTTGACCACACCGGCAAAAGATCCGCCCAGCATATTTGCGCCGATGCGGGTAGCTGCCCCGGAAAGTGAATTCTTGAAAGCAGCCTCGGCCAGGGGGACGCCGAGGGCGGACAGCCCTCTGTTGACCAGCATCGTCGCCCCGTGCTGAGCGCCGAAAGTGAGCCCGCCGACTGCAGCATTCACACCGCGCTGGGCAAGAAAATTGCCTTTTTCGTCGACCGGTGTGAAAAGAAAGCTGTACGTAGCGCCGGCGACGACCGGTCGGGCCAGCGGTGCCACTGTGCTTGCCAGAGGAATTTTTTCAAGGATGCTCAGATAGCCAGACACCCGCGTATTCTTGGCAACAGCCCCGATCGCTCCATCGGTGAGAAGAAAAGGCAGAACCATACCTGCTCCTGCCCCAACAGTCTGAGCGACCCAGTCCTTGCTACCGAATTCAGCCGGTTTGGGCGGATCGATAAGGTGCACTTCCGGCAAGACACTGCCCAGTCCGGCAGCCTTCGTGCCGTGATTGACCAGCTGCGTGATGCCCGCCAGGGGCTCCTGTATGGCAGCATGCGCTGCCGAGAGTCCGGCTACTCCCGCCAGGTGCACTCCCTCGCCAATAAGACCGACCGGCTTGTCATCTCCATCCTGAGAGAGCCTGGACTTGGCAACGGTATCGGCAAGGGAATCCCTGATTCCGCCTTTACCTTCGCTACTGGATGGGGGTACCATAGCTGAATTCCGCCAGACCTTTGCCCACAATACGTTTATGCCCAGTTTGCCCGGTCCTTGCTCTGCCAATGCGCCTCAATCAAGGCAGCATCCTTCTTGACAAGAGCGGTTTGCTCAAGTCTATACGCTATGAGCGTCTTTTCGGACCAGCTACGCCAGATTTAAGCTGCCAGGCAAAACAAAAGAAATCAGCCAGATAAGCTTCCACATGGACATTTGTCATCACGGACAGATAAAAAAACTGAGCCTCCCTGACCACTGGCTGGCAAAGACGCAGTCCGGCTCCGCCGATACGTTGAGATCCGTGTCGATCGCTTATCCTGCCGACAGACCCGGCGTCCAGCTTCGTTTCATCTGGCGGGGGAGCCGCCTGCCTTCTGGCGCCGGCGAGCGTTTTCACGCTCTTCTTAGCCAGCCGCCCAAAGAACTTGATTCTGAGGAAATCCAGTCACTGGCGCCCGTGATCGTCGACCTGGCCGATGAGGAGGTTTTTTGCCTGGAGAAGGCGCTGACTCTTGATCTCTCCCTGCGAAGGGTTCTGCAAATAGAAGGGATCTGGAAACACGATCCCTTTGTCAGCCGCTCATACTTCATCGACGCAGACGGCACAGGATGCCTTGTCCAGGAGATCGCCTTCTTTGCTCCCCAGGACGAATATGCCCGTTATGTCGGCACGGTTCAAGAAGCCCTTGAGGCTATGGAATGGTCGGAGCAAGCGGCCGCCGCCGGCCCTGCCTGATCGGAAGCTCGCTTAAAATGATGTGGCGCTATTGCCTGTGCTTCAATTTTTCGGGGCGAGGAAGCGTTCGCGATAAGACTCAACTGTTTTGCCCCTGCCTTCGGCAGGCAGAAGCGGGAAGCCCATTTCGATACGCTGCTCGAGATAAGCCCTGGCCACACGCTCCGACAGGCGTCGAATTTTCAAAATATTGGCCATGCGCTCGTCGCGCCCGAGAACCCCGCGCGCGTCCATCAAGTTGAAATTGTGCGAACACTTCAGCACATGCTCGTATGCCGGCATGACCAGTTTGAGATCCATCAAACGCGCTGCTTCCCTTTCGTAAAGATTGAAGAGAGTAGACAGCATCTCAGGATCGCTTTGCTGGAAATTGTATGTAGATTGCTCGACTTCGTTTGTATGATAAATCTCGCCATAGCTGACCTTATCGCTCCATTTAAGGTCATAAACGCTTTCTACATCCTGCAGATACATAGAAATGCGCTCCAGCCCGTAAGTTATTTCAGCTGAAACAGGACGGAGATCTAGCCCGCCGGCCTGCTGAAAGTAAGTGAATTGCGTGATTTCCAGTCCATCCAGCCAGACTTCCCAGCCCACCCCCCAGGCACCCAGCGTCGGCGACTCCCAGTTATCTTCGACGAAACGAATGTCGTGGTCGCAAGCATTGATTCCGAGAGCCTTCAGGCTCTCGAGATAGACTTCTTGCACGTTATCGGGAGAAGGCTTGAGGATGACTTGATACTGGAAATAATGCTGGAGTCGGTTGGGATTGTCGCCATAGCGCCCGTCTGTCGGGCGACGGCAGGGATCAGCGGCAGCCATGTTCCAGGGCTCCGGTCCGAGCACTCGCAAGAAAGTGCCGGGGCTCATCGTCGAGGCACCTTTCTCCTGGTCGTAAGGCTGCAAAACGGTACAGCCCTGGCGATCCCAGAACTCGTTCAGAGATTGGATTACTTGCTGAAATGTCAAAGCCATGCGCACGCCTCCCGAAGCAGGTTCAGTTTAACATGCTGGCGCAGCTGGCGTTTTTGCCGGCTGCACCTGTAACGGTCACGTTTACAGCCCTTTTCTGTCATAAAAAACCCCACCTGGAAACAATCGGATAGGAAGCGCGCGCCACCGGGCATATCAGGACAGGCAAGCGCTCTTAGGTTCTCAGCAAGGCAAAGGACAGGCGTGACTAATTCGGTGGATTTGCTCAAGTCCAAGGGGGAAGGACTGAAAGACAGGCTATCTGTTCTTCTCGACAATATGAACAGCGTACTCATCGGGCAGTCACGCTCGGTGAGACTGGCAGCCACAGCCTTCTTTGCTGGCGGGCATGTCCTGCTCGAAGATGTGCCAGGTGTCGGCAAGACACTTCTGGCCAAAACTCTGGCACATTCCGTCTGCGCCGGATTCAAGCGGGTGCAGTGCACTCCGGACCTCCTGCCTTCGGACATCTCCGGAGTAAATATTTTCGACCAGAAAGAGTCCTGCTTTTCTTTCGTTCCCGGTCCAATCTTTACCAATATCCTCCTGGCCGACGAGATAAACCGGGCGACGCCGCGCACGCAATCCAGCTTGCTCGAGGCCATGGAAGAAGGACAGGTGACAAGCGATGGCGAGACACGGCAGCTGCCGGAGCTTTTCTTCGTCATCGCCACACAAAATCCCGTGGAGTACCACGGCACTTTCCCCCTGCCCGAAGCTCAGCTTGACCGCTTCATGCTTTCTCTTTCGCTAGGCTACCCATCTGCCGAACAAGAAGTGGACATGCTGGAGAGAACTCTTGCCGAAGGAGCTTTTGCGGTTAAACCCGTCCTCAGTGTCGCCGATGTGCTGGAAGTAAGAGCCAGAGTACGCCAGGTCTTTGTCGAAAAATCCATTCAACAGTACATAGTCGCTATCGTCAACGCCACACGCGCTAGCGACCAGGTAATTCTGGGAGTCAGCCCGCGCGGCAGCCAGCTTCTGATGAAAGCGTCCCAGGCGCATGCTCTCATTGCCGGGCGTGATTTCGTGCAACCGGAGGATGTGAAATTACTGGCGCCGTCTGTTTTCGGTCACAGGATCATTCCTAAACAGCGAGGGAACAAAGTGAGCCATGGCGAGATCATCGAGGAGATTGCCGCCGGGGTCAAAGTCCCCATCTAACATTCCGCCAGGAAGCACATACAAGCTGGAGCCCGAGACACGCTTCTTTATCTGCTTGTTGCTTGCCTTTTCCCTCTATTTCATTGCCGCCAGCATCGGCAGCGGCTGGATTTTCCTAATGGCGGCCGGACTTCTGGCTGCCCTGGCAGCCGGGCTTGCCTTGCCAGCGGACATGGTGGCAGGCGTCTCTGTTGAGGCAAGCTGCCCGGCTCAAGCAACCGCGGGCGAATCGCTAAAGGTGAATCTTACTTTCAAACACCCGCAAGGGTCCCTCTGGCATGCACCGGTACACTGGTTGCTCGTCAGCTATCTTCCTTTGAATCTAAGAGAAAGGACAAGCGCCCACCCTTCCCGGAACACTAGCAACAAAGATTCGTTGCCGCTGCCGCAGCAGGCACCGCTATTAATAGAATCTCTAACTAACGAAGAAACAATTGTCTGGCACACAGCTCCGCTTGAGCGGGGTGTTTACTTAGCGGCAGAAATCTGCCTTGAATCTGCCTATCCGCTGGGCATAGCCTGGTCGAAAAGAAAGGTGTGCACGGAGGCTCGCATCACCGTCTATCCGAAAGTCGTACCCATTGCCGGACAGTTTCTCTACAAGCTGAGCGCTGCCGGCGCGGGTACAACAGGTGTGCCGCGCGGAGGTTCGGCGCACCAATCCACTTATACGCGCGGCGTCAGGGCCTATGCCCGCGGCGACAGCCCGCGCACCATACACTGGGTCTCCAGCGCACGCCAGGCGAAGCTTATGGTTCGCGAATTCGACGCCGAAGGTCTGCCACTTTTCGACATTTTTATCGATCTCTGCGCCCCCTGGCGAAGCTATCGGCAGTTTGAGCTGGCGGTGACGACAGTGGCTTCCTTACTCTATCTGGGGCAACGCAACGCCATTCACCCTGAGCTTTATATCAGCGGGCAAGCAAATCTGCTCGACCTAGATTTGCCTGCCTCCTTGCCGGGCATCGAGATGGACATGGAGATTCTGGCACGTCTTTCCCCGGCGAAGAACAAGGACCCGAAGCTGCCTTTTGCTCACCCGCGCGCCCGGCAAAGAACCCTTGTTACCGTCTGCCCGGATCAAAGCGCCTGCCCCCCCTGCCTGAACTCTTACTATATCGAAGTTGCAGACAGTCCAGCCAGCAGAACCTCGATGCAAAATCAGCCAGGCAGTTCCCGCCTCCCCGCAGCAGATTCCAGCGTCAGGACAAACGCTCCTTCTTTGTACAGCCGCAACAATTCGGCCACTTCAAGCCTGGTTGCCGGCGAAGAAGACATCTCTCTTTTGTGAGGCAAAAGTGCAAAGCCGAAAGTTGACAACTACGGGACATGGGGGCGAGGTCGAAGACTCGCTCAGCATGCGCATCGTCACCAGCGCCATGGCAATCACAGGCATCCTGGCTGCCAGCCCCCTGGCCGAAACGCCATCCATTCTGGTGGCAGGCGGAATTGCCGGCATCATAGCCGGAAGCGCCGTCAGCTATATCCGGCGCCGCTCGAACAACTTCTGGCTAAAATGGGGCATTTCGCTGGGAATCCTCATCGTGGCTGGCGTCTTCTTCCAGGAATTGCTGGAGCGTATACGCACAAGCGTCGCCGATGCGCGCATGCCTCTAACAAACATGCTCATTGCCCTGCAGTCCTTGCACTGCTTCGACATGCCCAGACGCCGCGATCTTAACCTTTCTGCTCTGGTGGGCTTGACACTCATGTCCTCTGCTGCCACGTTGAGTCGCGATACCGGCTTTGGTATCTACCTCCTGAGCTTTCTCATTCTATCCTCGTACATGCTCCATCTCGATTGCATCTCCCGAACCCGTTCCAGGGCACGCGTCGGGAACCTTCGCTATGACGAGCCCTCCGAGGCAGCTGTCACCCCTGAGGAAGCGCGTCCAGCACTGGGGCCCGGCAGAGGCACAAGCAGAGCTTATCTCATTCCCTCAGTAATTCTGCTGCCTCTGTGCGGCTTTCTCCTCTTTCTGTCCCTGCCGAGAGCTGAAATTACTTTTTTGCGACACATCAGCGTCTCAGCCAGGCTCAATCTGCCCTGGCTCAAAGGCGACTCCATAGTCAACCGGGACCTCTTGCACGACTTGCGCCCTGACGGGAGCATTGCCGTCAATCCGCGTGCTTATTTCGGTTTTGCCGAAGATCTTAACCTCAACTACCGCGGTCAGCTCGACAACGAAATAATGATGAGGGTGTCCAGCCTGCGCGGAGTATTCTGGCGCGCCATGGCTTTCGATACTTACGATGGGCACCACTGGACCATGAGCGAACCGCACAAGGTAGAAGAACGCCTGGCATACTGCGGCAGCGAAATCCCGCTTTCGCCCATGCCTTCATGCATCACCTTGCCCTCCACCAAAACATTCGAGTTGAACCAGGTCTTCTATATCGAAGCCGACATGCCCAATGTCGTTCCGGTAGCGTCGGTTCCCTTCCTGTTGCAGTTTCCGGCTCAAATGGTGAAAGTCGACCATTACGGGGGCATAAGGTGTGCATCGACCCTCGAAAAAGATACTGTCTACACAGCTCTTTCCAGAGTCCCGCAATTCGACCTGCCGAAGCTGCGGCAGATGCCGCCTGAAAAGACGGCATATCTTGAGAGAGTGCAGGACGGGTTGGCCAACTATCTTCAGTTGCCAGCCAGCCTGCCTGCATCAGTGCGGCAGTTGTCCGGGAGAATCACCGCTGGCGATGGCAACTGGTATTGCCAAGCCGAGCGCATCAACAACTTCCTCCAGAGCCATTATGTCTATGACCTGAATGTTCCGGCCACGCCGGCCAATGCCGACGTCGTAGCTGATTTCCTCGAGCGCCAGAAACGCGGCTACTGCGAACACTTTGCCTCTGCCTTCGTCGTGCTGTGCCGTTGCCGTGGCATCCCTGCCAGACTGGTGACTGGTTTTACCGAAGGAGAATACAATCCACTTACCGGGCTCTGGGAAGTGCGCCTGAGCCAGGCGCACGCCTGGGCCGAGGTTTTCATTCCACACTCAGGCTGGATCAGCTTCGATCCGACAGCACAAGGCGTGGAACCAGGATATTGCGGGAGCGAAAGGCAATCGCCCATCGACTACATCGTCGAGCACTTGCGCCCGATTCTGGCAACAGTTTTGGCTCACCCCTCCTGCAAGGCAACGTGCCATGCTTTCGAGCAGCTTTTTTTCCAGATAGCCAGTCGAGTTGCACCCTGCGTGCCTTTCCTTTCTGCGCTCTGGCGTCCTCTGGCAGCCGTCCTCTCCCTTGTCATCATTGTCTCCGCCTTGCTGGCTCTCCGGCAACGGTGGCGCTCAACCATCGCCAGAAAACTGCTCTGCCTGACAGAGGCAAAATCAGATGTTGAAAGCAACGAGAAACAACGCTTACGGAAACAGGCTACGCAGTGTTATCAAAATGTGCTGAAAGAGCTCCTTCCGCTGAAAATCTGCCGGCAGGAAAATGACACGTCCTCAGACTTGATTGCCAGCATCTGCGCCAGGCTGGAGTCGCCGCCGGCCTCGGCAGACCAGGACAAACTACTCAAAGAGCTTTTACCAGACCTGACATGTTTCATGGAACAATATGAAAAAACAAGGTTTGGACGCAGCCCCGCTGGTGAGGAATTGACAGAGACAACCAGACAGATCCATGACAAGCTTGAACGAATGTCCTGACGGATGGCACTTGCCGGAATCAGAAGTCAAGGTTCGGATATCGTTTGAACATCCCCCAATCTGGCCGCTCGCCGCGCCAGTCCTGAATAATCACAAAGGAAAAGGGGCACAAATGGTTAATTTTCGTCATCTTTTGGCACAATAGGAGCATAAGTTACTCTGAGAGGAAGCCTTAGGGCAGTTACTATTCGACTTCGAGAGCACGCAGGGAAAAAGCAATGGTTCAACAATTACGGACAGGGCAGCAACAAGATTTCGTCCCCCCATATCCCAACACCATCGAGGAGACAGGTCTTAAAGAAGGCTTTCTCGAAGAACTCATCATGAAGGACATCTTCCTGGTGAACTTCGCTCTAGGCCGCGAGATCGCCTCGCGCACCAATCTGCCGTTCAAGATAGTGGAAGGGGTGCTTGAATCCTTGAAGCGTCAGATGCTTGTCGAGGTCAGAGCCGCAGGCGGCATCGCCGACTATGAATACACACCGACTGATAAAGGTCGCGACCGGGCAAGAGCCTTCTTCGATCACAATACTTACGTCGGTGTCTGTCCGGTTCCCTGGTCAATTTATGTAGAATCGCTCAAGTACCAAACCATACGTCGCGAATCCGTAACTCCCCGCGATCTGGAAGTGGCATTTTCGGACATCATGGTCAATCGTAAGACCATCAATACTGTTGGACCAGCAATCAACTCCGGACGTGGGATGTTCCTCTTCGGTGAAGCAGGTAACGGCAAGACCTCAATTGCCGAGCGTATCGTTCGCAGCTTCCGCGGACATATCTTCATTCCCTACGCCGTGGAAATCGACGGACAAATAATCCGGCTCTATGATCAGCACAACCACCAGCAAGTATCCGCCTCCAATTATCCGCGCGACTATGATCACCGCTGGATCCGCATCAATCGTCCCTGCGTCGTAGTCGGCGGCGAACTGACCATAGATATGCTGGAGCTACAATACGACTACTCCGCCAAACTCTACGAAGCCCCACTGCAGCTCAAGTCCAATTGCGGGCTTCTGCTCATCGACGACTTTGGCAGACAGCGCATCGACCACAAATCACTGCTTAACCGCTGGATCGTCCCACTGGAGAAGCGCGTCGACTACCTGACACTGCACACAGGCAAGAAATTGGAAGTGCCTTTCGAGCAGCTAATCGTCTTTTCCACCAACCTCAACCCAGGCGACCTGGTGGACGAGGCTTTCCTGAGGCGGATCCCCTACAAAATCAACATCACAACGCCGACAGAGGAAGAATTCAAGTGGATCTTTTTGCAATACTGCCAGCGCGCAGGGGTGCCATACAACGAAGAGGCGGTCAACTATCTCATTGAAACCCAGTATCGCAGCGGCCGCCGCATGATGCGTTGCTGTCATCCCCGTGACGTCATCGATCAGGTGACTAACCTGTGCAAATTCCTGCAGTCCGAGCCGAGACTGACAAGGGAGTACTTGGACCATGCTTGCTCCGTGTACTTCGCAGCTATGGGCAAGTAAGAGGGCCGCGCACGCCTCTTGCCTTAAGTGAAACGCCGGTAAGTTTTACTTGCTGACAGCCCGTGTTAACATGGGCTGTCAGTCATTTTCAGCCACAGAAGAGCCCGGACCGGTCCACTTGTCAGGCGTTTCACCTCAAGTAGAACAGCAAGAGAACCCAGCACCTGTAGCTCAAGACTCCGTGCTTGCGCTCAGACGAATATCCCTGGAAAAGCGCCAAGCTCTAAGCACCTTTTGCATCTGCTTTTCCTCCATTATCTGGTGCGCAGGGCTGTCCCGGCTAGGCATCGCCAGCGAAGGACTGCCCTGGTATATCACAATTGCCGCCGTGGCTGCCTTCTCGACTCGCTACCTCACACGCCGGGCGCCAAGAATCTACCCGGCAGTCAAAGCTCTCTGGGGCAGCGAGTCCCTTCATTTCCTCGAATCCTGGGCAATCACTTATCTGGCAGCAGCCGTCATGCTCTATTTGTTGATTGCCGGACAATCCCTTGCCCCTGCGCCTGAGCCTGCCCATGTGACTCATTTCGTGGACATCGAACTGACCTCGTTGCAAGATGCCCAGGACAGACATTCTCCTATGCCTGCAACAAAGGAAGCTGTAGATCTGCGCAAACGCACTGGTGATCAAATCAACTCTCAAGGCTCGCTCACGCCAACCACGAAGAAAGCATCGGCACAAGCCACTGCAAGGCCGCTCCCGCCACACTCACAAAAAGAAGAAGCAACTGACAGGAAGGAAGAGCCGCAGGTCAAATCGACCGTCGACAGCCGCGCGACCAAAATGTCAGCGGACAGATCAAAGACGTCCATGAACCTATCCTCGCTCGAGATTCCCACACCCTGGAAAACAGTGTCTGCGCATCCCAGGGTAGATTCCACAGCCCATGACCTCTCTGAGCCGCCGGCGCGTCAGCAACCCCAACCCACGGGGCAGGAGCAGCAAAACGACGAGCGTCCTTATCTGGAAGAAGTGGCTCCGCCCGAGCTTGTGGAGATGGTCGATAATGACGGCGACAAAAACAGCCTCGACGTTTTTCAGACGGGAGGCAATTCAGCTGGTGGGAAAGGCGCCAAATCCGACCTGTCTTCCTACCTGAAAGAGCTCCACAAACGCATCAAGAACGCCTGGTCACCGCCGCGCGGGCAATCCCGCAGGGCTGAAATTCTCTTTCGCCTGCGCCAGGACGGACGACTCTCCTTCCTCAAAATAGCCAGATCATCCGGAGACACAGCCACAGATGAAGCAGCCATGCAAGCCGTATCCAGGGCAGCTGCCTTCCGGCAGCTGCCCGAGTCCTGCCATCTCGGCTATCTGGACGTGCTCTACACCTTCAACTACACTGCCGATGAACTGAAAGAGATCTCGCCCCTTCTTCAGAATTAGGACTGCACCAGAAGATGCGCAGGCTTGTCGGCCCCAAAAATGACTCAAACCATAGCTTTTGATTCTGGCAGATGAAGGGAATCAATCACAGCAACAGTCTCTTGCGCTCATCTTTGCCTGTCCAGGGCTTGAACGAGTTTATCAAAAGCTGAACTGTCATCCAGCCGGGCATCAGTCCTGCATGCCTGGTAACTTCCAGACGTTCGTTGCGCCCGAACGCGGAGGTTGCCTTCCGTGTCGTGACCTGATCGCATTGGTCCTTGCCGAAATACCAGAGGGCTCTGATGACCAGCCCGACCTGTCCGTCACCCATTGCAGTCTTGCGCGGCGCCAGGCGTCTAAGGTGAATAACAATTCCACCATAGACAAACGAGCTTGTAGCACCGTTTGTAGCATATACAACCTCCCCACCTGCTGCCTGATGAAAGCCCAGAGATCGTGCAGCATCGCGTCCGTAGCAAAATACTTCCTTGGCAAACGCCCTTGCCTTGGCTGATGCAACTTGAAAAGGAGTTGGCAGGGCGCCGAGAGCATGGGATGCAATAAAGACACCACGCGCCAGTCGCTTAATTGAACCAGATTTGACCAACCTGTATAGCGTTTGATCGACGGCTGCACGATAGCCATAACATAAGAGTTCTCGAGTCGTAAAAATCTGCCCGCTCGGAAGCCGTGCGATGTGCCGTTTGATCTGAGCCGCGGTCCACATGGGTCCCTCCAAAAACTTTTTCGGTTGTAAGAAATTCGGCCGTTTTTCTAACAAACGATAGAAGTCGCCAAAAGTTCACCACGCGATCAAATTTTCATCGAAAAGTTGCACTGAGATTCAACAAGAAATCGGGTCCGTTGCAAGCCTCACAAAGCTCCCGCAGCCCCGTTCACTCTCGCAACGGCGACGACCGGATAAGGAAAGCACCAGACCGCCGGCGCAACCAGCAATCAAGGGATTGATTCACCAGGCATGGTGTCCGCATGAAGGTGCCGTGCTTTCCCTCTGCAAGAACAAAAAATTCGTCATAAACGCCACCGTGTTCCTCAATCATCTCCTTGATGAGTCTTCCATGAGTAGCAGGCCTATCACCCCACTCCTCATCCTGCTTGCCGTAATAGGCGATGAAGTGTTGCCCGGCAAATGCTTGCCGGTCGCGCGGATCAAAAAGTTCAAGCATGTAGGGCGGTGGATTGTTTGGCGGCCATGCTCCGGAATTCAAAACGAAAGTACAAAACCAGTGCCGGCCTTCTTGTCTGTCGAGCAAAGCAAGGGCGGGAATATATGTTGCGCCACGACTGAAGCCATGTATCATGTTCCCGCCGGGCATGATTGAGGGATGGAGTCGCATAAGCTCGCTCAGCCGATTGTCAATCAATGCGAACACTTCCCGCACAGACAGATAACTCTCACCCCCCAGCCACCATTGCAGAGCAACAAGAGCCGAGCCCCGTTGACGGGCGTACTGATACCAGTCGCGCAGTTCAGCCAGTGCCTTGCCGTGCGACCCGGGTAATGTCACGAGCACCGGCGTCCCTCCATTCCGCCGTTCATCGATGTCCGATGGGAGCCACTGGACAAAATAAGCACCAGCAGTACGGCACTGCCGAATGCTCACACCCGGATAGCGCAGCATCTCCTGCCCGGAGTTATCCTGGGCTGGAGCGGGAACAGACATCTGCAACAGAACCTGCCAGCAAAGCATCGCCCACAGCAACAAGCTCCTGCCCTGGAATCCCAGTCTAAACCTATCACCGGAGGACTCCCCCCACCACTCCCGACGGCACCGCCAGAGTCGGAGCACCGGAGCAAAACGGCTTAGCGCCACCATATCGGAACCTCTTTGCCAGTCCTCCGTTCCCCTACCGGAGAAAACATCAGACGTAGCTTACACCAATTGTTTCAGCCTGAACATATTGCTACCTGACTTGATCAGACAAAGAATCCGCAAGCCGATGCTGTCTCCTTCATGGACGGAGTGCGCCGCAGCCACCTGGACGGAAAATTAGGCAGTGACGTCCGTCAGGATGCAAAACTGAAAGTCCAGCCAGCTTAGCCAGTTCATGCTCGAGATCGGGCTTGTGCGAAATAACACCATGATTGAGAATTACAGTGCGCGCACCCGACTTCCTCAGCAAGATATGGAAGGGCTCGCTGTCGCCAGAGGACTCACTATCGCAAAAGCGCTTGCTGCTGCCAGAGGTTTCGTTGTTCGGGACTAAAGCACTGGCACTGGCAGAAACGGTATCCAATCTATTCTCCGATACAAAACAGACCGCGTCGCACGAAGGGATCCCTGACGCCGTGCAGGGCATCTTTGCCCAATCATCAGACAAGACCAACAATCTGAACCCCGTCAGCTTGTGGGCAACCAGCCAGGCACTGCCGAAAGGTTCACTTACAAAATCTCCTTCGTCTACCCCCTTTACCTCAGGTACACTGTCACAAGCAACCAGACGGCAACCGAAATAAAGCAGCGGACGAGCGACATGGCAGCTCTTCTCGTCGCCCAGACATAATGCCTGATGCCGACTATCAAGCAAAAGGACGCTGGCGTTTGAACAAACAAGCGTCAGGTCCGGCAGACGCGCTGGACAGAGCATACAGACAAGCGCGAGAAGAAAGCACGCAAGACTTTCCTTGACCAGATGTCTGCAACTCAGCCCGCGGAATAAGGCAAGCAAACAACAGTAATAGCAAACTATGGAAAAAGCGCATGGCGGTCCGACATTTATTCTGGCCCAAGCGCACGAAGATAAACAATCGACTGTCCAGATCATGAGCTTCAATGGTAAATCGGCAACTCGATCGAGGACCATCGCGACAGGAAGAGACCAGGGAACAATCGTACCAGCAATGGCAAGCAAGCTAGAGGCAAAGCCAAAAATAGTGGCAAGAGGCACCACCGGTGCCACCAGCATGTTTGAAAGCACGAAGAACAAGCCCACCTGCCAGAAATAAAGCACTTGCAATGGCAATACGCTGGACTGAGCCACAAGAACTACGGACAGAGCTTCTACCAGCTTGTCATTCAACGATGGGAAGAGCTTTACCAGGCAGCGGCTCAGAGGAGTGACACCGATGATGATACCGGCAGTGGCGCAATAGGACAGTTGCATGCCGACATCAGCCAGGCAAAGAGGATCGACAATCAAAGTAAGAACGAGTGCTGCAGCCAGGGCAGCTGGCGGGTGCAGGGTACGGAAGAAACAACGCGAAAGCAGGACCAGCCCGCACATGATAGCTGCCCTCTCAACAGACGGTGAGAGACCGGCCAGCCCTACGAAGAAAGACATACCCAGGAAAGCTGCAATATTGACCGCCAGTGCAGACCTGGTAACCAGGCGCACAAGCCACCAGACGATAGCAGTGACCATCGTGAGATTGAAGCCTGAGGCCGCCAGAATGTGAGACAAGCCAACAAGGCGAAACTTGCTGGAAAGAGTCTCTGGCAAGTTCACCGCCCTGTCGCCAATCACCATTGAGGCAAGCAAATCCCCGTCCAGACATCCAATAGCCTTCCTGTGCAGATCAAGCATCTTCATGCGCAGGCAAGAAAAGCACCCTTCCACTTTCCCCGACAGGGCATCAACTCCGCTTTCGGCGAAGGGCTTCGAATCATCACCGGTAGCTTTTCCCAACTGGCAGACGGATCTGCCAGTTGCCGACATTACCGAGAAGATACCGCGTCGAGCCAAACGCACTTTCTGATCCACTTCGAAGGGATAGGCAGCACCCTCAGGCAATGCAATTCGCCCGCGCACCCGCACAAGATCGCCTTCGGCAAGAACAAACGGCAGCGGTAGGGAACGCTTGCCAGAGCTCTTGCCCGGCGACTGCCCGAATAAGGTCAGGAGGATTTTGCCGCCCACCTGTCCTTGAGGTGGAAACAGCATGCGCTGGACTGAGACTACGGCGCGCGTGACATTTCCTTCACCCGGGGACAGGATCTGCACAACTTCGCCTTGCAGTACTTTCTGCTTGCCGCCTGCAAAATGGCTGACGTCGTTGTCCAGGCAAGAAGGCATGCGCCAGCACGTATACTGCCACATCAAAACCGGCAGCATCGCTAGAATTACTGCCTGCTTGAGCCGACTCAGCAGGCAGCCGACACAAATTCCAAGAAACACAAACAAAAGCAGGACACAGGCAGGAAAGCCAAAAACACCGACTGCACAGCCCCCTGTAAGAAGTAAAGCCCCGGTGACAAAGAGACGCGGCCCTACTTGCAGCCATTCCGGATTGACCAGCTGCGTCAGCAGCCTCAGGCAGCCATCTGTCAGGAATGAGACAACCCTCATCCACAGCCGCCCGATTCTCCCTGGCACAAGATCGCTTTTCACGGTAGCCCCTGAAAGCACTGTTGCAGCTGCCGGATGGCGCACAGCCCGAATAGAGCTGCTGAACATCTGGCACCAGGCAGTAAGACGAGTGCGCAAGCAAATTGGTTCAAAAAATCGCCGACAGAACTTCGTGCCTTTTCCATCTTTGGGCACAGCAGAAAGCACCTAGTTTGCCTGGGCAGTCTTATCTTAAGTTGGAGCTCTCAGCGTCAGGAGCCAATCAGCGCCTTGTGTTTGGATTGACATTATACGGGCGGCTGTAGCCTGTGTTGTTAGGTATGAAACCAGGTTGGCTCAGGGGATTATTTCCATTGTCCGTATTAGGGACAGAAAAGGGATTGTCGAAATGGTTGTTGTACTGGTTTTGCACAGCTTGTGGAACCTTGCTGCGCATCCTGTCGGCAATCATGAGCAACTTTCTTTGATCCGGAGCATTGCCGTCGAGTTGTCCGGCTTGCGTCAGATAGCGCTGGGCATCGCTGTAGAGTATCGCCGCATCCCCACCGTTGTTCTTGTCGGCTTTATAGTCGGCAATGGACATGAAGAGCAAAGCCACATCGCGGCACATCTTCGCCTTATATTGCGGATCGTTGGTTCTCAGACCATCCACCTGGGCTTTGAGATTGACGCCGAAATGGTTGAGCGCGTCCTCATTGGCTCTGTAGTTGTCCTTGAGCGTCTTGAAGATGCCGTCAATATCGTGCTCGCCATAGACAGCCTTGAGCTTGTCCTCAACAGATTTGAGGGACTTCTGCAGATCCTGCACCTCGCGGTCGTCAATCTGCTTGCCGTTGACTTCTTCGCCCTTGTGCTGCATGGCATAATTTTGAGCCTCGACCAGGGAACCGGCAGAAAGGCGCAAGAAAGATGTAGCTTGACCACCAAGATCGAGATTGGAACCTTCGAGCAAACGCCCTTCTTTGTTGTGTTTGGTGAGATCGGTCTTTGTGCCATAATCGAGCCACATATTGCCGACAGCGGCAGCGAGTCCAGCGGTGCCTCTCAGACGGTTGAGCGGATGATCGTTTGCATGGTTCTGCTGGAAATCAGCCATTTGCAACTCAAGGGCAGCTTCGTTCTCCTTGCCGAGCTTCGTGCCCTTCTTGACGATACTTTCGAATGTAGAGTCTGTGCGCCTGCCAACATCAGCTTTCACAGCTTCGGTAGTATCCGAATTGAGCTGTTGCCCATTGTTGCCGTCAATACCAGTGCCGGCGGCAAAGAGATTCCAGAGCCGTCCAGCTCCCCAGCTGGCGCCCACACCAATCCACTTCCACTTGGCGTCAACTGGCGCCAGAGCTGCGGCAGTTATGCCCAGTGTTTCAATAGAGTTCGGGCGCATCAAAGTCGAATAGTCAGTGCTGGGGGCCGGAAGCACTTTATCCAGAAGCTTCGAGCCAAGGATCACAGTACCTGCCAGAGGGATCTTCCATTTCAGAGGAATGTCGGCCATCAAAGTCAGGGGCAGAGCAATACCTTCGGCGTACCAGCTCGGCTTGCCTGGCACGGACAGTCCTTTGTCGAGCAGATGATCGAAAGCCGTCAGTCCAGCACCAATCAAAAGACCTTTAGCCAGACCGGTCGAAGCAGCCTTACCGAGTCCCGGACCTTCGGCGCGCTCTGCCTTGAGCACAGCCTCGGTTGCCGAAGCAACTTTCGCCTGGGCAGCCTCCTGAGCCTTGGTGAGATCGGCCAGCTTACCCAGAGCCTGAGCGCGTGGTGCCAGCTGTGCGGCTTCGCTGGCTGTGAACAATTTCTGCCCCAGCGCCACTTCACTGGCCGTGCCTGTCTGAGCCTCCAGTCCGGACATAGTGTGCGCTTCTTTGGACGTAATGAACGCTTGTTGTGCTCTGGCAATTCTAATTTCTACAGGCACTGCCGAATCGGCCTGCCCAATGAAAGGCGCGACCTTGGCCGAAAGCGCATCATTGAAAGCGGATACCGCCGGCATGGCCGCATGTACTTCCGCCTGAACCGGGGCAACTTTCGCCAGGATATCGACATGAGCGGCTTCAGCTGCTTTTAAGGCAGTCTTTTGCTCGGCAACGAGCGCTCGCATCGGGCTGTAATTTTCGCGCCAGGTCTTCGCCCAGCCTGTACGCTCTTCCGGAGCTATCTTGCCCGAATAATGATCGAGAGCCCAGATTGCCGAATTCATGCCGGCGCCAACGATACCAGCTTCAATAACGTAATGATTGAGATCTGTCTGGCGATTAAGCGACTGGGCAATAATGCCCCGCTGCTGATCGTTAACTACCGAACGACTGCCCTGACTGCCAGGCATGCCGGGCTGTGCTTGTGTATTCTGCCTTTGAGAAGCATAGTCCTTCCAGTCAGGAACTGCTTGCTGCCCGCCGGAGTTGTAACCACGGTTATCGCCATACTGGGGATTTTGAGGCGGCCACTGCGGTACTGACTCCTGTCCATTCATGCCGCGTGTCGTCGTGCCGACGTCGCCGCCATATGTAGCTCGACCGCCAATTATGACCGGACCGCCATTGTTGTTGAAATTAGGATTCTGCGGCGGGGACCAGTTGCCGTCAGATTGCTGCATACCGCTGGTTGTCGTGCCGACGTCGCCGCCATATGTAGCTCGACCGCCAATTATGACCGGACCGCCATTGTTGGGTCCGCCAGTGCGCTGCACTTCAGGGTTGGAAGACTGCGGATTGGCATTTGCACCATCGTTCCAGACAGTACCCCAGGGAGAGTTGCTATCGCCGGAACCCTGCTTGCCGTTCATCACGTCGTCAAAGCCACGACCGTTGCGATCACCGCCCATACTTACTACCCTCCGAAACCCTGAAGAATCACCGCTTTCTGCGGTCAAAAAATTCAGTAAAGTGACATCCTGCCCTGCAGGTTAATATTAAGGACTGCTCAGGTTCGGGTAAATGCGTGTAATCCCCCCTTTAGGGGGAAGATTCCCATTTAAGTCGCTCCGTCGCCTTCGTCACTTGCCTCCTCCGCTGTGAAGCCGCTTGGCGGCCGACGGCTCCCCGCCGTCGTTGCCGCGCTGGTTTCGTTTGCTTGCCGGGCGCTCCGTCGCCTTCGTCACTTGCCTCCTCCGCTGTGAAGCCGCTTGGCGGCCGACGGCTCCCTGCCGTCGTTGCCGCGCTGGTTGCGTTTGCTTGCCGGGCGCTCCGTCGCCTTCGTCACTTGGCGCCGGCAGGCAGCTAGCGACGGGTTTTGCGTTCCAAGGGGGACTGGGAATTGTATGGGGGTCCGAGCAATCCGCTGCCGGAAGGAACATAGGGAGCAGGGCCGGGTGAATCTGGCTTGGGGCTCGCCGGTTGTAGGGTAAACGGTGCAGCAGGAGTGCCAAGCGGAGGCACCCGGGGAGACTCGTACTGCGGGGTGACACCAAAGGGATTGTTGACGCCACTCTGATATTGTCCCTGCATCTTGCCCAGCAGGACTGGCGAAAGCTGAGAAGCGATGTTGCGCATCTGCTGGATGTCGGTGTGTCCGGCTTCCAACTGATCGGCAGTTTGCAAGTATTGCATGGCTTCGTCGAAATGTGCTTTGGCACCGGCTCCGTCCGATCCGTCGGCTTTAGCTCCGGCAAAAGCAAGTTTGATCAAAGCTACGTCTCGATGAAGTTTGGCGGCAAACCTGGTTTCATCCGTGCGCAGCCCTGCCACTTGCTGTTTCAAATCCATGACAAAACGAGCCAGCTCGTCCTGGTGAATACGGGCGTAAGCTTTGAGATCATCATAGCAGCCCGGTCTGTACTCGCCCGATTGCTCCAGGTAGCCTTCAATATTATGTGCTCCATAGATAGTATCGAGCTTGCCGTCTATGTACTTGCGCAAAGACTTAAGATCTCCGATTTCTTTGTCTGTCACTTCCTTGCCGCGTACCGGCTTGCCCTGGTTCGCCTCCGCCTCTCTTTGAGCCTCCGCCATTTCAAAGCGCGCCTGGCGCAGGAAAGCCAGAGCCTTGCCACCGAGATCGAGGTTGCGCCCGGAAAGGAGCCTGGTGGCATCCTCACGCTGGTTGAGGTCGAGATTTATCCTGCTGCCTTTCTCAAGCCACAACTCCCCGGCAGCCTGGCTGATGAGAGCTGTCTGGCGGTGAGCAAGTAAAGCAGGCTCCGACTGTGGGTCTGTCCTGACCTTCTTCTGCCAGTTGCCCAGCTGTTCCAGCAGAGCCGCTATATTCTCCTGCCCGAGCGCCTTGCCCTTCGCCACGCCAGACAGGAAACTTGCCTCAGTGCGTTCGCTATAGTCTGCCTGATAACTGCGCACTGCATCGCGCTGCAACTTTACCGGCGGCTCCATTGCCGTGAAGTGATTGTAGAGCATACCGCCGGTGAAGCCGACAGCAGCAGCGCCAGCCTTCACACGCCAGTCGCCGGGCATCATCGCACCGATACCAGCTGCCCCCAGCGGCAAAGCAACATGACCGGGTATATCGAGCCCGGGGATTGGCAATCTATCTAGATTGTTCAGGTGACTCGAGATATAGCCAAGACCAATCATGCCCCCTTTAACCCAGGGGTTCTTGATCGGCGCGAGCACCGCTGCCGTAGTCAGAACAGCCTCGGCAGTGTTGGGACGGAAGAAATCGCTGTAGCGCCCTTCCGAATAGCCCTTGAACGCCCAGCAATCCACAGCACGCCCGACGGCAAGCGATCCTGCCAGGCCGAGAACCTTAGCCTTGTTAGACCATGGACCGACCAGGAGCAAGGGTATCCCGACACCATCAATTAGAGAACGTATCGGACCGGGTGTTTCTGGGGGCTTGTATCCGAACAATTTGCTTCCTGCATAATCCGCCAAAGAATCTCCGAACAAGAGTCCAGCGGCAATCAATCCACCATATCCAGCCCCTTTCAGCACCGGATGTTTTGCTGCGGACTCACCTTTGAGCAGAGCCTCCTTAGCTATCTCCAGACTTTTGACCGTGCTGGTCTCCAGCGCCGCAACTTCCCTGATTCTGGCGTCTTTGCTCACAAGCCGCTTGAGCATGTTCGCCTCTTCCTGTGTGAAGAGTTTCCCGGCAGAGAGGACTGCCGAATCACTGGTTACGGCATCGATGGCTTCCTTCGTCCAGTTCTGCCGATTGACAACAAAACTATCTCTCAGCTCGACAATCGCCTTATCGGCACCGGTCTTGGTTGCCTCCTGAGCCAGCCGCTCGAACAATGTGCCGCGCACGGCAGCGAACTCAGCTTCGGAGGAGGCTTTGTCCAGTCTGATTGTGCTCAAGGAGCTTTCAAGACCGCTGACCCCGGCACGCAAATTCAGGATCACTTCCGCCGGGCTCAGATTGTCGCGCCAGGCCTTGACCCAACCGCTGCGCTGAGCCAGGGGGATGCCGGAGGTGTAATAATCGAGCCCCTGCTCGGCCGCCTTGATGGCGGCTCCTGTCAGAGCGCCAGTCATCAAGAAACCAGTCGTGTTGGATTTGAGATAAAGAGAATTGTCTACAATGCCTGCCACCTTCTGCGCATCGTATGTCAATCCGGCGTTGTCGGTTGCCGCCCCTGGCTTACGAGAATTATCCGCTACCCCAGAAGGCGCAATCCCGGCACGGCGTTGCTGCTCCTGGAACGCCTGTCCGTCCCTTCTGTCGCGCTCGGCGGCGCCGGCGCCTGGCGTCCACTGCCCTGTCGGGAAAAGACCTGGACTGGTCGCTTGGCTCCCGGGTGGCACGACGCGCCCCGGTTGTACAGGCTGATAAGGTTGTGCAGGCTCACCGCCCCTCCCACCATGACCAGGTGTCAGGGGATTTCCAGGCGGCGCGAAGGATCCCGGGCCCGACGGCTGCTGGGACACTGGCGCAAACGGGCTCTGCCGCGGCGCTTCCCAGGGACTACCCGGACGCATCGGTTGCACTGTTGGCGGTGGCACATACTGCCCGCCTGGTGGGATCAAGTGAGCCGGAGTGTTGGTCGCAGGCGGCTCGGGCCTGGGTTTGGTCGCCTCGATAGCCCCGGGGGCCAGCTGTCCGCCATACACTGGGCGCCACTGCCTGCTTGGATCATTTATGGGCGTGCGATTCTGTGTACGCTCTATCTCTACCTTTAAAGCTGTCTTGCTGTCTTGCTCGCTTGCAAGCTTTCCGAAGAAATTCCCGCTGCCGACAAGCTCTTCCCAGCTCCGCCCAACATCTTTGCTTGAAACTTCACTTCCGCCGCTGAACTGGCTCTTGTCGCCACCCATAATCCGTCGACCTCCGTCTTACCTCGAGACGTCAGGTCCACGCTTTCAAAACCGACAACTAGTTCAGCTTGCCAATGCCATATTAGATGAGACTCAGCCAGCGACACATACGTATATTTCCCCTGTGCATGGGACTTTTCCCATGCACCAGGCCGGCTCATCAACTAGACGTTATTCAAATAATAACGGCTGTGTGCGGCTGCCGGCTGACCATTGTACTTGGCGCCAGGTTTTTCATTGTATGCCATCTGACAGGGGGCGGTTCTGGTGAAGACCATCTGTCCGATCGGCATGCCGGCGTGCAAGCGCACTGGACGATTGCCGACATTGACTATTTCGAGCGTTATCTGAGCAGGAGGATGACTGAATCCAGCGTCGATAAAGCCGGCCGTCACGTGCACCATGACTCCGAGCCTGGCCAGGCTGGACTTGCCAGTTAGCTGACCGACAATGTCCCGCGGCAAGCAAACCTTCTCCAGAGTCGCACCAAGGATAAATTCCCCAGGCTTGAGAACGATGCTTTCCTGACTGACATGCACCAGACTGGAAAGAACCGTTTCCGACTGATAGGGGTCTATGACCTCCTCAGACCTCTCGTGCCAGGAGAAGCGCTCGGACAACCTGACATCGTAGGAGTTGGGCTGAATGAGGCTGGCTTCGAAGGGATCGAGAATGAGCTTGCCGGAGGCAACCTCGTCCCTGATTTCGTGATCGACAAGAATAGACACTATCAACGTCCTCCGTTGCCTGCTAGTCCCAGTTCGACACAGAATAGATTCCGGTCGGACAACTTCTGCCCGACTTGCTACAAGCTGAGATTCAAGTTGGAGCTGTGTCCGGGGAAAGCCTTGGCCGACTGATTGATATACGTCACAGCGAAATTGACCGCCGTGGCAGCCTCAGCAGCGCCAGTGGCAATCAATTTGAGCTTGGCCGGGTGCGACGCGATATCGCCGGCTGCATATACGCCAGGCAAGTTCGTCTCCATCTTCTCGTTGACAGCAATCGAGTTGGCTTCCATCTTCAGTCCCCAAGACTTGAGGAAATCCAGGTTGATGACAAAGCCGATATTGATCAAGATCGAATCGACTTCCAGTGTTTCTTCCTTGCCGCTGCGATTATCGAATATCGTCACGCCTTCCACGTTCCCGTTGCCAATCACTTGTTTGAGCTCGTAAAAGGTCTTGACGTCCACTTTGTTCCTGGCCATCTCCTCGACCGAAGTAGGCACAGCGCGGAAGCCATCACGACGGTGAATGAGAGTGACGTTCTTGGCCATGTGCGAAAACTCGTTGGCCCAGTCCACAGCCGAATCGCCACCGCCGACAATAAGCACATTCTGCCCGCGGAATCTTTCTTTGTTCTTGACTGCGTAAAAGATGCTCTGCCCTTCAAGCGAATGGTCGTACTCGATATCGAGCTTCTTCGGCACACAGGCCCCAGCCCCCAGAGCCAGAAGAACAGCCTTGCTGTAATGCTCGCCGGGCCCATCGGTAACGACCTTCCAGTTATCGTCCTGACGCTCCATGCTGAGCACTTTCTCGCCCAGAACCATCGCCGCCTTGAAAAGCTGGGCTTGTGTGCCAAGGTTCTTTGCCAGGTCCTTGGCAAGAATCTTGGGATGTCCAGCTACGTCATAGACGTATTTCTCCGGATACAGGGCGGTCAGCTGTCCGCCCAGTTCAGGTAGAACATCAATCACTTTTGTCTTCAGCCCTCTCAGCCCTGCATAGAAGCTGCCAAATAATCCGGTCGGACCGCCACCGATAATAGTTATGTCGTAAACATCCATTTCTTTTCTTCCGAGTCTCCGGCTCTGTGCCAACCGGCTATTGTATTACACTGGCCTGCTTCCTTTCCCCAGAGCAGCCTAATGAAACCTGAACAGCTTCACGTTTCCCTGTCCAGATTTGCCTTTTCCCGCTCCCACACGACTGCTTACCGATTAACAATCGTCTTCACACGCGCGGCACCGGCATTGCCGTTCGGAACAACATATGCTCCCTGTCCCTGGAAACTGCCGGCGCAACCAGCGCTTGCCGGCGCCGCAACAGGAGATGGATAACCGCTCGCCTGTCCCTGGTAGCTCGGGCAAACTGGCGCAGGCGAACCGGCAAAGGTTGAAAACTGCAAGGCAGGCTGCAAGACTGGTTGCGCCTCTGACGAGGGCCCGGCATAGACCAGTCCGGAAGGACCAGGAACAGGTGCAGTCGGCTTATTAGGCACGTAAACCTCGCCAAAGTCCGCCCGCGTGTGCATGGGCATGGCATTCTTGATGCCTTCAACCAGCTGACGGTCAGCTGAAGCTGTCGCCGACTGTGCCGCTCCCGAGCCAATAACATGGTTCGCCAGCGGCTCGTGGTGCCGGATAAAATAAATAACAAAGAGCCAGGCAAAAAATCCTATGAACAAAAGCAGAAAGAGAAAGTTCGCAGAAACATTGATGCCCTGCAAAGCATTGGTAATGTTGAGAGCTTTCAGGGCGCTGTTCCAGGTCACCCCGTGTGACGGTCCATGCTGTACTCCGTGCTGAACATGCCCGTGCGCGACGTGGTGCCCGTGATCGTGATCGAGACCGAGCAGGTGCGAAATGAAATTGTGCCCGTGTCCGTGCTGCTCCAGCCCGAGGATTTGCGACAGGCTCTGAGAATCCCCGCCACTGCCCGCCTGGACCGAATGTCCGCCGTGGTTCTGATGTCCGTGCTCACTCACGAAATCGACCTCGTCGACAACCTCATGACAACCAAGATATATAAGAATCTATGAAACCAGCTCAAGTGTAAATACAGAAGTCTGCTTTCAGGGGGAATTGCCCCACAGAATTTATCTTCCGCAACAATACTGGGGCAGTCATGCCTCAGGTCTGTCTACTGGCAGCTGTTAGTCCAGCTCGATTCCTTCCAGTTGAGCAACCCGGATTCTGAGATTTTCTACAAGGGCAGGCAGCTCGAAGACAGCAGGCAGCTTCTCTTCGATTGCCGTGATATGACGCGTGAGTTCAATTGATCTTTCCATCAGCCTGATGAGAATTTGCTGGGTAGCAACCAGCTGTCGCTGGTTTTCGATTAGTTGATTGGCTACCTTGGCCGTCTCGACGCGCTGATCGACACTGAGAGTAATGAGTTCGCTAAGCCGTCCGACCAACTTCTCCACCTGAATCTGAAGGTGCGGGTCACCGGCGATGGTTGCATCGGAAGATCGGACGGATTCACCATCAAAGAACTTCTCGAAACCATCCAGGCCGAGGTTTGATTCCTGCTTCTGCACGATTTTACGCTGAGCTTCAGGCATTAAAAATGTTCCTCATAAGTCGAAGACGAATGCGGGGCCGTCTTATAAACCCGGTAAAGCCCCCGCCTGTGGTGGCGCACCTAAAGATTATAACTAATGTGATCAATTACGCAACAGCTGCCAGGAAGTTTTTTTGTTGCCACCACCGGAGGTGGAATTCTATCTGCCACCGATAAACCGATGGGCTAAACAGGGCGAATAGAAGCCCCCGGAAATATCCAGGCGATAGCCATAGATTATGCCGGCACCTGTCCGCCTCCGAAAAAATTCTCCAACTCATGCTGTTCGGCGGACGACTTGACCGCCTGCTTGAACGTCATTACCTCAAGAGAAGTACCTGGCAGGAGAACCGCGGCACTATCCAGTCCCGCCGACCGATTTGATCAACGAGCAGATCCGCTGCCTAGCCGGCCTCACGAGCAGGCTTTCCTGGATCCTTGCTCGATGAAAGCGGCCGGGTCAAAGCCCCGGCCGCTCGGATATCTTGTTGTTCCTTGCACCAGTCCTATTTTGCCAGGCAAAAGCCAGTGCTACTTGGCCGTCACCGGCACCCTGTGTCGAACATACATCTCCAGCTCCTCATAGTGCTCGGTCTCCTCCAGAAGAATCTGTTCGAGCATGAGTCTTAAGGGAGTGCTGTCGCGAACAAGATCAAGTTGCCTCTCATAGAGATCCAAGTGGTCTTTTTCCATCGAGAGATCCTCCTGGAGAATCTCTTCGATAGTCTGTTCACCCGGCTCATAAATCTCCTGTACTTTCATGGAAGGATGCCCCCCCAGGGCGCAGATTTTCTCCCCTAGCTTGATGGCATGTCTCATCGAATCAGTCGCATGTCTCCTGAACATTTCCACAAGGGGACCCCGGATCGATCCAGTAACGATGAAGGAGTGGTGCAAATAGCGCACCATGGCTGCCATCTCGTGCTCGAGATCCAGGTTCAGAGCCTCCAGAACCTTCTTCTTATCCATAATAAGGACCCTCCATACTGGCCTTCGGTGGAGGCACATTATATACACTTGGATGTCTTCTGCGCCGACGGCAGTCAAGATGGCGCAGAAATTTGCACCGAAGACAGTGTCACCATGCTCAGGTGTTCAACTACTCATATGCTCATGCGCTCCGGCAGACTGCGTTGCCAGACGTGTCGCCCGGCTTGGCCTGCCCGAGAGAAAGACACTCAGACAAAAACTGGCAGCGCTTGCAGAGGGCGTTGCGCTGGGGAGCATAGTCACCTGGATCTTTCATTTCCTCCACAGTCGACAAAAGCTCCGGCCAGTGCAACCTGTATGCGGACTCATCAAGCTCTATGCCGGTGGTAACAAAAGAGTCCGGCTTGACCTGGCAGTATGTGACCATCAACTTGTCGAACTGCCACCGGCTGCGCAAGCGCTCTGCCAGGAACTGTTTGACCAGAAGAGCCGGCGACGGCCAGGCAGGATCGAAAGGGCGAAGCGCGTGCATGTGGTAATCCACGAACTCCAACATTTTCTTTTCCGGATGCCAGTAGATGAGATCGAAAGTGTCTTCGAGATAGACGCGAGATTGCGGAATACGCGCCCGCACTTTCAAATTCACAGCGGCTATCTGCACCTTCTCCGGACAGTAAGGCTTGAGAATGTAATTGGTCAGTACTCTGTAGACAAAGCGAAAAGCCTGAATATTTTCCTCCTGGGCGCTGGAATGGGCATCAAGACTGAGCCTGTCGGAAGGCCAGTGAGCGCCAAGAAATTTCTGAACTTGCTGAATATTGCCAATGCGTCCACGGTTGATTTCTGCCAGTGCCCTCAAGATAAATCGCTTAGTGACAACCGAGGTCTTGCCCCTTACCGGAGGCGACTGTCCAGGGCTGACAAAAGCCATTTCGTAAGCTCGCCGGCATACCCGGAAGGTCTCGATCATGGGGGGAGTGAACAAGGTGCGGTCCATAGGCGTAACCCCCTTACTGAAATACCCATACTTTTGTATGTCATACTAATATATAGCATGACAACCGGCCCAGTCAATTTAAATGTCTGGCAAAAGCAGAAAATAATCCGCCCTCAATTAAATTATTCCCGCGCCCGATCTTTCGAAACCGGCTTGACATCAAGCTTTCAGCGATACGTCCCGCATACGCTATCGATGCGACCCGCATATCCAGTAGGCTTTAGCCGGTCTTCCTGCCTGACCCCAACGACGAGCCTGCCAAAACCAGGCGCACGGAGATAAGTCGGCTAGCATATATAAGGATGCCGACCCAGTTTTGCAGGATAATGGACGGGCGCGGCAGACCACGGGGCTCCGCTTTCTATCTCAATCAATGTCTTGTTCTGACTTAGAGTGCATACGCTAAAAACCAGCCGTCCATATGCCGTACAAACAATATCCGAACTGACAGCCCGGATACGTCTTCTTCTTGAAGACAGCTTCGATCAGATTGCCGTCATCGGCGAGATCAGCAATGCCAAAATCTACAATTCGGGACACTGGTATTTTTCGCTCAAAGACGAGGACGCAACCCTGCCCTGTGTTTGCTTCAAGAACGCCAATGCCTCCATCAAATTCGACTTGCAGGACGGACTTATGGTCGTGGCTCGCGGCAAACTCTCCGTCTACCCTCCCCGCGGCGGATACCAGATGGTTGTCACTTCCCTGGAACCTGTCGGGATAGGCGACTGGCAACTGGCTTTCGAACAACTGAAAGAGAAACTGGGAAAAGAAGGTCTGCTCGATGTCGCACGAAAAAGACCGATTCCCCTCATGCCCAGAAAAATCGGCGTAGTAACCAGCGCATCCGCAGCAGCTCTGGCTGATATCCTCACTGCCTTGAAGCGCCGCAACCGCAACGTGCAAGTAGTGATCGCGCCAACGAAAGTACAAGGAGAAGGCAGTGCCGAAGAAATTGCCGGGGCAATTAACGACATTCAAAAGCTGGAGGACATCGACGTCATCATAGTCGCACGCGGCGGGGGCTCCATCGAGGACCTCTGGTCTTTTAACACAGAAGTCGTTGCCAGAGCGGTCGCTGCCGCCAAAGTTCCTGTCATTTCCGGCGTCGGGCACGAAACAGACGTCACTATCTGCGATCTTGTCGCCGACCTCCGCGCTCCAACCCCCACGGCGGCTGCGGAGCTGGTGGCACGCGGCAGTGTCGAGCTTGTCGAGCGCTGGTCCAATCTCAACCGGCTTCTTCTTTTAACTATCGAGCAGCGACTGTCAGCAGCCAGGCATATTCTCGAGCGTTTGAACCCGCGTCGGACTCTGGCGCGGCAGGAAGAAAAACTGAGCCGCTTGGCTCTTTTAGCTGCTGGACGGAAAGAAAGATTGCTGGCAGCTGTCTTGCGGCTGCTCGCTGCAACCAGCCACCGATGGCAGCAGAATCGAGAGAAGCTCTTGACTCTAGGGCCGCAACAAACACTCAATCGAGGCTTTGCCATCGTCCGCCGCCTTGACGGCACAATCATCTATGAAGGATCTCAAGTAAGCCCCGGAGACACACTCGAGATCCTCCTCAGGCACGGCAAACTGACCGTCACAGTCGACAGTTGCCAGGGAGACTGGCTCGAGGCTCTCCGGGAGCAGAGAAATAACTGACAAATTTATTCATGCAGGAAGGAATGAGAACAATGGCAGACACACCCCGGACACAAGATTTTGAGACGACTCTTTCGGAGCTGGAGAAAGTCGTCACCGACCTGGAAGGCGAGCTGAAATTGGAGCAGGCGCTTCAGCTTTTCGAGCGTGGCATGACCCTCTCGCAAGAGTGCGAGAAATTCCTGAAATCAGCCCAGCAAAAAATTGAAATCCTGAAGAAGCTGGGCAATGGTTCTGTTGATACAGAACCATTCTCAGAAACAAGTGATCTTTGAGCGTAGCTTCCGGGCTACACAGCTTATCTGGCCTGCGTTTCAAGACTTGCAGTCTCCAGTGAGCTACCTTGACATATCCGCCACCTTAACTTAAACTAATTTAATAGACGCCTTACCATGAGATTGCTCTCATACAAACAGCTGGTTCCTTCTTTCCGCAGAGAAGATGACCACTGCCCAAGTAAGGCAGGATTCACGTTTGAGCGTCCTGACAAGGCTTTGGCAATTATAAGCAGCGGTTAATCGAGCGGACAGAGGATAACCAGTTATGTTTTCAAAATCAGGGGTGGACAGGGTATCTCGAATGGGTTCAAGGCTGCAGCGGCGGCCAGGAAAAAGTGCAAGAGGAGTCAAGGGCAATACGCTTGTCCTCGTATCGGCCATCACGATAGGACTGTTGATTGCCATCGTGCTTTTTGCGCTCAACTACGGGCGCCTGTTAGGGGGAAGCACAGAGCACCTTACAGCTATCGAAGCTGCCAGCCTGGCTGCAGCTCAAGATCTCTCCCGCGTAGTCATAAACGACGACTATTACGGCTATATCAGCCTGAGCGACTATCCGCCCATCGGGCTGGGGACAAAGGCTGCTGACAAAGAGCCGCTTCCTGTGCTCAGCATAAACACTGTACTGGCCACAGCGCGCCTGGACATGATTATTGCCCAGAATGTCAAAGACCAGACCGGCGACTCCACAGTCTTCACCCTGGCAAAAGCAGATGTCGCCAAAGCCCGGGCTGCAGCAAATAGCCTCAATGCCACGCTCGCCTCCGTCCTCAACGGCGGCACAGCCAAAGATCTCGACGGCAATACGGTCGACCCGCTTGCGCACGCGCAAAAGGTCTATCAGTCCAACCTGACCAAGTTGACCGGCGGAGACGTGGTAGTAAATTCATTCAAACTCAGCCTAGGATATCTGGAGAATGGCAGCACCACTTTGACCGACCTGCCGAAACCGGACAACCAGGCACAGGTAAGCCCGGACCAGCAGCTAGATGGACACTATAAAGCTTTTGTCAGCGTCCCAGCTTGCGGTGAAGACTTTTATTTTGCCGGCATTGCCAGGCAACCTTCTCTGGTCGATGCCAGGCAGTTTCGCGATCCAGACAGCAAACGCGCTTGCTCCATAGTGAAAGCAGAAGCCGACCACACAATCACCGCCTCGCTCAGCCAGGGGGATAACGGAGAGCAAGTATCGCATCCTGTGCATTCAATCGCATGTGCTCAACCTTCGGGCAATACGGATATGAGCCCGCCTGGCGTCCTGACACTAGGCTTCCCGAACGGGCTGGTTCCTGGAATTAACTCCATCAAAGACATATTCTCAAACGGCGACCTGAACACCAACACAAGCAAAGTTTTCACAGCTCAAGGCGGCGACTGGCCCTCGACTTTCCCGGGCGATCCCAGCACTTCTTTGCTCGCCCCTGGCAATATCCCCGGTATCTCCAATCCGCCTTCCGTCACGCAAACTTTTGGTACAGGTTTCTTCCACTGGTTGCGTGCTGCCCGCACTCGCCCGAAAATCTCGGCCATAGACTCAATGCTCACTCAAAACTTTTCGGCAATTCCTGATGACGGCTCCCAGGTTTATTGCGCCCAGGTTTTCCCCTTCTGCCCGCCGGCTTTTGCCAAGAAACCGGATAATCAGGGCAACACAGCGGGCGGCAACGACTTTGCCGTGATGGCTCCAACCTCGCAAGCGGACAGAGATGCCGCCTGGCTGGCCGGAGGCGCCGATGCGAAGTCTTCGTACTGGAGTGTAGCAGCCAACCTGGATGTCTCGCACGTAGCACCCCCGAATTCACCGGCCCTCGAGCTGGCAGATGACGGGAGCCTGCGCTCCGGCGGCAAAGATATAACGCTTGCCGATGTGCAAGCTTTCCAGAACGCGCTCAGCGCAAGCAATACTGCTGCCCTGGCTACGCTTGCCGCAGCCAACAAAGCAGCCTCGGTCGCCACTACACTTACCGAAACAACAAATGCCACCAACGCCATCACCAACGCTGCTCTTGTAGCAAGCCGCTCGCACGACATGGTCAACAACGAGCAATGGTTGACAGGCAAAGGGATTCAGGTGCTGCCAGACGGACGATTCAAAGTAAACGGCGACATCGTTACTTCCCACCCGATGCCCTCTGACGTAGCATCCATCCTGGGAGGAACAGCCAACAGCGGGGACATCAACAACACAAGCTGGACAGCAGACCCTGCCTCGTTCGACTTCTACAAGGGGAAAACAGCTCCCAACGACAAAGACAAGCAGGACGAACAAATCACAGCTGAAGCCGGCAAATATCTCTTCCTCTACGAATTTGACGCGACCGGCCAGGTTGTAAGTACCAACCTTTGCACACTGCCTTTCCAGTACGTTCCTGTTTCTCATAACCAGATCTACACAGTATCTTATGATGCCATCAAGACACAGTCAGGCAAAGCGCCATTGCCTCTTACATGGGCAGCCACGATGCGTGATGAAACAGCCACAATCGGACTCAACCATGGAGGCATCCACGCCGGACAACCTATGCTCGGCGATCCGGCAGACTGGTGCCGCGTAGATACTTTCTTCAATACAGTCAACGGCAAAGGCTCCAAAAAGAGCTTCAAGAAGGACGACAATAAAGCCCGCAGCAAAGCCAAAGGCGACTATCTCGGCATCGATTCTCCAGTGAAAGGCTGGAGCGGACACGGCAACGGCTGGGCATACGGGAAGTGGAAGAGCAAAAAAGGCGGCGCTCTCACTCAGCAACCGCGCGCAGCATTCTTCTGCGGTGGTCTTTCTTGCGACTTCCAGATCCGCTCGCCCATGGCCATTCTGCCTGCGCCGTCTGGAGCGGCGGTGGTGCCGCCGGGCGGACTCGTAGGCGGACCGTCTCTGGGTCCTGCTTTCGCCAATATCGGCGGCGTCAATCTGCGCATCCCCAATACGTTCAACTACACAATCGGACCGGGAGCGAAGAGTTCTGACGATACAGGCGCTGCTCAGAGCCCCGGACCGGATACTCAAACTTCCACAAAGGTCCAGGCCCCGGTTCCCAACTCCTTGATCTGATTATCAGCTCAAGCTTTGATTAACCCCTGCAGAGCCCTCGTCAATCGATGGGGGCTCTGCTTGTTCTGGCACCATGCCGGCATCTGCCACTGAAACTCGGACATGATCGAAGACGAAGCCAGCAAAAGACAATATCAGAAGACTTGTTCCTACATTCTCCAGCGTTTCCTCAAGAGTCATCGTGGCCTCGACCAGCCCCTCAGAATTGATCACACCGAGGACCTCAGCCCAGTGCCTCTGTACAGCCTCAGAACAACCTTGAAACCAGTCGAGACCGATGGAGGCAGCATACAATTCGGCAGCGACAATGCAATAAATGATGAGAGGCGGCCTGTAGTTGAGACGCTTAAAGAGAAAAGTTATGGAAGCCAGCCCCAGCCCGGCAAGCGGAAGGGCATAAAAAATAATCCAGGGCGAATCTTTCGGGCCCTGAGGAACCAGATGGGACAGTGTGTCCGACGCGTCCACCTGAGAGCGCAGATAGCTGCCCACAGTCTCATGGATCTGCGCTACTTCATCGGCAGACGCGATAAAAAAGGCCAGGGCTATGATGAGCCACATAAAGGCAAAACGCCGCCAGCGCGGGATTCTCCTGTCGATAAAAAAAGCAGCTCCGGCAAAGCCAGCCACAAGAAACCACTCAAGGGAAGCCCACCAGGTAGGAACATTTCCTTCTGCCGC
>JAHFBI010000200.1 GCA_023250095.1 Candidatus Melainabacteria bacterium
AAGATGGGGGAGCGGAAAGCAAAAAGGACAAACAGAAAAAGGGAAGCAGCCGCTGGCGCAAGCAGCCCGCCGCCCGCGGCTGCTTGCGAGGCTCTTTCTACAAGGTGGGTGAACAGGGCGGGAATGTCCATAAGGCAAGAATAGGGTGGCTTGAAATTGGCAGTCGGGAGGTGAGCCCTCCCACCGTAACAAGATACTACCCTGGCATCCAGCTGGGGGCATTTGCGGGTTGGACTCTGTTAAGCTTTGGGCATTATGGCTAAATCCTGAGCGATGCCGTTAAAAAACATAATCAAGCAGATCAAGCAACTGGCTTTAGGGCTGAAGGAAAAGCCTGAAGTCTCCCTTGAGGATTTTCAGCTCGAGCACATAATGCTCTATCATGCTCTTGCAGGCACCAGCCCGGATAATCAGAAGCAATTCCAGGAAGTGCGCGCCGACATTTTTCAGGCGCTGGAGCGCGGCAGCTCTGATCAGCTGTGCATTGCTCTCAAGCTTCCTCCGCTTATGTGGAAAGAGAAGCTCGAAGCCATTTTCGGGCAGATCAAGGAAAGCGAGTCGGCAGCCTTACTTGAGTGTCTGTTGCCTGACGGCGATGGACTCTTGCCTGCCTCTGGTGAAAATCCGCTCAGGCACAGTGATTGGCGAGTGCGTGCCAATGCAGCTTATGTGTTGGCTTTCTTGCAGAAGGGGAAGGCAGTACCGTCTGTGGTGCGCGCTCTGGTTGAGTCCGATTCTGATGAGAGCGTGCAGGCAGCGTTCTGCCATCTCTCTTATGCGCTGGCCGCTCTCGGCGGCGAGCAAGCCCGCAGCGCTCTGACCGCTCATCTGACCAGTCGGCAGCCCTGGCACGCAGTCGACGCTGCCGGCGCATTGGCTTTCTGGCCGCTGAAGTCGGTGGGAGCGGATCTTTCCCGCGCTTTGCTTGCCCATCCACCGCTGGCTGATTATATGTCGGTCGCTATTTCCCGCCGCCTCAGCCCACTGGAATTTTTGGGAGAAAGCGACGAGTTGGTGCAGGAAGGCGCCCTCGAGCTCATCCTCGGCATCTTGCAGGCTGCCGGGGGATCTTTTGGCGGTGATACGGCCATGGAGCTCTTGCATCCCGATTGCCTGGCGCGTGTTTTTGAGTTGCTCCAGGCCGCGCCATCGCCGCGCCGGCTTCGGACCATGCTTGCTCTGGCAAGCTGGTTGGAAGGAGTCGCTCAGGCGGACTTCCCGTCTGAGCGCAGCAGAGATCTCGACCGGGCCAGAGATATTGCCAGGCGGGGAGCAAGCTATGTCTGCCAGGGGAGCGATCTGTCCTTTATTTTCAGCTGGCTGGAGAAAGCTCCTTCAGTTTCCCCGGAATCGGAAGGGCAGGCCGCTCATGCCATCAAGCTCTGCGGGCAGCTTGCCCTCGGGGCCGGCAAACCGTATTTGATACCATTGCTCAAGGGTGATTATCCCCTTGTCGAAGAGGTCGTCGAGGCGCTGGGCGCTCTGTCCGCCTGCGAGTGCGCGCCTTTGATAGTCGGTTTGATTGAAGAATCAGTCGATCTCGACTTGCGCACGGCTGCCCCACTGGACAAGTATCCTGTCTTCGAAGAGTCGCCTTCAAGCGCGCTTATTTATTGGACCTGTCTCAAAGCTCTGGGCAAACTTCCTCATGATGAGTCTGTCGCTTGTCTGCTCAAGGCAGTCGGCGATTTTGCCCCGGATAAACGCCGGCAGGCCCTGGAATCCCTCATTGAAGTCGGCTGCCATCCTAAGACCGACCGGCGTTTCTTGCCCTCAATGAAAGAAATTATCGCGCAAAGACTCGGCGATCCTGCCATTACGGTCAAACAGGCGGCTCTTGCCGGTGTGGCGTGTTTCCACCTGGCTGAGTCCCTGGAGCAAGTTATCAGACTCTCGGCAGCTGCAGAAGTATCGCTCAGGCGGCAGGCGCTCGATGTCTTGTCCGAGTTTTGCCGCGCAGGGGCAAGGCAAAAGGTCGTCGACGGTATTAAATCGAGATTGTCTTCAGAGTGCAATCAAGGGGCCCGCAGGCGTCTGCAAGATGCTCTTCTGGCTTTTAAGTGACAAGGAGAACAATTCGTTGGCGGCCTCGCTCGAGGGAGCTGACTGGTGACCGGCTTAAAAGCGTGATAAGGTAATAATTGCAACAATCCCGCCATTTTGGGTAGTGTCGATACAACGGAGTGTTCGATATGGCTGGTTCGGAGTCGGATTCATCCCAGGCTGCTGGAAAGGATGAAGGGTCCACCGGCAATGCCAAGGATACGATAGGGTCTGCGCAAGCCCCGAGTGATGACTCTTTGGGGCAAGACGATGCCCGGCAAGCACAGGAGCCGTCACAGTCAGGCGATGAGGACAAGCCGGCAGTTGCTGACTCTGCCTCCCCTGAAAGCAATGCTGGAGATTCGCCTGCGCCTACCGCCGAGGCAAGTAGAGACGGCTCCTGTGGCGATTCCATGGTCCAGCCGCACCACGTATCCAGAATACTGGACGAGGTCCTTGAGGAGCCGGTCAGAGAAACTCCCTCTGGACGGCGCTTTCGCCATCCGATGTTGCTGGACTTCGGGCTGGGCATAGGACTGCTTGTAGCGATGGCCGGCTTTACTATCGGTCTTTTCAAGATGTACCTGATACACTCTGCCGATCAAAGCATCACGCAACACAATTACAAAGCTGCTATTGCCTTGCTCAAGGGCAGTCCCCTGCCGGCTTGTTTTAACATCTCCGGACCGGATGCCGATGAGTTATTGAGCCAGGCTCTATATCTAGATGCCATGGAAAAAATAGATGTGGAAAATGATACTGACGGTGCCATGAAAGAGTTGTCGCAGATCCGTCCTGGCTCGCGTTATTTTTCCCTGGCCCAGGAAATTCTCTCTGACAATTTTGTCCCTTCGGCAACCACTCTTCAGGGCAGTGCCGAGCAGATAGAAACTAACCCGCCGCCACCGCGCAAAAAATCGCCGCTCGACGAGTCGCCCGGCAACGACTGAGCACCGGGCAGCTCAGTGACTCTGGCTGCAAGTCCAGATTTTTTCTTTCATGATTTTGAATTGCTGGCTTGCTTCCGAATTTCCTGCCACCACTATTAAAGCTGTGAGCATGGCCAGGAAATATATCTTGGCAAGCAAGACGGACCTGCCGTCAGTCATCTTTGAAACTTCTCTTTCTATCCTGTAACCTGCACGGATGCAACAAAAAGAAAACTATGCCGTGTTTCGCCACCATTTTAATGGCAGAGAGCTTACAAGTCACTATGAAGGGAACATTTAAGATTTATTCGACGCAGAATTCTTTGTATCCAGCGGCGCTGAGAGCATCTTTCAGTTCATCGGCATTGTCCATCTTGACTTTCAGCATCCAGCCTTCGCCGTAGCAGTCCAGGTTGACAAGTTCCGGCTCGGAGCTGAGCCGGTCATTTACGGCAGTGATCTCCCCGGAGACTGGCATATAAAGATCGGAGACGGATTTTACAGACTCAATTACTCCAAACTTGTCTTCCAGTTTCAAGCAGGTGCCAGCCTTGGGCAGCTCGACATAGGTCACGTCGCCAAGCTGGTCGGCGGCAAAGGCCGTAATCCCGATAGTGGCAAGACCGTCTTCAACACGCACATATTCATGTGTCTTGACATATTTCAGCTCAGATGGGTAGCTGAGCGTTTTGGCACCGGTATCTGACATCCCAAATATCCTCGCGTTTTTTCAAGAGTGCTTGCGCCGTGGACTTAGTATGTTACACGCCCGGCGCCCGTATGTTCATTACTTCAGTGTCTTTTGCGAAAGGTTCTTCACTTGCCGGACAATGTGTTCCACAATCGAAGAAAGAGGAACAACTTCGGACTTGCCGCTTGCGCGGGTAAAAACTTCAACTTTACCTTCGACAGCTTTCTTTCCGACTGTAATGCGGCAGGGCACGCCGATCAAATCCGCATCGTTGAATTTCACGCCGGCGCGTTCATCACGATCATCAAATAAGACATCGACGCCGTGTTCGCACAGATGGCGGTAAATTTTTTCTGCAGCAGCCAGCACGCCTTCTTCTTTGACGTTTACTGCTGTGACCAGCACCCTGAAAGGTGCTATCGATGACGGCCAGCACAGTCCTTGCTCGTCATGATGCAACTCAGCTACGGCTGCCATCACCCGGTCCACGCCCAGGGCATAGCTGCCCATGACGAGCGGCACCGGAGTGCCGTCTTCGGCTGCGACCGTGGCCCCCATGGACTGGGAGCAAGTTGTGCCCAGCTTGAATATATGCCCGACTTCGATGGCATTGCGTATCTCCAGCTGACCCGGGCAGCAAGGGCAACCGTCGCCGGGCTCGATGGAGCGCAGATCGGCATATGCATCAGCTTTGATGTCGCGCTCGACTGAAACGCCCGAAAGATGAAAATCGTCCTGGTTGGCCCCGGTCAAAAGGTTGTGGCGCCCGCGTAAGGCAAGGTCGACCAGCACGCAGGTGATCTTCGGGTGGGTTTCTCGGCTGACGCCGACTGCTCCAAGCGAGCCCGGCAGTGCTCCCAGCGCTTCCCGAATTTCTTCGGGGCTGGCTGGTCGGATATTGAAAGTGCCGGCAGCGTCGGCAAGTTTCGCTTCATTGAGAACATGGTCCCCGCGCAGCAAAACCAACTTAAGGCTGCCGTCAACGGACATGACCAGGGTCTTGATCTGGCGACTGGCCGGTGTGCCGCCGGTAAATCTGGTCAGGTCGGCTATGGTTCTCACGTCGGGCGTCGGGAATTCTTGCGGTGCGGCAGGTCCTTCAGTATCTTGCTCTGGCGCCACGCGTCCCAGAGTCGTTTCTGCATTGCCGACAAAACCACATCCTTTGCAGGTGGCCAGCCGATCCTCTCCGCTTTCTGCCCGTACCATAAACTGAATGGATTGACCGCCGTTGAGGCTCACGCCGTTGCGCTCCACGGCCAGGAATTTTAGCCCGCAACGTGTGAAAATGCGCCCGTACAGACTTTCCAGCTCTCTGAAAGCAAGATCCAGCCCGGCGGGGTCAAGATCAAAGGAGTAAGCATCTTTCATGGTGAACTCGCGCATGCGCACCAGCCCGGCGCGCGGTGCCGGCTCATCGCGAAAGCGAGTCTGAATCTGATACCACACCTGAGGTAGCTGTCTGTAGGAATTCATTGCCGAGCGCGCCAGAGCTGTAAAAACTTCTTCGTGCGTCGGACCCAGCACCAGCTCCGTTTCCTTATGATCCTTTAGCTGGAACATGATTGGCTGCAAGGCTTCGAAACGCCCGGATTCCCTCCAGAGCTTTGCCGGGTGGAGAGCAGGCAGAAGAAATTCTTGTGCTCCCGATCTGTTCATCTCATCGCGGACGATGTCCTCTATCTTCCGCCTGACGCGCTGGGCCAGGGGCAGGAAACTGAAAATTCCTGGTGCCAGCTGCCGGATATAGCCAGCGCGCAAGAACAATCTGTGGCTTGCTGCCTCTACACGGGAAGGATCTTCCCGGAGCGTCGGGATGAACATTCTCGACCATCGCATTGGAATGCCCTGCCTTATTTGCGTTTGTAAAAGGGACGTTTGACGACTTGTGCTCTCACTTTCGTATCGCGAATGGTTACGAACAACTCTTTTCCAAGTTCGGTATAAGCAGGCGGCACGAAAGCAAAGGCGATTGGATAACCGACAAAAATGCCCTGCGAGCCGCTGGTGACAACGCCGATTCGACCGAGCCCGCTGTCCACAGCATAACCCTGTCGAGGCAAAGCTTTGCCGTCGACTTTCAAACAAACGCACTGTTTTTTCAGTCCGTGCAAACGCTGCAACTTGAGAGCTTCAGCACCAAGAAAATCACCTTTGTCCAGTTTTACGCTCCAGCTAAGTCCTGACTCCAGAGGGCTGGTTCCATCATCAAGCTCGTGTCCATACAGAGGCAGACCGGCCTCCAGGCGCAGGGTATCGCGAGCTCCCAGCCCGCAGGGCTCTATGCCTGAAGCTTCTCCACACTGAAGGAGCAGGTTCCAGAGTTTCTCGGTGTCTTGCGACCCGACAAAGATTTCGAAGCCGTCTTCGCCCGTGTAGCCGGTGCGGCCAAAACTGATGTCCATGCTTTCAACGGTAGCTTCGCCGTAAGTAAAGGAAGGCATATCAAGAACCCAGTTGCCTGCAAGCCCGGAGAGGATTGAGGCGGCCAGCGGACCTTGCAAAGCCAGAAGACTTATTGCGTCCGAGATATTCCGGAGCTCCACTCCGGGAAAGTCATTGGCTGCTTCTTTGAGCCATTTCCAGTCTTTGTCAATGTTGGAGGCATTAACGACAAGCAAGTAATCCTGCTTGCGCCGGTACACTATCAAGTCGTCAACGGTCCCGCCGTCTGGACGGACGAACTGCGTGTAAAGCGCCATATCCGGTTTGACTAGCTTATTCAAATCGTTGGCGATGACGTATTGCACGAAATCATGGGCGCTGTCGCCTAGGACCAGAAACTCGCCCATATGAGAGACATCGAAGAGCCCAGCTCTGGTCCTGACCGCCATATGTTCGGTAACAATCGATTTGTACTGGACCGGCATGTTCCAGCCGGCGAAATCAACCATTCTGGCGCCGATCTTGCGATGTGCCGAAGCCAGAGGTGTTTCTTTGAGTTGAGCCGTTGTCATTATCTGTCCTCAGTTGCCAGAGCGAAGCTGCCGTCGAGCCCTTGATCCTAGCATGGCTTGCGCGCCGCTCTGGTCGGCGGCAGGCTCGGCGGTGTTATACTTAGCGCGCGTTAAACAACTGCAAGGAAGGTGACAGGCATGGCAAGGCAGTGGTTTCTTGCCGGGCTTGTGGTATTGCTTCTTTCCGTTTTCATTTCAGCTTCGACGGCAGCCAGCAAAGCTGAGCAAGCAGAGCCCTGGTGGAAGAGTGCGGTCATCTACGAGATTTATCCGCGCAGTTTCGCGGATGGCCGGAACTGCGGTAAGGGCAATCTTCCCGGCATTACAGCCAGGCTGGACTATCTAAGTGATCTTGGCGTGGACGCTATCTGGATAACGCCTTGTTATCCGTCTCCCCAGGTCGATTTCGGCTATGACATTTCCGATTACTGCGCAATAGATCCTGAGTTTGGCACACTGTCCGATTTCGACAATCTCGTGGCGGAAGCGAGGAAACGCCACATCCGGCTCATCGTGGATCTGGTCATGAATCATACTTCTGACAGGCATCCCTGGTTTATTGAATCAGCCTCTTCGAAAAACAACCCCCGGCGCTCCTGGTATATCTGGTCCGATGGCAAAGACGGCGGGCCTCCCAACAACTGGCTTTCTCTTTTCGGTCACTCGGCCTGGCGGAGGGATCCCTTGACCGGGCAGTATTACTATCACTTCTTTTATCCGGAGCAGCCAGATCTCAACTGGCGAAATCCGGAGGTTCGCCGCGCCATGTATGACGTGGCTCGTTTCTGGCTGGACCGTGGCGTGGCTGGATTTCGCCTCGATGCCATCTGCACCATGTTTGAAGATCCCCGCTTGCTGGACAATCCGTTAAAGCCCGGGACAAACAAGTTTGGCGATCCAAACATGGAGAACAGATACAACGAACGTCAGGACGAGGTACATGAGGTATTGAAGGAGCTGAGAAGAGTTCTTGATAGCTATGGCGATAATCGCCTTTTGATAGGCGAGACGTCCGAGGCGAGCGTTGCCAAACTCTTTGAGATGTACGGGCGAAACAGCGATGAGATTCAGCTGCCGATGAACTTCTTTTTTGCTTTCGTGCCTGAGTTGTCGGCAAGGGAGTTTCGCAAACAGATTGCTGCCTCCGATCTCAACCCCGCTCGCGGCTGGCCTGTGTATCTTTTGAGCAATCACGATCAGGTGCGCCATTATGATCGTTACGCCACTGGCAGTGACAGGGATAGTGTCGCTAAGCTGATGGCGGCCATGCTGCTCACATTGCGCGGCACGCCCATCCTCTACTATGGTGAGGAACTGGGCATGGAAACCAGCCCCCCCACCCGCAAGCAAGACGTGAGGGATCCAATCGGCAAGCTTGGCTGGCCTCTGGAAAAAGGACGCGATGGCGAACGTACGCCTATGCAATGGTCGGACGCTCCTTACGCCGGGTTCTCAGCAGTCAAACCCTGGCTGCCGGTGGCCGCCAACTACAAGAGTCATAATGTCGCCGTCGAGCAACAGGATCCCTCATCCATTCTCAACTTCTACAAGAAGCTGATCAAATTGAGAAGGAACAATCCTGCTTTCGGCAGGGGAGCTTACGTGCCGTTGAATGAATCGGATAACCATGTGCTGTCCTACTTGCGCCAGGACGCGGGCACTGGCGACAGCGTACTCGTTGCTTTAAACATGAGCCGGCAAACGCAACATATCAGCTTCGATTTGAAAAGGCACGGTATTTCTGAGCCGGAGGCAACGACACTCCTCAGCTCGGATCGGCATGCACCGGCTTCAGTTTTGCTGAACTCTTTGACTTTGCGCCCTTTTGCTGTTTACATAGCTCAAGTGCGGTAGCCCGGTGGCTCAAGAGACAGGACCGGACAAACCCAGCGACGGTAAATCATCCGAATCAAGACGCAAAAGAAAAGAGGTGGTCGTCCCACCTCTTTGTCTTCAGGCAGCTTCGCTTGAAGGAGCTTCTTCCGTAGGCTTCTCCTCGCTGGGAGCTTCCTCTGCTTTCACTTCCTTCTCTTCTTCAGCCTCAGCAACGATCGCCTCTGTCTTTTCTTCAGTTTCAGCAGCCGGAGCTTCTTCTTCAGTTTCAGCAGCCGGAGCTTCTTCTTCAGTTTCAGCAGCCGGAGCTTCTTCGGAGCTTTCAGCAGCCGGGGCTTCTTCGGAGCTTTCAGCAGCCGGAGCTTCTTCGGAGCTTTCAGCAGCCGGGGCTTCTTCGGAGCTTTCGCAAGCCGGAGCTTCTTCGGAGCTTTCGCAAGCCGGAGCTTCTTCG